>JAGLYR010000217.1 GCA_023132135.1 Candidatus Eiseniibacteriota bacterium | reverse complement strand
CTGAATAACCCAGGCTACAACGGCGGTGATCGATGGAGAACAACAGTGTTGCCGTCTCTGACTGACGAGAGTGGGCGACAGGGCGAGGGCGCGAGAACAGCGAACCCTTGGCCGCAGATTACGTAGAGCAAGAAAGTCGGTTTTTTCCCTCTCCCTCTGGGAGAGGGCAGGGTGAGGGTATAATGCTCTTTTCCTTGGACCGGGCTACGAAAGAACACCTGCGGACTCTTGGGCGGGCAGAGGTACGCGGTCGGCAGTGTGCGGCTTGCCATTGGCGGCAGCAATTCTCCCCTTGCGGTACGCGCGTTCAAAGGCCGCGACGACCTCAGGATCGAAATCGGTCCCCGCACACCGGCGGATCTCGCCTGCCGCCTCGTCCGGTGACGCATCGTCCTTGTACGGCCGTCCGGACGTCATCGCGTCAAACGCATCCACCACGTGTAGGATGCGTGCTCCCAGGGGAACCTTCTCGGCTGCCAGCCCCTCCGGGAAACCCGACCCATCGTGATGTTCGTGGTGGTGGTAGATCATGTCGATCACTGCCTGCGGAGCGCCCATCTTCGCCGCGATTTCCGCTCCCTCCGCCGGATGCCTGAGCATCAGCCCGTATTCGTCGTCGGTCAGGACGTCCGGTCGCATCAGCATCCCGCCTTCCCACGCGATTTTGCCGAGGTCGTGTTCGAATGCGCCTTCCTCGACCAGATTCACTTTCCCCTCGGTGAGTTGCATCTCTCGGGCGACTGCGACAGCGAACTCCGACACCCTCTGGGAGTGACCGCGCGTGTACGGATCCTTCTCATCGATTGCTGCTGCCTCCGCCTCCAGCAGCTCCGTGTACGACTTCTGGAGCTGGTTCTGGTGCCAGATATCGAAGTGCAGGTCGAGGAGCGGATAGATGAGTGCCAGCGCGGCCCCGGCCGGGCCGAAAAGCGAGTACATGGCCGCCATCACGATTCCGCCGAAGAGATACAGAAGGGTCTCGGGCAGGAAGGGAAGGTAGCTGCCCATCATCACCCGGGAGGGGGTGAGGCGTTGGGTGGCTCCTTCAAGGATGCTGGCGGTGCCTGTTGCGGCGATTCCAAAGGCCAGCGCTGCCGCAATGGCGGGAATGGCGAAGACAGGGCCGGAGGGAGATCCGAACAGCATGTGTGTTCCCGGTTGCGCTTGCAGGAGATGGTAGACTGTTGTCGCTGCGACAGTGCCCGCCACCAGCGAGGGACCGGAAGTCGGAAGCCGCCGTCGTCCAATTTCCCACGCTCCGAGGATGGTCCCGGCCACAAGACAGTAGGCCAGGACTTGCGCTGGAGGGAGGAGGAGCGTGGCGGCGACCAAACTTCCCATGACGGCGGAAAGCGTGGCTCCTCTTCGCAGGAAAACTGGCGCCAGGATGGCGGAGGCCAGGATCAGAGCCAGCCAGAGGGCCCCGTGGGAATCGATCCGGGCCAGCGTGTCCGCCGAGGTGGCGAACAACACAATGAACAGGATGGGTGCGGGGAGAAAGAAGGCATGGGCCACCCATCTGCTGTGGGTGGGCTGCTTCTTCAGGTCGGGGGGCGGGGGATAGTAGATGAGTTCTCTCAGCTGACGGCGTTTCTCCCTCCACCACGATTGGGATGGTTTCGTGGAGGTGGCGGACGTTGCCTCCGCAGGCATTTCGGAAGGCAATCCCTCGATCCGGGCCAGTTCTGTGACCACCCGGGAATCGTGATGATCCCGGTGGAGTTCCCGGATCGCGTCCGACGCGGTCAGGGGTTCGCGGTGCGGCCGCTCGGAGGTCATTCCGACGTAGGCTTCCACCGTTCCCAGGATCCGGGCTCCCATCGGGATTTCGGGACCCTCCAGGCCCCGCGGATATCCTGACCCGTCAATTCTCTCATGGTGCATGGCAACAAGACGAGCGGCGTCCTTGAGATGGTGAGCCTTGGACAGGATTCGGGCTCCACGCATCGGATGCCCCTGCATTCGCTCGCGGTCATCCTTTTCCCATTCCGGTGTCTCAACAAGGAGATGCTTCTCGACTCCGACGTACCCCATGTTCAGGAGGGGAATTGCCTTTGCCATCGCTGCTCGCTCGAATGGGTTCAGCCGGACCGCATCGGCCAGCTTCACCGCCAGATCCTGGATCCGGTTCGTCTCCGCTTCCAAGTGCGGAGCCGTCTTGATCAGGATTGTGCGCAGCACCTCCACCGTTTGAGCCAGCAGTGCTCGGAGGCGCATGATGGCGGCGCCAAGGCGCGTCGCGCAGAGCTCGGAGGCGTAGACTATGGCAAAGGGGATCCAGAGCTGGTGGGCATACAGTATCGCCAGCACGAATGCGCCAAGAGTGATCCACAACAGCTGCGGAATTAGCCAACGGAAGCTTCTCCACCATGTCGATCTGATGGTGCTGCCGAGATCCACAGACAGGGGAACTGCGACAATGCACGAGCTCACTGTCAGAGATGTGACTGCTGCAGCCCCGACCCACACGACCATAGCGAGTAGTGCAGTAGAATCCTTGACTGCCTCGATCTCGGTTCCACTGAGGTAGAGGACCACGCCCGCCGCCGTGATTGTGAGGACCCTTTGTCCAATATTGAAAAACGAAGACCAATTCCCGAGGAATTTCTTAGGGGGAATCTGCTGGTAGCTCGATACTATGCCAGGTTTCTTGGACGCTAGCCTGCCCGCTGCGGGCGAGCGCAAGTGGGGGGCTGCATGTCGATTCACAAGCACAAACACCGCTGCTTGTAGAGCGACCAAGCAGGCGGTAAATGTTAGTCCCATTGAGAGGAGGCACGCAAGACAAGTGGCCAAAGCCGCGGTGTATGATGGTCCTGTTCCGACACTTCTAACGGGAAGTGATACTGGAAGGAGCAAGAGAGCAGTCCAGATCAAGCTGCTGCGTGAGAAAAAAACCGTCGGGTTCACAGCGAGGGCTATTGCTGCTATAGCAAGTCCTCCGACTGAGACGACAATCGCAACGGACTTCTTCGCCTGTACTAGTTGCATTGGAGATCCCCGACGCGCGGGCTTGCAGGATACGGAGACACTGTATTGCAGCTTCTATATCGGCAGACCTGTGGTTGAACTGTTGCCCTCAGTGCGCAATCTGAGGTTCTCTTGGCAAGAGAAGTCCGATGAACGCGCGGGGAAAGAAAAAAACGGCACCTCGCGTAGAAGCGCCGTTTGATATTCCACCATCAGTCAGATACGGTCAGAGACCTAATACCAAATGTCAAAATGGCAGGCGATAGCCATACACGTGAAAATCGCCATCAACATCGCCACACCTCCCGGAAGGAAGACCCACGTAGAAATCCGCTACCACCCTGTTCCACTACCAAAGATAGCAGAAACTCACCAAAACTGTCAACTCTTTTTCAAGAACCGCCAGCTTTTCCTTCCCGTCATTAGGCTAACCCCAAGCGCTTCTTTGGATTGCGCTATGCCACCTCAACCCCTTCATAGTTCAATATAGCAGATCGGCGCAACATTGACAAGAGCTATCTTCATATCGCACGACTCCGCAAAAGAGGCCCAGCTTGCGCAGATCCCGCGTCGGGCTACCCTACCTTATGCATACCGCTTCCTACCGGTCATCCCCGCGGAGCTCTCGCCCGTCATCCCCGCGCACGCGGGGATCCATCCTCACGCCTCACGCCTTACGTCTCACGCCTCACGCCTCACGCCTCACGTCTTACGCCTCACGCCTCACGTCTTACGCCT
>JAGLYR010000216.1 GCA_023132135.1 Candidatus Eiseniibacteriota bacterium | reverse complement strand
GGGTACGTTCTGGCAGCTGGCCATTGTTGATATCGGCGCCATGGGACAGGATCAGGGTAAGGGTGGGAAGTACCTCATCCTCCCGCCGGGCAGCGACATGCCGGACGTCGAGGGTTACTTCGTGGCCCACATGCCAACACAGAATCTCTTTATTGGAGTACGTGCCCTTGACCCGGATATGGAGAAGGGCATGGCCTGGATCCGCAGCCTACAGCTCTACCCCTATGCTGAAAGGGAGGATCCTCCCGATACGAGATTCGTCGATGCCGGGAGCAGGATATGGAGTCACATGCAGCCTCGTGGAATGGCTTATTGGGAGCGGCTGGCGGACATCATCAACAATGAGGTCGTTCAGGAACATGACCGGGTGATGATGGCCATGCTGAAACCCCTCGGCATTGAGAAGGGCAAGCCGTTCGAGCCCAATGAACGGCAGCAGGAGATCCTAATCGAAGCCGCGCTGGTCGGTGAAGCCATGGCAAAGGCGACTACATATGAGAAACGGTTTGACGATGTGCTGTACCGGCCGGAGACACACTGGAAATATCTCACGGTCTGGCACTGGACCCATGAAACAGAGTACTACCACCAGCTTGATGAGATGGCATCGTACACCTACGAAGCCATTGGTACAAATCGGGCCATGGTCACCCAAATGCCCGGTGTCGGCCAGGCATACCTCGGCGCCTACAAAGACAGTAAGGGGAGGTGGCTTGACGGAGGGACATCCTATCGTCTGCATGTGCCACCCAACCCGCCAATGAAGGAGTTCTGGTCGGTTACGGTCTATGATGTAGACACCCGTTGCCCGATCGACAACGAGCAGCAGATCGGAGACCGCTCGTCGCGCATGGATCTGATCGAGAACGACGACGGTTCCGTAGACATCTACTTCGGACCCAGCGCGCCTGCCGGCAAGGAGAAGAACTGGATCCCCACCGTGCCCGGCAAGGGTTGGTTCACCTACCTGCGCCTCTATGCCCCGACCGAACCCTACTTCGAGCGGAGCTGGGAGCTGCCGGATATCGAGAGCATCGGGGACTAAGGAGAGAACCAGGATCACGAGCCCAAGGTCGATCTTCACCGTCGTGGTGTGGGCCGCGTTTGTCAGTCTGATGACCACGCAACGTATGGGAAAGGGAGATGAGACCGCAACATGGAAAGGAGAGGGAAGATGACAAGTAGTTCTCGTAGTACTTCACTGCGTGCGATTCTACTGGTTCTCGCGTGTGTTGCGATCACCACCAGTTGCGCTACTACCGGAGGGCAGAGTACGCCCGCCGCCGTGCCAGAGATACATCCGGGTATTCTGGCGGGGTACTTGCAGCCGGAGACGCTTCCCAACAGCCTGGCGCTGATTCCGCCGCCGCCTGTTGAAGGCTCGCCCGCGCTCGCACTCGATGAGGAGGTCAGCCGGAAGAGCCTGACTCTGCGGGATACGCCGCGCTGGGCCCTGGCTGTTGAGGACGCCAACCTGATGTTCCCTGGGGCGGCCGGCACCTTCTCCTGCGCGCTGGGCGTTCCGATCACGGAGCAGGACAC
>JAGLYR010000215.1 GCA_023132135.1 Candidatus Eiseniibacteriota bacterium | reverse complement strand
TCACGGTGGCCCGCTGCACGGTGGAGCGTTTGATGCGCCGGATGGGCCTTGTGGGAGTGATTCGGGGCCGAAAGCCCAGGACAACGATCCCCGACGAGGCGGCGACCCGGCCGGCGGACTTGGTCGAGCGTGACTTCACGGCTAGCCATCCCAACCAGCTGTGGGTGGCGGATCTGACGTACGTGGCGACATGGGCCGGCTTCGTATACGTGGCGTTTGTCATCGACGTATTCTCGCGGATGATCGTGGGGTGGCGAGCGTCGCGCTCTCTGCGTAGCGATCTGGCTCTTGACGCGCTGGAACAGGCTCTCTATGCCCGTCCGGACACCGACCGGCTCGTGCACCACAGCGACCGGGGTGTCCAGTACGTCTCGATCCGGTACACAGAGCGGCTGGCAGAGGCAGGCATCGAACCTTCCGTGGGCAGCGTCGGTGACTCCTACGACAACGCTCTTGCGGAGACCATCATCGGCCTGTACAAAACCGAGGTGATTCGGCAGCTGGGACCGTGGCGTAACGTGGATCACGTCGAGTTCGGGACCCTCGACTGGGTGGATTGGTTTAACAACCGGCGGCTGCTCGAGCCGATCGGAGACATCCCACCAGTGGAGTTCGAGGAGCTGTACTATCAGAGGCAGGAGACCCCGGCCCTCGTGGCCGGACTCACGTAACGGAGACTCCGGAATACCCGGGGTGATTCAGTTCTGACATTTGGGAGGGATGCCAGCCAACACATGCGTTGGGAGTTGGTGAACCCAACCGGACACTTTCAAGTTGATTGGAAAGACGTTCCGCGCATTTCGACGATGCACTCGTTGGGGCTACAACTCGTCAAGAAGAAGGCGCGTTCGCTGAGGCTTCGGAAGACCGACCTCATAGTGCTGCAGGATGAGAAGGCCAAGCGATTGTTGTATCGAGACGCGGCGCTTCTCTGCGGCTTGAGCGAGGCAGATGCAGACGCGGCAGCAACCTGCAAACAGCGTGGGGACTGCAGACAGGACGAAGACTCCACGGACTGCAAAGTGTGTGAGAAGTACTGGGAGATCATGTCGAAGTGCAACGCCTTGGACTACGACGATCAGGTCTTGTTTGCCTGCCGAGTTCTGGAGGCAGATCCTGATCTCTTAGCTCTGTATCAATCTCGAGCTAGTCATCTGCTTGTGGATGAGTATCAGGACATCAACGCTGCCCAATTCAGGATGATAGAACTCCTGAGTCGCACCTCAAGAGACGGGCTATTCGTCGTGGGCGACGATGCCCAGAGTATCTACGGGTTTCGAGGAGCGGATCCCGGCCTTATTCTCCATTTTGAGACAGACTTCCCGGGCGCGGCCACCCCGCCACTGTCCCACAGTCGACGCTGTCATAAGGCGATCGTCGATGACGCTGTCAAGATCCTGCAGATATACTATCCCCATAATCTGGGGACATAACACCGATTTCTTGGTGGACTGCGGTATGATGTGGGAGTAGGGTGAAGGGATGGGAAGGATCGCTCGTGTTGTAGTGCCAGACTACCCGCACCACGTGACGCAGCGTGGAGTGCGGTCGATGGCGATCTTCGGCGATGACGAAGATCGCCGGCGGTACCTCGCATTCATGCGTGAGGAGACGGAGCGGTTCGGGGTGGAGGTTCTGTCATGGTGTTTGATGACGAACCACGTGCATCTCGTGGTGGTTCCGAGCACGGAAGATGGACTGGCGAGAGCCATCGGGAATGCGCACAAAGCCTACACTCGAATGAGGAACTTCCGGGAAGGGGTGCGGGGGTACCTGTTCCAGGGGCGCTTTGGTTCCTGTGTTCTGGATGAGCCGCATCTCCTTGCTGCGGTGCGGTACATCGAGCGCAATCCTGTGAAGGCGCGCTTGGTGAGGGTTCCGTGGAGGTACCGCTGGTCCAGTGCTCAGTACCATGTGGGCAACAGGCGTACCGACGAGCTGGTAACGGACCGACATCTACGCGGGCTGGTTCAGAATTGGAAGGAATTCCTTTTGCAGGACGACCTTGGAGCCGAGGAAGTGATCTGCCAGGCAACCCGAACCGGCCGCCCCGCAGGTGGTGGTTCATTCGTCAAGCTGGTGGAGAAGCTCACCGGTCGAGACTTCACGAAAGGCAAGGCTGGCCGGCCTCCGAAGCGGCGGGACTAGAAATCGGTGTTATGTCCCCAGATTACGCGCGGGGAAGGTAAGCGGAAGCGAGGCCGTCCGAGGAAGCACCCGAAGTATCCGAAGAAGCGGAGCACGACGGATCCCGATTGTTCGATGGCGACGCAGAACAAGAAAGAGAGGCTGCAACCGTCGTATAAGCAGCACATGGTGGTGGATAGCAAGTCAGGGATTGTGGTGGACGTGGAAGTGACCACAGGGGAAACACAGGAGGGGTCAAAGCTGCTTGAGGTGATCGACCGAG
>JAGLYR010000214.1 GCA_023132135.1 Candidatus Eiseniibacteriota bacterium | reverse complement strand
ACCCTCAGCCGCAGATTACGCAGAGGAAGAAGGTCGGTTTTTTCCCTCTCCCTCTGGGAGAGGGTAGGGTGAGGGTATGATGCCCTTTTCCTTGGACTAGGGACTACGGACTAGGGACTTGTTCTGATACCCTTCTCCCTGGAGAACGGTGTGGTAGACGCAACGCGCGATATTGCGAGATTTGCATCGCGGTTCAGCGGAGCGACAATGATCTCCCGGATCATGGGGCTGGGCCGGGACGTGATTTTCGCCGCGTGGTTCGGGACCGGGATGGCGGCCGATGCGTTCAACGTTGCTTTCCTGATCCCCAATCTCCTGAGGCGGGTGGTGGGAGAAGGAGCGGCGCAGGCGGCGGTGGTCCCGGTCTACGCCGACACGCTGACCCGCAAGGGCGAGATGGAAGCGAAGGTTCTTGGTCTCCGGCTCACCGGGGTGAGTATTGTCCTGTTGATAGCCATCGCTCTCGCCGGTATCCTCTTTGCCTCGCCCATCGTGAGAGGCTACGCCTTCGGGTGGCGCGGTCTACCGGAGAAATTGGACCTGACGATCCGTCTGACCAAGGTGTTGTTCCCCTTTGTTGTTCTTGCGGGGCTTACCGCGCTGGCCGGAGCGATCCTCAACACTCACAGGCGGTTCACGGTTCCCGCTCTTGCACCGGCAGTTCTGAATCTCTGCTTTGTGGGCGCTGCCTTTGCCTTGAGCCCCTTTTTCGGTCCCCGCCCGGAAGACAGGATCTATGGCTTTGCCATAGGGGCTCTCATTGGTGGTCTTCTGGGACTCGCAATGCAGTTGCCCCAGCTGGGGCGGATCGGAGCCCTGGGAATCCCGAGGATCAACTTCCGGGATCCCGGTGTGAAGCTGGTGGGTCGACTGATGATTCCCGGGTTCTTCGGTCTGGCTGTGGTTCAGATCAACATGTTCGTCGACACATTTCTTGCCACGATGCTTCCGGAGGGTTCGGTGACGGCCCTGCGTCTTGCCAACCGCCTGATGCTGCTGCCCCTGGGTGTGTTCGGCATCGCCGTAGCCTCAGCGTCGCTTCCAACCCTCTCGGGGATGGCCGCAAGGAAGGACTTCCGCGAGTTGATCAGGACCTACGCCTTCAGCTTCCGCCTGATTCTCTTTGTCCTGGTGCCGGCGAGCGTGGGTCTCATGATCTTGCGGACTCCCATTGTCCGTTTGATCTACGAGCATGGGGCTTTCACTGCAGACTGGTCGACGCCGATGACCGCCGGGGCCCTGCTCTTTTACTCCATCGGTCTCTTCGCCTATGGAGGAGTCAAGGGCAGCAACCAGGTTTTCTACGCCCTCAAGGACACGCGGACGCCCGTGGTCGTGGGCGCGGTGGCGATGGCGGTAAATGTGGGACTCAACCTTCTGCTGATGGGTCCTCTGGGACTGGATGGGCTGGCGCTGGCCACATCGCTGGCGGCGGCCAGCAATCTCGTAATCCTGCTGGTGCTGCTCCGCCGGCGCCTGGGGAGTCTGGATGGCTGGAATGTTCT
Source organism: Candidatus Eiseniibacteriota bacterium (assembly GCA_023132135.1). Lineage (GTDB taxonomy): Bacteria > Arandabacterota > Arandabacteria > JAGLYR01 > JAGLYR01 > JAGLYR01. The sequence goes on along the minus strand of JAGLYR010000214.1, from coordinate 9,347 downwards.
CGGCGCTGTGTGGAAAATCGTGCTGGCGTCCGCCGCAATGGGAGTGGTTTGCGCCCTGACGGCTTCCGCTGCGCCGCGCTGGATTAACCAGACCAGCCTGTGGGGTCAGGTGGTGTTGGTGGGCACTGCGGTGGCGGCCGGCCTGATGGTCTACTGGGGGATGGCGCGGGTGCTGAAAATCGAGGAACTGGGAGTGATCGCGGGCGCATTCCGTTCAAGGACGGCAAAGACGGAACAGGGATAGGCAGGACATGACCGATCGGACATCAGTCGCGCGGAAGCTAGGACGGGTCCCGCAGAAACCGGGCGCCTACCTCATGCGGGATGATGGCGGGGCGGTCATCTACGTGGGGAAGGCGAAGCGTCTCCGGTCGCGTCTCAGGTCCTACTTCGGACGGGGGCAGACGGACCCCAAGGGTGCGGCTCTGCGGGAACGGATCTCCGATTTCGAGTACATCGTCACGGATTCCGAGGTGGAAGCTCTGATCCTGGAGCTGCACCTCATCAAGGAGCACCGGCCGCGGTACAACGTCAACCTGCGGGACGACAAGAAGTATCCCTACATCAAGGTGACTCTTCAGGACGCGTTTCCCCGCGTGTCCTCCACACGAAGATTGGCGAAAGACGGTTCCCGCTACTTCGGGCCGTATACGGATGCCGGGGCGATGCGCCGGATGTTGCAGACACTCCGGCACGTGTTTCCCATGCGGACATGCCGGTTCGACCTTCCCGGGCATGCCCCCGGGCGCCCGTGCCTGAACTACGAAATCAAGCAGTGTGTGGGCCCGTGCAGGGGAGATGTGGATCAGGAAGAGTACCGGCGGATGATCCGGAACCTCTGCAGCTTCCTCTCAGGGAATCGGGAGGTTATCTTCGCGGATCTTGAAACCCAGATGAAGACTGCCAGGAGTAAGCTGGATTTTGAACGGGCAGCGCGGATCCGGGATCAGTTGCGCGCGTTGCGGAAGGTGTCAGAGAGGCAGAAGGTGTTCTCGCCCGATGCCCGCGACCGGGATGTGGTGGCCGTTTCTGTTATGGACACGCGGGCCGTTGGACTGATACTCAGAATCCGGGATGGGAAGCTGCTGAGCCGGGAGAGCTATCCGCTGTCTGTGAGCTCGGGTACCCCGTCTTCGGAAGTGATCACGACGTTTCTCAAGCTGCACTACGGTTCCGCGACGGAGATTCCTGCCGAGATTCTGGTTCCGGAATCGCCGGAAGACTCCGCGGCCATTGGGGAGTGGTTGGAGCAGAAGCGGGGGCGGCGAGTTTCGGTTGTCCGGCCTCAACGAGGTCGGAAGCGGGGACTGGTGGGACTTGCCGTGCGGAATGCGGATCTCCTTCTGGTGGAATACGTGGCAGCGAGCGCTCAGGGACTGGACACGGGCATCGAGGCGCTTGGCGAGGCACTGCGGCTGGATACGGCTCCGGTGCGGATTGAGGGATTCGATGTGTCCAACCTGGGTGGACGGGAAACAGTTGCCTCGCTCGTCGTATTCGAGAACGGGAAGCCCCTCAGACGGTGCTACCGGAACTTCCGCGTCCGGTCCGCACGCGCGGGGGACGATTTCGCCGCCATGGAAGAGGTCGTCGGCCGGCGCTACGGCCGGGTCGTCGATGAGCGGGGGGTGCTTCCGAATCTCATTCTCGTCGATGGTGGCAAGGGGCAGATCTCTGCTGCGGGGAAGGCACTTCGGAGACTCAAGCTGAGTATCCCCGTCATCGGTCTGGCGAAACGGGAGGAGAGGGTTTTCCAGATGGGCCGCTCAGCTGCGGTGGAGATGACGGACAGTTCACCCGCCAAACGCTTGCTGGAGAGAATCCGGGACGAGGCACACCGCGTGGCCATTGCCCACCACCGCCGCCGGCGTCAGAAGGCCCTGCACGCCTCCAACCTGGATGACATCCCGGGAATCGGTGCGGACAGGCGCCGCCGGCTCATCCGGCACTTCGGTTCGCTGCGATCTCTCGCCGGGGCTGGTCGCCGGCAGATCCAGTCCGTTCCCGGTATCGGACCCGAGATGGCACGACGGGTTTACGGCCACCTGCACGGAGAAGGAACGAAATGAAGCCGCTCTGTCTTGATTCTCTGGAGACTCCTCTGGGAGAGATATGGCTCTTCGCGACGGGCCGGGGTGTCCGTTCGGTGCGGTTTGTGACGCGGCGGGAGCGGACGCTTGCGGAAATCCCACCGAGTCGAAAGGGAAGAGAATTGGTGTGGGGGGGGCTGATACTCAATAGCGCCACGCGGCAGCTCCAGGAATACTTGAGCGAGACACGCACCACGTTCACGGTCCGCTTGGATCTCGCCGGTTTCTCCGTCTGGGAGAGGTCCGTGATCCGGGCGGTGCGGGGGATCCCGTATGGTGAAACGATGACCTATGCGCAGCTGGCGTCTGCGGTCGGAACCCCGCGACGCACGCGCCGGGTCCTGGATTTCCTCCGCAAGAATCCTTTGGCGATTCTGGTTCCGTGCCATCGGGTGGTGGGAGCGGACGGTCCGGGGTACCACGTCGGCGGCCGCAGGATCAAGAGATGGTTGATCGAGATGGAACAGGGACAAATGCGTCTCGCACTGGAGGGATAGTCTGGATGTTTCTCGATACTCTGGAAGTCGGACCAGTCATCACCAACTGCTACCTGATCGGGTGTCCGGAAACGAAGGAGGGAATGGTGATCGATCCTGGAGGGGATCCTGATGGGATTCTCTCGATGATCGAGGCATCGGGTTTGAGGGTTGTCCAGATCCTGAATACCCACGGGCATGCGGACCACATGGCAGCGAACGCTGCGGTCCAGAAGGCCCTGGGATGCAGGATTCTGGTTCACGAAGCGGACGCGGCCATGATTACTTCGCGTGAATCCAGCCTCCTGGACTGGATTCCGGGTGGTGAGCCCTCCCCGCAGGCGGATCGGTTGCTCTCTGATGGTGACACCGTCGAGCTGGGGACCCTGACGTTCCGGGTCCTTCATCTCCCCGGCCACACGCCGGGCGGAATCGGCCTCCTTGACGAGGAAGTTCTCTTCAGCGGCGACACGCTTTTTGCCCTGTCCATCGGGCGAACCGATTTGCCGGGGGCATCCGAGGAAATCATGTTCGATACCCTGGCGCGGCGCATCGCGACCCTGGATGACAATCTGAAGGTGTATCCGGGACATGGGCCTGCGACAACCATTGGGAGAGAGAAGAGGGAGAATCCGTTCTTGAGGATGGCGATGAGAAAGGACGAGTGAGGTGGGAGGATGTGCCGGGAGGGAATGACGAGAGAGGAGACACGACCGGCCGCGGGAGTTGCTCTGGCGCGTGCGATTGACCGTTTCCTGGACTACCTTGCCGGGGAGAGGGGTATGTCCGCGAACACGCTCAGTTCCTACCAGTCGGATTTGCGAAGCTATGCAGACCTTCTGTCCCGACGGAACATCGAGGTGGTGAGCGAAATCCGGCAGGACCATGTGACGGATTTCCTCCTGTGGCTCCGCAAGCGTTCCGCTGCGTCCACGGTGGCCCGGAAGCTCTCCTGCGTTCGCTCGTTTCACAGGTTCCTGGTGGGAGACGGTCTCTCTCTCGCTGACCCTACCGAGCATCTCGAGTCGCCCCGGTTGTGGCAGAAGGTGCCGGCAGTCCTGTCTGTTGCGGAAGTCGAGACCTTGCTGGAACAGCCGGACACATCTACCCCCCTGGGTGTTCGAGATCGTGCTATGCTGGAGTTTGCCTACGCCACCGGGGTTCGGGTTTCGGAGCTCGTCTGTTTCCCCGTGGCATATCTCAAGCGGGCCATGGGGCTCATCCATTGCAAGGGGAAAGGGGACAAGGAACGTATTGTGCCGATCGGTTCGAAGGCGATCCAGTGGGTGGAACGCTATGAGCGGGAAGTGCGCGGCGCGCTCCTGCGGGGCCGATCAGAGCCAATCCTTTTCCTGAACTGGCGGGGCAGGCCCATGACACGGGCCGGGTTCTGGGGGATCCTCAAGGGCTACTCGCAAAAGGCCGAAATCAGGAAAGACATCAGTCCCCACACGCTGCGCCACAGCTTTGCGACACACCTGCTGGAGGGTGGTGTCGATTTGCGCGTGGTCCAGGAGATGCTGGGTCACAGCGACATCTCCACTACCCAGCGGTATACAGCTGTGGATCGGGAGTACCTGAAGAGTGTACACAGGGAGTTCCACCCACGCGGGTAGCGCGCATTTCTCACCAGCCTAGAGGCAAACGATGAAATACTTCAAACAGCAGCCCAGAGGCAAACGATGAAATACTTCAAACAGCTTCGACGCCTTCACGATAACGATCTGAAACAGATCGAGAATGTGGAGAAAAAGGCAGCGGCAGAGACGGAGTTCTACGACAGGGAAGCGGAGGAATTCCTGGCGGGTTTCCGTGAGAAGGATCTCCGCGACGAGGTCGATGCATTGCGGGCCGAGGTCAATTGCCCGGAGCGCGTTGCGGGGTGGCACAAGCTGCCATTCGGCTTCCGGCGTCTCGGGGATCTGCGGGGGAAGCGTGTGCTCGATCTGTGCTGCGGAATGGGGATCACGACCACTGTCCTCGCTGAGCACGGGGCGAGGGTGAGCGGAATGGATATCTCGCCCAGGATGATCGAGATCGCGCGAAGAAACCTGTCTGTCCACGGGGTAGACGACCGCGCGGACGTCTCAGCAATGTCTGCAGAGGCTCTTGAGTTCGAAGACGAGACCTTTGATCTCCTGTTCGGGTTCGTCGGGCTCCATCATCTTCAGCCGGAGCTGGCCGGGCGCGAGGCGGCCCGCGTCCTCAAACCGGGTGGCAAAGCGGTGTACATCGACCCGATATCCGGAAGTGCGTTGCTGCGCCTGATCCGGGCCCTGACGCCGGTTGCGTGTCTGGAATCGCCGGGCGGCGGCTCGATGAGCCTTGAGGATTTCCGCACGGTTGGGCGTCCATTCTCCAGGATGCAGTTCTGGTGGTTTGAGATGATGGCGCGGCTGGACCGGTTGCCCGGCATGGGGCGCCATGTGGATCGAATCCATCGTTTCGATACATACCTCTTGAGTCGCTTTGCCTGGCTGCGACGGTACGGCCGGTACCTCGTCGCCGAGTATGTCAAGTGAGCGAGGGGGCGACAGGGCGAGGGCGCGACAAGGCGAGGGAGTGACTTAAATGAGCGAGCGAGTTTTTGTGTCGGAGCTTAAGGTAGGCGAGCATGTGGAGCAAGTGTTCGCTGTGCGGGACAGAATCCTGCGGGAACGGCGTGACGGGATTCCCTTCCTGAAACTCCGCCTGGCGGACAAGACCGGTGAGGTGGATGGGGTCCTCTGGGAGGATGCGCTTGGGGCCAATGCGCGGATTGTGAATCAGGAATTTGTTCAGGTGAAGGGGCGGGTGGAGAGGTACCAGAGGAGTAACAGCATAAACATCTCGCGGATTGAGGCAGTTCCTCCAGAGGGAGTCAACACGCGGTTTTTCCTTCCCGAGACCCCCCGGTCTCGAAAGGAGCTTTGGCGCCGGATGGAAGAACTCCTGAAGGGTGTGCAGAACCGTCACCTGTCCGCGTTGCTCACAGCTTTCTTTGGCGATGAGGCGTTTGCGACCGTTTTCAGGGAAGCCCCGGCCGCCAAGCGGTTTCATCACGCGTACCTGGGAGGTTTGCTGGAACACTCGGTGGCGGTGGCCACAATGGCCGAGAAGGTAGCCGAGCAGTACCCGGAGCTGGATCGGGATCTTCTGCTGGCCGGTGCTATCCTCCACGATGTCGGAAAGATTCGGGAGTACAAGTTCAGGACCAGCATCGACTACACGGACGAGGGGCGCCTTCTCGGGCACATTGTTATCGGGGACCGGATGGTTGCCGGGAAGATTGCCGGGATCCCCGATTTCCCGGAAGAGCTGGCGCAGAAGTTCAGGCACCTCCTCCTGGCGCACCACGGGGAGATGGAATATGGATCGCCGGTCTCCATCCGCATTCCGGAGGCATTTGCATTGCACTTCCTGGACAACCTTGATGCGAAGCTGAACACCGTGAAGAGCGTTATTGAACACGCGGGAGAGACCGGTACCCACTGGACCCCGTACGACCGCCGTCTCGGCAGAGAGTTCTTCCTCGGGGAGAGAGACAAGGGCCCACCCACCCTCTTTTAGCCTGGGTTATTCATGAATCCCTCGCAGCAGGGATTCATGAATAACCCAGGCTAAAACCTCGCCCTGTCGCGCCCTCTCGCACTCGCCACGTCGCCTCGCAGCCCATGGACCGGTCCCGTAGCAGAAAACTGGTGAGGAATGCAGGCTAAAGAATCATTGGAACCCGCCGATGGGTCGATAGACGGGTGCAGAGCGACCTGGAGCCGCATGGCACGGACGCGGGATACTATCTGGCGCCAGCAGTGCGGCGGAAGGAGTTGCGGTGTTCCACAAGAGTATCCGGACCAGGTTGCTGGTTGTAGTAGCGGCATTTGCAATGCTCTTCTCAGGTTTCGTTCTTCTCCGGATGTGGTCGGAGAGCAACTCGCGTGCTCAGGAGCTTCTGGCGAAACAGAGCGAGCTGGCGCTGCAGTTCGATCTCTCGATCCGGCAGTATGTTAATGAGACTCTCCGCCCGTTTGCTCAGGAGTGGGTCGGCGAAGACGAGTTCATTCCAGAGGTTATGTCTACCTCCTTTGTTGCCCGCAGCATCTTCGAGAAAACCCGCGAGCGTTTCCCCGACTACATCATCAAGTTCGCATCGGACAACCCCAGGAATCCACGCAACCAGGCTACTCCCGAAGAACTTGAGATGCTCAGGTACTTCAACGAGAACCCCGAAGCAAAGGAATGGGCCGGACAGGTTGAGCTGGACGGCAAGCGGTACCAGGCCCATTTCTACGCGAGGCGGATGAAGGAGAGCTGCCTTCGCTGCCATGGGGAGCCGGAAGATGCCCCCCAATCCCTGTTGGATCGGTACGGGGACAAGGCGGGTTTTCACCGCACCGTCGGTAGCGTCATTGCCCTGGATACTGTGGGAATTCCAACCGCAGAGTACGGGGCGGCCGCGCTCAGGTCTGCGGTAGCGAACTCCATCATACTCATAGCCGGTTCCTGTCTGCTTCTGGCCGCGGTGTATTGGGCCTTCCATGTACTGGTCGTGCGCAGGATTGCGAGGATCTCGCGGCATTTCAAAGATGCCGTCAGGCAAGGCCCTGATTCAATGATCGCTCCCCTGGAGCACTGCGGGGACGATGAAATCGGCGCTCTGGCAAGGGGTTTCAACTCCCTGACCGACAGGCTGCGCCTGGTGTATGGGTCTCTGGAGGAGGCGGTGGTTGAGCGAACAGCCGAGCTGAAGAAAAGCGAGAAGATTGCGCTGAGCATGATGGAAGATGCAGATGCAGCGAGACAACGGGCCGAGGAGGCCAATAGCGAGCTCGAACGGGCCGTGGCACAGGCGAACCGACTCGCCGCGGAAGCCGATCTCGCCAACAGAGCCAAGCGCGAATTCGTGGCCAACATGAGTCATGAGATCCGCACGCCCATGAACGGCGTGATCGGCATGACGGGACTTCTGCTGGATACGGATCTGACCGCGGAACAACGTGAGTACGCGCAGACTGTTCGGAGCAGCGCCGAGTCCCTCTTGACAATCATCAACGATGTCCTCGATTTCTCCAAGATCGAGGCGGGGAAACTGGATCTGGAAGTCCTCGACTTCGACTTGCGCGTGATGCTGGAAGATGCCGGTGATCTTGCGGCTGTGCGTGCTCAGGAGAAAGGTCTGGAACTCGTCTGCATGGTCGATCCGGAGGTGCCCTCCCTTCTCAGGGGTGACGCGGGTCGGGTGCGCCAGGTTCTGATCAACTTGGTGGGCAACGCCATCAAGTTCACGTCCCGGGGGGAAGTGGTTGTCCGGGTGAGTCTTGACCGTGAGGACGACGAGCGGGTAACGGTACGTTTCTCGGTTAGCGACACCGGGATTGGGATCCCGACAGAGCGTCAGGGTGTTCTCTTCGATGCTTTCACACAGGCAAATGGATGGACGAGCAGAAAACACGGCGGCACTGGGCTGGGGCTCTCGATTTCCAAACAGCTCGTCGAGATGATGAGCGGCGAAATCGGTATGAAAAGCACCGAGGGCGAAGGATCCACGTTCTGGTTCACGGCAGTTCTTCCGAAACAATCGCGGGGTGCGGAACCCGCCGAGGAACCGGCAAGGGCGATCAGCGGGGAGAGAATCCTTGTTGTAGATGACAACAGCGCAAGCCGGCACTGGCTCATGGCCTTGCTGGGCTCGTGGCGCTGCCGGTGTAACGGCGCCGCTGATGCCGAGGCTGCTCTGGACGAACTCCGCTCGGCCGCCAAAGCAAATGACCCCTTTGGCATAGCGATTGTGGACCTGCTGATGCCTGAGACGGATGGGGAGATGCTTGGCGCGAGAATCAAGGAAGACCCGGACCTCAGCGATACTATCCTGGTGATGATGGCCTCACTGGGCAAACCGGGAGACGCCGCCCGTCTCGGGGAAATCGGGTTCTCTGCATACCTGACCAAGCCGGTCAAGCAGTCCCAGCTCTATGACTGCCTGGTGATGATCCGCGGCGAGACGCGGCATTCTTCGGCTGAACGCGCGCAACGCCTCGTTACGCGGCACAGCATCGCAGAAGACAGGCGACGGAAGGTCCGGATTCTGGTGGCCGAGGACGACGCGATCAACCGGAAGGTTGCCCTCGCAATTCTCGATAGGCTGGGGTTCCGCGCGGATGCGGTGGCGGATGGGCGGGAAGCACTCAAGGCGCTGGAGTCAATGCCGTACGATCTTGTGCTGATGGACTGCGAGATGCCGGAGATGGACGGCTTCGAGGCGACAGCCGCGATTCGTGATCGGGAGTCCCGCGTGCTTGATCACGATGTGCCGGTTGTTGCGCTGACCGCTCAAGCAATGGCGGGAGACCGGGAACGCTGTCTTCGAGTGGGCATGGATGACTACGTGTCCAAACCTGTAGAACCGCAGGAACTGATCAGGGTCATCGAGAAGCACATCTCCGGGAGACCGAAGGTTTGGCCCCCCCGCACTTTCGAGAAACGGCAGTCTGAGAAAGATGTCCCGAACGAGACAGCCGCTCCGGACCGAAAGGCCGGATCCTCAGGCACGGTTCCTGTCCGGCAATGTTGACCGCCCATGCCCGCAGCAAGTGCGCACGCCGGGCTCGGCCCGGCAATCCGTCTTGCTGCAGATCACCTCTCTCCTTTCGCCTCTCGCACTCCCGCAATCGCCGTAGCCCGCATTTCTCACCAGCGGCCGGAAGCCGGTGCGGATATCAGGCTCTTGGCTCCGACGATTGCGGGAGTGCAGCCGGGTCAGGAGGGTGGGAACTCCTGGCCTGCATTTCTCACCAGGTTTCTG
>JAGLYR010000213.1 GCA_023132135.1 Candidatus Eiseniibacteriota bacterium | reverse complement strand
TTCCTCAACGTAGCCACGGCTACGCTTCCGGGAGCGACTCAGTCCAACCGACACGGTTGCCATGCCGCGCGACCCAGCGGTAACGTCTTGCGATTCCGAAGTAATTTGGATAGAATGGCGTTGCAACAAGGGGGCGCGTCATGTGCTGGGAACTTAAGCGACTGGACAAGGTTAGCTCCCGGCTGTTTCGCTTCGGAGGCGTCCGATTGCTGTGCCGCGCGGGGGTGATGCTCGCGCTGATAGCAGCGGTCGTGCCAGGCTGCCAGCGGCGGATCGACCGCGGTCCCCCGAACGTTGTTATCATCCTGATAGATACCCTGCGGCCGGATCACCTGGGTTGCTACGGGTACCCGAGAGAGACCAGTCCGAATCTGGACCGCTTGGCGGGCGGGGGAACGATCTTCTGGAACGCCGTCGCGCAGAGCTCCTGGACGCTGCCCTCCGCAGCCAGTCTTCTTACGGGTCTCTATCCCACCCGCCATCAGGCCATCAACAAGAGCGCGGTCCTGCCTCTTCACAGGGAAACGCTGGCGGAGGTTCTTCATTCGGAGGGCTACCGGACTGCGGCTGTTGTGAGCCACACCTTGGTCTCCTCGGACTACAACCTGGACCAGGGTTTCGAGCTCTTCGACGAGACTCACATCAGCGGACATCTGGAGATTTCCTCACCCGGAGTTACGGATGTCGCGACGCGGTGGCTACGGGAAAACGGGGAAACACCCTTTTTCCTCTTTCTCCACTATTTCGATCCCCACTACGCCTATCTGGAGCACGAGGGTTTTGTGTTTCCGACATCCTGCCGGGGCCGTGTGAAGGCGGATGTGCCTTTCCACACGATTCAGATGCAGCGGCGGGAGCTGGGGCAGGAGGGGGTGGAGTGTCTGATGGCCCTCTACGACAGCGAGATTGCCTTCACGGATTACCACATCGGGGTGGTTCTGGAGGAACTCCGGCGGCTTGGGCTGGAGGAGTCCACCATGGTCGTGGTCACCGGAGACCACGGGGAGGAGTTCATGGAGCACGGGTGGCTCGGTCACACCGTGCATCTCTATGAGGAGACAGTGCGGGTCCCCATGATTCTTTGCGGTCCCGGCATGCGCCGGGCGCCGCAGCGGGTGAATCAGCTGGTGGAATTGGTCGATGTGATGCCGACTCTGCTGGATCTCCTCGGCATCGACCGGGACCCGGCAACAATGGATGGGCGGAGCTTCCGGGATGCGCTGGACGGAAAGGAGCAACGCGGCGGTCGGGCCTTCAGCGAAGTGGGCTTCGACGACGTGTTTTCACGTCTGGATCGGAACAGGGAACCTTCGCGCAATCCCAATCTCCGGGCCGTCCGGAGTGGGTCCTGGAAACTGATTCTGGATCCGGTGGACCGGCGGTGGGAGTTCTACGACCTGGCGGCGGATCCGGGCGAGCGCGTTAACCTCGCGGCAATGTCGAGCGATGAGCGGTTCACAACCATGAAGCAATGGATGGTGGTCTGGATGAACAGGCAGGATGAGCTGGCTCTCCGTGAGAACACAGCGCCGGATACCCTGCGGGTGCTGGATGAAGAGACGAGGGAGAGGTTGAAAGCGTTGGGATATATCAACTGAGTACTGGCTTATTGCAGATACCCCAGTGAACGAAGCTTTTCCAGCGTCTCTGGATCCTGTGAGACAAGATCGTCGGCAGGCTGTCTCTCTCGGGGCGCTTGCGCCCAGAACTGGAGATGTTTCTCCATCTCGGCCGCCAGGTCGGGCCGTTTCGCGACAAGGTTGACGGTCTCGGCGGGATCCTTCGACAGTTCGTACAGTTCCCGGGACCGGGCGTAGGGCGTGTAGATGTACTTCCAGTCCCGCGTGCGGGCGCATTTGGCTTTCCGCTCGTTTCGGAAGATCTCCCCCGATTCTCCCTCCGCGTTCCAGGGTTTCGAGGCCTCGCTGAAGACAGTTCGTTCTGTCCAGCTGGTATCGCCTGCGAGCAGTGGCTTCAGAGACCGTCCCTCTACAACGTCTGGAATCGGGTGACCCATGACATCCAGAATGGTCGGCAGAATATCCAGCGTTTCGACCTGCTGGACGATCACCGTGCCTTCGGCCAACCGTGGGACATGGATGAGAAGCGGGACCCGAATGGAAGCGTCGTAGACGTAGAGGCCATGATCAAAATCGTAACCATGCTCGCCCAGGCTCTCCCCGTGATCAGCGACGACTATCAGGACGGAGTTGTCCATCAGGCCCGAGCGATCGAATTCCTTCAGAAGACGTCCCAGGTGCATGTCCATGTATGAAATCTCGCCGTCGTAGAGGGAGACGATGTGGTCGCGGTCTCGGCTTGAGGGGAAAACCCGCTTCTGCCAGACGTCATCGAGGTAGTCCATGGAACCGTTCGCTCTGCCCTGGTAGCCGGGATCGTAGAGAGTTGCGAATCGCCCCGGCGGATCGTAGGGAAAGTGGGAATCGAAGTAGTGAACCCAGAGGAAGAACTTCCGGTCCTTGTGCTCTCGGAACCACGCGAGCGCAGCATCGGTGGTGGCTTCAGCTCTCCTCTGTGCCTGATCCGCCACGTCGG
>JAGLYR010000212.1 GCA_023132135.1 Candidatus Eiseniibacteriota bacterium | reverse complement strand
ACCGGAGGCGTGGCCTCTGGCCCCGCTGAGGATCGAAATCGGCGCCGCAACGAAGTCCAGCCACATCCTGCGACACTCGCAGCAGGGATTCCTGAATAACCCAGGCTAGAAAGTCCCGGCCAGGATCTGGTTCTTGGTCTTGACCTCATCGCCGAAGCAAAGCCCCAGCGCCCGGGCGGTCCGGACAATGGGAGAATTGGGCGGGACGTTCCGGCAGGATCCCGCGACTTCCTTGATGGGAATTGAGCCGATGTCGTTCCCGCGCATGTTGACCATCAGACCCGACATGCCCTCGGCCGCGAGGCGCGCAGCTCCCTCCCCGTAGCGGGAAGCCAGAATGCGATCATAGGGTGTCGGTGTGCCGCCCCGCTGCAGGTGGCCGAGCACGGTCACGCGCGTCTCGATACCGGTGCGCTCTTCAATCTGCTGGCCCAGCAGGTTGCCGACCCCACCCAAACGGATCGGATCCGGGCTGTCGTCGATAACCTGCTTGACCGTGAGGTCACCGCCCGCAGGCTTCGCTCCCTCGGCCACGACCACGATGCTGAAGCGCCGGCCCGACCGGCTGCGCTTGAGGACCGTCTTGCATATGGCATCGAGGGAATAGGGAATCTCGGGGATGAGAATCACATCGCCGCCCCCCGCCAGCCCCGAATAGAGGGCAAGCCAGCCGGCGTAGCGACCCATGGTTTCTACAACCATGACCCGGTGGTGGGACTGGGCCGTGGAGTGCAATTTGTCAATTGCCTCGGCAGCGGTGCAAACGGCCGAGTCAAAACCGAAGGTCACATCCGTGCCCGGCAGATCGTTGTCGATGGTCTTCGGAACTCCTACGACGGGCATACCCTTGTCGGCCAGCTCGTCGGCAATACGCATCGTGCCATCGCCACCGATGCACACGAGAACGCTGGCGCCGACCTTCCGGAGATTCTGGATTGCCCGGTCACTCATGTCCTTGTAGACAGTTTTTCCGCCGCGCTTGACCGGATGATTGAAGGGATTCGCCTTGTTCGAGGTGCCGAGCACCGTCCCCCCCTGGGTCAGAATACCGGAGACCGTGTCGTAGTCGAGTGGGATCCAGCGGTTCTCGATGAGACCGTCAAATCCGTCCAGGTATCCAACAACCTTCATCTTGTAGACGTTGATCGCTGTCTTGCTGACCGCGCGAATGACAGCGTTCAAACCCGGACAATCTCCACCGCCGGTGAGCACTCCGATAACCTTGGGCTTCGCCATGTTCCTTATCCTCCATCCGCCGTAAACGTGGTCTTTTCGGTCGCACCCGAGGCTAACTCGCGCAAACCTGTCCGTCAACCGCTGCCGGTCACAGGCCCCAGATCACTGGTTCCACAATACTTTCGGAATCTCAGGGGGATAACTGGAGAGACAATCCGTCTCGGGCTATCCGAGAACACTGTGGACTGCGTCCATGAACGCTTCCGGCCCGACGGGCTTCTCCAGGAACTTCTCCACGCCAATCCTGCGCGCCCGCTCTCTGTTCTCGGGGGTGGGATAGCCGGTTACCACGATGATTTTGATAACCTTGGTAGCTTTGTCTTTCTTGATGTCCGCGCAGACGTCCAGCCCGCCCAAACCCGGCATCTGGATATCGATCACCGCCAGATGGGGACGGAAAGAGGCGACGAGTTTTCCCGCAGCAAAGCCGTTGGTCGCAGTGGCGATCTCGAAACCGGAGCCATCCCGCGAGAGGGTGGCCTCGAGGAAACCCAGGACAGCAGGATCGTCGTCGGCGATCAGCACTCTGGTGGGATGATCGTCAGCCAGCTCCCTGGGAACCGGGATGCCCTTTTCCCTGAGCAGGTCCGCCAAGGCTTGCTGATCAACCCGGTACTGCCCACCGATGGTACGCTCGGCCGGCAGTTTGCCGGACTTGATCCATCCCCAGACCGTTGTTCGATCCATACCCAGCAGCTTGCCAATGGAACCGGTCGAGAGTAGTTTGGTTCTCTTGATCACGATTCACCCCTCCGTAGGGATTCAACAAGGCGATTCGACCATCTCTACCACAGCCGTCTCATCCCATCAAGAGGATTTCCTGACGCCTCAACAGCCGAGCAGGAAACCGCGGCACCGGTGTAAAACTTGCGCAATATGCACAAACCTATACAACTCCCCCCCCCTCCCCGTCTCCCCCCTTTTTCGATTCTCCCGAAAACCGCGCCTTCACCCACTCAATTGCCGAGGCCCGATCGCCCAGTCTCTCCTCCAATTGCTCTTCCTCCACCGCTGTCAGGATTTCCCGAAACAGAGGTCCGGGTTCGTATCCCAGCTCAATCAGGTCCTGTCCGGTCACCAGCCGCGGGGGACGAACCTCCTCTTCTTCCAGTTCCTCGAATTGCTGACGAGCGTATTCGTAATTTTCCAACCCGCCATGGGAACCAAGACAATCGAGCCGGTGCAGTTCAAGATGATTCTCAAAACCCTCCATCCGCACGAATCGCTTTAGGGTACTGGCCTTCATACTCCGGACGTTGATGAACCGCATGTGCTGGTCCACCAACTCCCGGATGGTCCCGGTGTCCGCCGTCGAGAACCGGAGTCTCCCGCAGATCCTAACCGCTATCTCCGCCCCCACGTGATCGTGCTCGTTGAACCGGATCCGGTCCACCTCCCGGAAGGTTTCGGGTTTCCCCACGTCATGCAGGAGGACACCCATGGCAAGACACGGCGACGCATTCTCCATTCGGTCCAGCATCAGCATCGTGTGTTCGAAGACGTCGCCCTCGGGATGAAACTGCTCGGGCTGCAGAACTCCCTTCATGGCAGCAACCTCGGGCAGGATTTGCGAAAGGAGCCCCAGATCATCGAGAATCCGGAGAGCCGCGCCGGCCCGTGGACCGGTGAGCATTCCCACAAGTTCGTCCCGGATGCGTTCCCAGCTGACCTCGGTAATGTGGGAGGCTGCGGCGGCGATCGCCCGGGCGGTCCCTTCTTCGATCTCGTAATCGAACCGGGCCGCGAACCGGACGGCCCTCAGCAACCGGAGCCGATCCTCGGCGAATCGTTCGGCTGGATCTCCGATGGCCCGGACTGCCCCGCGATTGAGATCCTCGCGCCCCCCGACATAGTCGATTACCTCGTCCAGCTCCGGATCGAGGAAAAGCCCGTTGATCGTGAAATCCCGGCGCAGCGCATCCTGCCGGGCATCGCTGAAGACCACACCCTCGGGGTGACGTCCATCCCGGTACGACTGGTCCCGGCGGAAGGTGGCCACTTCATAGCCGGCGTCATCGAGCACCACCAGCACGACGCCAAAGGCGACCCCAACGGGGACAACGCGGTCGAAGAGAGCCATCACCTCCTCGGGCTTCGCCGAGGTCGCCACGTCGTAGTCCTTGGGCTCCAGATGCAGGACCATGTCCCGGACACACCCGCCGGCCAGGAGAGCCTGGTGGCCGGCCTCCCGCAGGCGCCGGATGATCTGGATTGCAATCTCTTTGGAGGGTTTGGCTGTCACAGTGTCACCGCTATTGCCTCTTCCGGTGTCACGATCCACTGCATGACTTCGTCACTCGATTCCATCAGCGGCGAGAAACCGTCGAACACCTGGATGGGATGGACAACCGTCAGACACACGGCCCCGTCGAGCAGAAGGTCATGGTCCCTCAACCATGCCACCTCCTGATCACCGTATCCTCTGCCTTTCCCGATCCTGTTGCCCTCAAGATCGACTGCTACCGAACCCAGGATCACGACCGACACCGCCGTTCGGACCGGACTTCCGTATCTCTTGAGCCCGCGGATGGACGTGTCCCGGCGGGGCGCCCCGGGACCGAATTCCTTGAGTTCGTGCATCCCGGGAGTGGCGAACCCCAAGACCTTGCCGTCGGCGAGCACCTGATCACGGCAGGCCTTCAGAGCCAGGTCCGGCCCCACGAAAACCGCCGCCGCCTTGCGGTAGATTTCCACTGCGTCCAGAAACTCCGCTGCCTTCTTCGACCCCTCGAAATTGGGAATCCTCCCCCGGCATGGCCGCGGGAACCGGGCAAGGTCTCGTGTCTCCATCTCCTTCCAAACCCACTCGCGCACGAGATCCTTGGTGGTCAGGTCCGGACCTGCGGGTTGTGGCTTCAACAGCATCATTCAGCGTCCTGCGTAGTGGAGAAGTCTCTGTGCGCGGGCAGGGTCCACGGCGTTCTCCGCCCTACCGTCCTTTTTGAGATCGCTTCCCACGATGATTCCGTCAGCCACACCGAGAATCGAGCGGACGTTCTCGGAGGTGACTCCGCTGCCCACGAGGATGGGCTTGTCCGGAACCGCCTTGCGGACGGCCTCCACATCGGCAACCGCCGTCTCCGCCCCGGTTGCAGACCCCGTGACAATCAACGCATCCGCCAGACCCCGGTACGCCGTCTCCCTGGCTTCTTCCTCCAGAGAACCCCCATCTATGGACTTCGAGTGCTTCACGGAAATATCCGCGAAGACCATGACATCCGACCCCATCCGGTCCCGGTATCGAAGTGTTTCATGCGCCCGCCCCTCGATGATGCCTTGATCCGTAGCCCGGACACCGGCATGCACATTGACCCGAATAAAACGCCCTCCCACGAGACTGGCGATGGCCAGTGCGGAGACGGGATCGTTGCGGAGCACATTGATTCCCAGCGGGATCGTCAATCGGCCGGCAATTTCCCGCGCCGCCAGTGTCATGGCGACGACGGTATGTTCCTCGACACGGCCCGGGAGAAAGGGAAGATCTCCGTAGTTCTCGATCAGAACAGCATCATACCCCAGGCCGGCGAGAGTTTCCGCATCTCGCCGGGCGCGGGACAGAACCTCGTCCATCGGCCTCGCCCCCGGACTTCCAGCAAGGCCCACCAGATGAACCATCCCAATGAGGGGTTTGCCGGAGCCAAAGACCTCTCGCCAGGTTACCCACGCGCTGTTGTCGGTGTTCACGGTCTGTTCTCCAGCCAAATACCGCTGCCGCAAATTACGCCGATGACTTCAGTTGGTACAGTATAGGAAAGGAGCATGGGAGTCCAGAGTTCAGCCCGCGCTCTTTTTCTTTTGACCCCGGGCGGTGAACTCTATACCGTGTCCGGCAGGAGGGCATGATGAACAAAGAGGCTCCTTTTGAAGTGATCTTCCTCGGCACCGGAACCTGCGTCCCCTCCATGACCCGCGGCTCGCCGGGTCTTGCCCTGCGCGTCTGCGACGACCTGGTTCTCCTGGACGGTGGCAGCGGAACCCTTCGGAGCCTCCTCCAGGCCGGGCTTGACTACCGCGATCTAACACACGTTCTTTATACCCACACTCATCCCGACCACGCGGCCGACCTGGTCCCCTTGCTCACAGCAATGAAGTACACTCCCGGTTTCACGCGCACTGAGGACCTCTCGATCTGGGGACCTCCGGGTTTCCGGGAATTCTTCGAGAAGCTGAGCGACGCCTATCCTGTATCCCTCGGGGCGGAGACCTACCGTCTGCAGGTGGACGAAGTCCGCGAGTCGACAATCCACGACCAGGACAAATGGCACTTCACCGTCCGCTTTCTCCGCCACCCCACCCTTAATGCCGGCTACCGGATCGAGGTCCCTGCGCTCGAACGCACACTGGTCTACACGGGAGACACAGAGAACTGCCCGGAGCTGGTGGAGCTGGCGCGGGGGGCGGATCTCCTCATCTCTGAGTGTTCTTTTCCGGATGGCCAGGGGACCAAAGGCCACCTCACTCCCTCCGAGCTCGCCCCATTGGCCGAAGAAGCCGGAGTCAAGCGCCTCCTGCTGGCACACATCTACCCCGCCGGCGACCGCGAGGACATCGTCACCGCCTGCCGCAAGTTCTACTCCGGTCCGGTCGAGAAAGCCGAGGACTTCATGCGCGTAGCCCTCCGGTAGGCTGGATTATTCCTGAATAACCCAGCCTACAACTCCCCAATCCCAGTCGCTTGTCACCCCGTCACCTGTCACAGGTCTTTGACTTTCCGGCTTTCGGATTTCACCTCTCGCGGTACTTCGGGGACGTTGTCAGCTTAATCAGCTTATTGTGCCGTCACCGGCACCACCGATCCATGTCTGATCGGCAAGGGGGATTCTCTTCGATCCGGGCCCCGAGCGTAGCGATCTCAACCGTCTCGGTCAAGGTCCGCTTGAGCCACGGTCGCGAACCACGGATATCGTAACTCCAATTCCCACAAGTCGTTCTAGAATTGAGTGGTCTATCCCGAAATACTCGAACGCTGCTAGGAACCGCTCTGACCGCCGGAATTCACCGAGTACAGTGGGACGGTGTCGATGATTCCGGGACAATGCTCGGCAGTGGGATGTACTTGTGCAGGTTGGAAACATCGGATACAGTCGAAGCTACAAAGATCGTACTTCTACGATAGTATCATATGACCGCGGCACGGTTGGGGTGACCGGAAGCTTGCCGCACTTGAGTCTCCGGCACAACCGAGCGCTCCCTCTGGAGGGGAGGTTGTGTGCAATGAAGTATCTCGCCCTGTTCCTTGTCTGCGTTCTGGCCCTTGCGTGCCAGTCGCAAGCGTACAATGGCCAAGAGTCGTTGGCCATGCACCTCGTCGCTTCCTACGAGTACCTTGACTGCCCGGATCTGTGCCCGCTGGGCACGAGCTGTCTGGATGTGGACTGCGATCTAACCCCGGCAGAGCTGGAGGTCTCGGGCGGCTATGGATACGTGGTCTTCCTCGCCTATAATGTGGACGAAATCACGCAGCTGGAGTTCTACGTTGTTGGCTGGCCACTGGGTCCAGGAACTCCGGACTTTGCAGGGCCATTCTACTGCGCCGGGGAAGACGCCTTCGTGCTTGGGGAAGCTTTCGAGAAGAGGGGCGGAGCAGGTGGAGCAGTTTCGTGGCCATGGTGCGAGGAACCCTGCAGCAAGCTCCATTGCTTCGCCTACATTGCCTTCGGGCCCGAGATCTTTGATTGGCTGCCGATAAACCTTGAATACGCGCCCAGCAGCTTCAGCTACCCTGCTGATCCACACAACTTCGTGCAGGATTGCACGACCTTTGAGGAAGGACTTGTGTATCACGAGCACGGTGCCGTGATCGGCGGAGAATGTGATCCGATTCCCAATTGCGAGCCCGGACCGACTCCAAGTAGCGACACAACGTGGGGAACGATTAAGAGTCTGTATCGGTAGGAAAAGGCCGCGCTGCTACGGGATTCCTGAATAACCCAGCCTACAACGGCAGTATTCCCCAATCCCAGTCGCTTGTCACCCCGTCACCTGTCACTGGATCTATGCATCGGCCTTGCCCGTGTGACGAGGGCGAGTGACAAGTGTCGAGTGTCGAGGAAATGGGGTGCTTTCGGAGTTGAGTGTCTGATGTCCCGGAATACGCTCACTCGCCGGGGTGGTGTGCAAGATATTCCTCAACCAGCTTGAACTTCTGGACCTTTCCGCTCGCGGTCATGGGAAATTCATCAGCGAACTCCCATCGCCTGGGTATCTTGTGTCTGGCGATCTTCCCGTCGCAGAAATCCATGAAGTCCTGAGCGGTTATATCTTCCCCTTCGTTCAACCGGACTATTGCGAGCAGTTCCTCGCCGTACTTCTCATCAGGGATACCCACCACATACACATCGTCTATCCTGGGATGAGAGTGCAGAAACTCCTCTATTTCCCTGGGATATATGTTTTCACCCCCGCGGATAATCATCTCCTTGATGCGCCCTGTCACCTGGAAATTGCCATTTATGTCCATCTTTCCCAGATCCCCTGTATGGAGCCATCCGTCATTGTCGATGGCTTTGGCCGTTTCTTCTTCCATCTTGTAATATCCATTCATCACAAAGGGGCCCCTGGTCACGATCTCACCCTGCTCACCTGCCGGCAATTCCCTGTTCGTGTCCGGATCAACAATCCGGCCCTCTATCCCGGGAAGGAGCCGGCCAACGGTGGACACCCCGATATCCTGTGGATCATCCGGCCGTGTAATGGTCATGACCGGAGCGCACTCGGTCTGACCATACGCTATCACTACCTCCGCGCAATGCATATCTGTCGTGACCCGCTTCATCACATCAACCGGGCATGGCGCGCCTGCCATTATACCGGTTCGAAGCGAAGACATATCATAATCCCTGAACCTCTCATGGTTCAGCATGGCGATAAACATGGTAGGCACCCCGTTTATGGCAGTACATCTCTCCCTGTGGACAAACTCCAGCGCCTTCAATGCGTCGAAGACCTCCACGACTACCATGGCTGAGGCATGAGAGACACAATTCAGGGTACTCAGAACACACCCGAAACAATGGAAAAGCGGCACATGTATGAGAAACCTGTCCCCGGGACCCATACCCATCACATCGCCTACCATCCGGCCATTATTGATTATGCTATAATGACTGAGCATAACACCCTTTGGGAAACCCGTTGTACCGGAGGTATACTGAATATTGATCGTATCATGCGAATCAAGGGATTTCTGCCTTTCTTCGAGCTGACTTTCTTCTATGCTCTTCCCCATCTCGAGCAGATCATCAAAACGAAACATACCAGCTGTTTCCTGCCTGTCTCCGATATAGACAAGGTTCTTCAGCAGGGGCAGATCTGCGTGTTCGGTTTTTCCAGGCAGGGAATCCTCCAACCCCGGGATCATCTCTATGACGGTCTCATAAAAAGAGACACCCCTGCTTGCCTCCATGAAAACAAGCGTGGTGGAATCGGACTGGGAAAGGATATATTCAAGCTCACTTGAACGGTAATTCGTATTAACCGTAACCAGTACGGCGCCTATCATACCGAGGCCGAACTGCATGTACACCCATTCAGGAAGGTTGGTCGTCCATACAGATACATGGTCGCCCCGCTTGACCCCAAGGGCCATAAACCCCTTTGCCACCCTTTCGCATTCCAGATAGAAATCTCTATAGGACAGCCGTATGCCTCTTTCAGGAAAGACCAGCGCCTCCTGTTCGGGAAACTTTGAAGATACATCCAGAAGAAGCTGTCCAATGGTATGTTCCGTGAAATTATTCATAGCATCTCTTTCCCCTTCGCTCCGTTGCTATTTACCTGTCTCTGGAGCAAGCGAGCCCCTCTCGCGTTATTGAAACCCCGGCCGATTCAATGACACGTTTCGGGTCATATTCGGACAGGGCCTTCTGTTTTTTGTCGATTGCCCTCTGTAGAGCTTCCGGGAACGCTATTCGTTCGCGAAGAGAGCGATGTAGTCCGAATAGCGAAAGCGGCGATTTCGCGTGCGCCCGGTTACTTCCGACAGAATCCCCTGTTGCACAAACCGGCTCGTCAATCTCGATGCTGCCGGGAAGCTCACTCCGGTTATCTCTGCGATCTCCGTCACGGAGACCAACGGTCGCGAATAGAGGCGCTCGATTACCTTGTGTCCGTTGCCGGCGGCACGCCCGAATGACTCCGTGACTGCAAGCCGGTCCCGTTCCCGCAAATCCACGATGCGGCGTGCCGTGTCCGACGCCTCGCGCGAGACTTCGGCTACGGCAGTCAGGAAGAACTTCAACCATGACTCCCAATCACCGGTGTCACGAATACCCTGGAGCAGGGCGTAGTAACGATCGCGGTATCGCTTGAAGTAGTGCGAGATATAGAGCACGGGCTTGCTCAGGATCCCGCGCTCGCAGAGGAGGAACGTGATCAGGAGTCTGCCCACCCGTCCGTTTCCGTCGAGGAACGGATGAATAGTCTCGAATTGAGTGTGTACGAGGCCGATCTTGACCAGCGGCGGCATCGGATCTTCCGCGTACACGAACTTCTCGAGATCCGAAAGTGCTTGGGGCACCTCCGCCGGAGGTGGAGGGACGAAAGACGCTTCCGCCAGCGTGCAATCGCCTGGACCAATCCAGTTCTGGCTTCGCCGGAATTCCCCGGGTTGGCGGTCCTTGCCGCGAACGCCGGCGAGGAGCTTCTCATGGATCTCCCGGACCAGTCGCATGGATACGGGCAGGTCCTTGAGGCGCTCCAGTCCATAGTTCATGGCACCTACATAGTTGATGACCTCGCCCACGTCTGCCGGTCGCCGCGGGCTGAGGATCTTGGCCTCGGCCTCGAGGAGATCGGTAAGCGAGCTCTGGGTGCCCTCAATCTGACTGGAAAGCACCGCTTCCTTCCGGACGTACATAAGGACGAACAGGTCCGGGTCCGGGAGGGTCAGGATCGAGCCGTCGAGCCTCCCAAGAGCCCGGTCGGCCCGGGAGATCATCTCCAGCATCTCATCGTCCATGTCAATTGGCGGAGAGGGGGGTAGGGGAGCGGGCAGGAAGGCCGAATACCCATGTGCCTGACGGACATAGCGCCCAGAGCGAGTGGTTTGGCTCATTTCGAGGCTCCCCGAGTTCTGGCTTTGGGTTTTGGGTTTAATAAGGACGGTTCAGGTCGCCATGTTAAATACTGGGTTTAATATAGGCACGAACCGCCACCGTAATCAACCCTTTCTTTGACAGCCTGGGCGGTTTTAGGGAACGTTGGGGTTGTTGAAAAACGCCGGGGGC
>JAGLYR010000211.1 GCA_023132135.1 Candidatus Eiseniibacteriota bacterium | reverse complement strand
TTCATTATCCTACTGGTCACTTCGGTATCTACCTGGGGAGCAACTTCGAGAAGTGCGTGAGCGACCAGCTTGCGTTCTTCAGGAAACACCTTCTCAAGACAGGGCAGAGTGGCGAGCGCAGACAGGAATAGGAGTTGACCGGCATTCACGGTTGGATCCCATTGGGGATGGTCTTCTCCGAGCTCCGATTCCCAATGTCTAAGATGAAATCCTGCCATATATCTCGCTTGGAGACGGCTTCTCGAAGTTGAGTGTGAACACGAAAGCGTTTCCAAAGGATTCCCTGAACCGAAAGCCCACGCCCTCGGCAAGCCTGCGAACCCTCCCGCGACTCTGGTAGTGAGGGTCCGGCAACATCTCGGTCACCGAAAGCAGACCGCCGGGGACCAGCGCATCGTAGATCTCGCGCAGAGCCTCCGTCGGACTGGGGAGTTCGCCCAGTACGCCGACGAGGAGGGCCCGATCGAAGTAGTCCCGTTCAACATTCCCGCTCCCGGCTGCCGCGTGGACGGTCCGAATGTTGATGAGCCCATGCTGCTCGATGCGCGCCCGAAGCTTGCGCAGCATGCCGGACTGGATGTCCAGGGCCACAACTTCTCCGCCTGCTCCCACACACTCCCCCGCCGGTAGCGCAATCCGACCGGTTCCGCACCCCACGTCGAGGACCTTCATTCCGCGCCCTACACCCGCGCGGCGCAGCAGCATCCCACTCCCTATGCGTCGTTCCGCCAGCGGATTCTGAAGAACGCCACTCAGCCAGAAGGGGCAGGGAATGTGGGCGTATCGGGCCACGAGCCGAAGGCAAATGCCCGCCGCCACCAGAATTCCGAAGATGAGACCAACAAGGCGAATCGGGCTTTCCACTCCAAAGCCTCCCAATTTCGGACGATCAATTGCGAATTCCATTCAGACTATTTCCTTGAAAACACCACTTCCAGTATTAGTACATACTTCCCTTCAGAGTTAGGCTCCTCCATTTTCAATACTACTTTGTCCGGCCCGGCCTTTTGAAAAGTCTGTATTAGCAGACAATCGTGCCAATTCAAGAACAAAGTCTCATCATTGATGAAGTTGCAGGTTGCTGTCATGAAGCTGCCTGAGCTCTCGAACCACCAAAACCTAAAGACCTTGGCTTTTGCATCCCAGGCAAAAACTGCATGTGCTTGTCCTTCTGGTCCCGCTCCCATAGATGATGAGTAGTCAAAATAGACGTACTTGTCGTTCAGCGCTCTTCTCAATGTTCCGGTACCGGTGCCTGTCGCTGCTTTGGAGTGCTTGCTTTCTGGAATCCTGGATTCCAGGTTCCAGTCCCCTAATAGAAAATCGAATTTCTCCATCATGTTTTCTTGTTGCTTCATAGTCATCTCCGCATCAGACCCTTTCTTTCCAAATGATCGTCCTACTCCTTCGAATCCCGATTTCGCTGCGTCGCACGAATCTTCAGTAAACGTTCCTTGCCCCTATACGGTTTGATGTAAGTATCATAGTCATCCTCCGGAATGCCTGTCAGGTCTTTCACATGGTCTTCAACGAAGTTCATTCTAGTTCGGAGGTTATCGCAATCGAAATCCTCACAGCAGGCACAGTTTTCCAGCTGCCTTTTCTTGACGCAGGGTCGGATTGGACAATTGGGGTCACCGGATTTGTCGTCGAAGCAACCTCCACACCCAATATCCTCAGTCGGTACTCGGAAACCCAGATACTTGAACCAACCATCGCTCACGCGCTGCTTGTCCTCATCAGTACGGATGTTTCCATCATAGCCCGGACACAGATCACATCTATACCCACATCTGCCCAAGATCTCTTCTGCCATCTACGTCACCTCCTTAGCCGAGATTTCCCATCCAAAGGTTTCAAGAACTACGGATTGTCACTTTCAGTGTTCTGAATATAGCGGCTTTCCGGGACGTAGTTAGCTTATCGTGCACCTTTCCGGCACCACCTGTCCATATCTGATTGGCAAGAGGGGATTCGCTTCGATCCGACGAGCAACGAACATCGAAACACGTCGCGCGAGTTGCCCGCTGTAACCGCTCTATCTGCCGTCTGCGGGCAGCTCCGGGGTGAACCTGCCCAGCGGCTCTCTTCCGGCACCTCGCGTCGGGTTATTCCCGACCTTCCTGCGACATTCGGGCATGGGAGTTGCTCTTGTAGGGGGTATGGCGTGGTGTGATTCCGGCTTTCGGCTTTCGGTTCTCGGGTGGCGGGGGGAGGGGGGAGGGGGGAGGAAGGAAAGAGCATGGCGTTCTTGTTTGAGGATCTGGATGTGTATAAGCGGGCGGTTGGCCTTGCAGAGCAGATTGCCCGGCTGACTGGCGATTTTCCGTCAGGCACGTACGCCATTTCGGATCAGTTGAGGCGGGCGGTGATCAGCATCTCGTGCAACATCGCCGAGGGGAATGGGAGGTGGCATGAGAAGGAGAAGAAACACTTCTTCATGATTGCTCGTGGGAGCGCGTTTGAGTGTGTACCACTTCTGGACGTTGCGCAGCGGCTGGAGCTGATCGAGAAGGATGTGTATCAGGAGCTGAGGGCCGAGCTGGATGAAATCTGTGCGATGATCATGGGGTTGGTTCGAGCGGTGGGGCGCAAACCAAAAGCATCGGAAGAAAATAGACAATAGAAAATAGACCGCAAGAGAGAAGTGGGCAGGGTTTCTATGATGCCTTTGTCCGGGATCTATTTTCTATTGTCTACTTCTCTCTTACTCTGGGGAGCCAGAAAAGGGGCGCCAGTGTGGCGCCCCTTTTCTGGCTCCCCGGGTAGGACTTGAACCTACAACCCTCCGGTTAACAGCCGGATGCTCTACCATTGAGCTACCGAGGAGCAGTTCTTCGGATTACAGAGAGATGATAAGGAGAGAGGAGAATCGCCTCTCTCCTCTTTGCATTTCCAGCCGAAAGACTACTCCGAAACGACCCGGTGGTCAAGCCGAAAACTGGTGAGAAACGCAGGCTAGCCCTGAGTCCCCTGCGCCGCAAGCAGATCCCCGAAAGTCATGTTTCCGTAGGCGGTTTCCATGGTCTCCTCGGCAGCGGAGATTGCCTCGTCCAAATGCGCGCTGGCAGGGCCCGCGCACGCTAGATCCTGCGCGTCGCCCCCCTTCCGCAGGATCCTGACCACCCGGTTTACCTCCATGGACCGCAGATCTTGCCTCGGAACCAGCTTCCCCTCGGCATCCTCGGTCTCCACAAGGATGCTACCCAGCACCAGCCGGTGCGTAATCTCATTCACTGCTCCGGGTGGGATGTCGAACCGATCGGAGATTTCCCTGCCCGTGAGAGGCTCCGCTCCCTGGGAAAAGGCTTCCGCCATGGCCAGGCAGATCTTGAGCGCCAGGCACTCCTTGATGGCCTGCGTCAGTTCGCCCACTCTGCGCTCCTGCGCGTAGGTCCGGAGGTTCTGGATGGCGTAGGTCACCTCCGCTCCCAGAAGGATAACAGTCCAGATGATGTAGAGACCGAACAGCGTCACCGGGATCCCGGCCAGGGGTCCATACACGTTGCCCCAAGTCACGACGCGGGTATTGAAAACGATTCCGGCCCAAGCCACAACCTGCACCAGCGCACTGGCAAAAACCCCTCCGGCCAACCCGGCTCGCCAGCTAATCCGCGTGTAGGGCATGTAGACGAACAGGAATGTGAAAGCCAGCAACCTGAACAGCTGCGACCCGAGAATGGAGATCCCGCTGCCCAGGTAGGGGAGCGTACGCAGTTTCTCCACAATCTGGTTGTCCCGGAGCCCAAAGGAGATCCCCGCCAGGATAATCAGCATCACCAGCGTCCCGAGGTACAGGTTGGACTTGTAGATGAGACTCCGCCCCCGCTTGATTCCCCAGATGTCGTTGAAGGCCATCTCGATGGTGGACAGCAGGGAAACCGTGATGAGGATAATGAGAGCGACACTCACGGAGTTGAGAGCGCGGGAGCCGACAACATCGCTTGCCAAGGCTTCCAGCATCTGCCGGATGTTAGCTTCCATGCTCTCCAGTGGAAGATCCGGGCCCACGGACTCACCGGTATCCGCGCCCGGCGCCGGAACCCGCTCCCCCGGCACGCCGATTGTGATGTACTCGACAATCCGCTCGGCAAACACCGGCGCGTAACCCTGGAAGCTCTGGACCCCGCCAAAGAGCCAGAAGACGACCACCAGCACCGGGACAATGGCAAAGGCCGAGGTGAATGCAAGCGCCGAGGCGCGGGTGAAACACTGGTTGGCCTGCGACCGTTGTCCGATCATGAACCACAGCCTGGCCTGGCCGTGAAGCACGGCTTCCCAGCGGGAGAGCTGGCGGGTATCGCTCTTCCACATTCCCGTGTGGAAGAAGTCTCCGATGCGTTCGAGGAAAGAGGTCAAGACGACGCCTCGTTGTGTTGGGGACAATCTCCAGAGATCCGGCTATCCCGTACCGGCAGTCTAGACGGAAGCCGTGCAGCTTGTCAATGGAGCAGCCGCGTCCGCGTCAACTGGTACTTGACACGGCCCGCCATGCCGATATAGGGATAGATGGACGCGCGCACGGTTCGCGCCGTCAGGAATCGTCACTGGAGCAGCGGAAGGACATTCGAGTGTTCCGCAATCACCATCACCCATTCCGTCCCAGGATAGGCCTTGCCCTCGGCGGGGGCGGGGCCCGTGGGTTCGCTCACCTTGGTGTACTCCAGGCTTTCGAGGAACATCACATCCCCATCGACTTCATCTGCGGCACGAGCATGGGCGCTATCATCGGCGCGCTCTACGCCCGGGAACCGGACGCCCGTGCGGTACGGAGAGAGGTTCTGAACCTGCTGGAGAGCGACATCCTCAAGAGCTCCGGGATTCAACTCACGCAGAAGCTCGAGCGCATTTCCCGAAACAAGATCCTCGGACCGCCGGTCGAGCAGCTGGTTCGCTTCTACCGACTTTTCCAGTATGCAACCCGGGACCATCTCATGCAGGACGAGACAATCCGGGAAGCTCTCTCAATGCTCTTTGATGAGGATCTCAGAATTGAGGATCTTGCTCTCCCCTTTGCCAGCGTTGCCGTCGATCTGATTACCGGGGAGCGGGTGATTTTCGACCGTGGCCCGCTCCGCAGGTCAGTGCTCGCTTCAGCCAGCATTCCGGGGATATTCTCTCCTGTCCAGTGGCACGAGCAGCGGCTGGTGGACGGTGCGGTTCTGAGCCTCGTCCCTATCAGTGCCGCCTATGCTCTGGGGGCCGACCTCGTGATTGCCGTGGATGTGAGCCCGGTGTTCGACCGCAGTCCCAAGCTCAACGCGGCCTCCGACATTCTCCTGAGATGCGACGATCTGCTCTCCCGCGCCTTCAATGCCCTCCGCTTGTCCGAGGCCGACGTCGTTCTGACTCCCATCAAAACCGATTCGTCATGGTCTGATTTCGGCAGAGTCGACGAATTCGTGAGAGCCGGGTACGCCGGCACAATCAGCGAGATGAAGAACCTGAAACGGGCCGTCGGTTTCCCCGGAAACTGGCTCAGGCTGCTTCGCCGGAAAATACGGGCGAGGAGCAGTTGGGCGGATGGCCCCGTGCCTACGCGTCTCGAATCGTCCTCTGCAGAATAGTCAGGCTAGTTCTATTCCGTATGTGTGAGCAGGATAACGAGCTTGAAGGGCCTCGAATCATCGGCAGGATGGTACGGGAGAACCAGGTCGGGCCACCCGTCGCCGTTCAGGTCCGCGACCGGCCCGGAATCTACCGCGTACCCGCAGGCCGAAGGAACAGGGACTTCCAGATCAGGAGAGCGCGCGCCCGCCCGCTCCAGAATCAACTGGTGGGACCATTCAAAAAACCGCGCTATGGGCATGGGCTCGGGGTCGGGACGGGAGAAGATGGCGCGAAGTCCCCGGCCGTTGCTCCTCCCGAATTCCTCCGCCGCCCGCGCCCAGTAAAAAGCGACCGTCGTGGAATCGCCCATGACGACCAGATCATTCCATCCGTCCCCATCGAAGTCTCCATCCCTGCTCTGGAAAAGAAGGTATGGCGATGTCGCTCCGAAGTCCTTTCGTTTTGCATAGGAGGCAATCTCCCGCACAACAGCGGGCTCTCCGAGGTAAAGAAATTCGGAGGCCTCGTCCGGTTCGTAGAGGAAGAAGTGAACCTTGATCGTGATCTTCCCACCCGTGAGGAGCCGCAGTGCAGCCGAGACCTTCCCTGGCGGCGTGAACCGCGAGACGACCAGTCCCGGTCGATCGAAACCCTCCCGGGAGAGACTCCCGATCTGCGTTATGACTGCCCCCGGTTCCAGAACCTGCGCCGGTTCATCCTCAAAAAAGTCGTCATCGCCAAGGAACATCAGGACCTCACCGCGGGACCAGGAGGACAGGAACAAATCCGGGTGTCCGTCCCCCGTCACATCCTTGATGTGGCTGATGTCATCCAGACGCTGGTCCACAATTTCCCGGGCGTCTTTCTCTTCCAAGTAGGGCTCGAACGGAAGGTACCAGCCCGACGATGCATCAAAGCAACCTGCGCCAGCGCGGAAGGCACTCACACCGTCGGGGGTCATACAGAGCAGGTCCTCAGCGTCATCCTCATCTACGTCCCCGAGGAATACGCGGAAGGGCAGTCCTTTCGGTTCGACCCGCCTCCCGGCGCTGACGAGGGGAAGAGGCTGGACAGCAACGAGCTGTCCGGGGAGGGGAACGAGGTGTATGCGCAAGTGACCGTCCTCGATGAACCACACATCATCCCGCCCGTTGCCGTCGATGTCAGACACCAGTTGCGCCGGTCCAACGTAGCGACCCGGAAGATCACACGTAGCGCTGACCCACTGACGCGTTGGCCCAAACTGGACGTCCTCCAGATGGGCGAAGAAGACCCCGCTGGGCGTGAGATAGATCAGGTCGTCCACTCCATCTCCGTCCGCATCCCCCACGTCGAACAGCCGGGTTCCTTTGGGCAGATCCTGTTGCTCTCCTACCGGAACGAATGTCCCGCGCCGCTCGGCGTACAGTCGGAGTCCCTCTCCATTCCAGACCAGAAGGTCCGTCTGCCCGTCCCCGTCGAAATCCCCCAACAGGGGTACACACTCCGTACCGCACTCCAGATCCAGCATCTGAACAGAGTAGTACGGAGTACCGGCAAACAGCGGGGCGGGAATTCCCAGCAGGAGCAGGAAACCCGTGATCGTTCGTCTTTGCCTCGGATTCATGCCAACGCTCCTCCGACGATGGCCCCGCACACGAGCGCGAAGTTGTGGAAGACAACATACGCGACGAGTGATCCTGCCAGCACGCTCGCCACGACAAACCCCTGAAGCGGGAGCCCTATCACCAGGAAGGAAAACCACACCAGTCCCGACAGGATTATGGCCGGCAGGATGCAGGCCATAAGGGCTCGCAGAACACCTCCGGATTTCTTGCCCCCGACAATCCCCGCGAGGAGAGGCCCAAACAGAGGCAGCCAGAACAGGAGCACCGACAGGAAAATCATCCACATCATTCCTGAGAACACCGACCCCTTCCGCATTTCCCCTCCCTCCATTGTTATCCGATTCTACCCACGCATACCTACGAATTGTATCTGTATTCGGTTACACGCGGCCCCCAGCAGTATTCCCCAATCTCAGTCGCTTGTCACCCTGTCACCTGTCACTGGACCTATGCATCGGCCTTGCCTGTGTGCCGTGAGCGAGTACAGGATTCTCAATATTTCACAGCTCGACGTCATTCCTGCCAAGGGGCATCACGAAACCTCTTGAGCCCGCACCCCCGCCTGCCGACAAAGAGTACCGAGCTCGGAGTTCGGAACGAAACCACAGCAGGATCGCCAGGTCACAGGCCAAAGGAGAAACAGCTATGGTCCGTGGAACACCAAGAAGAGCATCTATTGAGGACAACCCGTACGTGGCCGTGCGCGCTGCCGTGGAAGAGGCCCGTCGTCTGAACAAAGCATTCCGCAGCCTCGGCGGGAGCGGTTGTCCGAACCCGGTGAACCTGGCCATCGAGAGACTGCATGCCGGCTTGCTTCATTATGTTCCGGAGGACCCGAGCGCGGACGATAAAACCCGCCTCCAGGTTGTTTCCCAGGGACAAGAGATGCTACTCCGGGAGAGCAACGGGAGCGGGAACCTTGTCCTCCAGCAACCGCGCCAGGATGAGCCCGGAAATCAGGTAGGCAACCAGGTCTCCAACGACCTCGGTGAGCGCCATGCCCCCGGGGATGGGCATCAGGACGAAGCGGGCGCCCTGGTACGGGACGGCCGCGATGATCCACACTCCGAATCCGAACCGGAGACCGCTGCGCCAACCACAACCCCCGATCGCTACGCGGACACGCCTGTACACGTAGGCAAGTGAGAAACCAAGGAAAAGATAGACCAGGGGAAGCCAGGCAAACGTGCGGTCGCCCGGCACTCGCCAGAGCTGGCCCCGTTCCATATAGAAGGGCCCCAGGAACAACATGCTGGATGCCGCCCGCACCGCCTGATGGGCCAGGGCCGTCAGTACCCCCGCCTCCACCCATTTCCACAAGGTCAACACACACCCCATTCCCGTTTTCTGTTTCCTGCTGTCTGTCTCAGGAAACAGGGCAACTGGCTTGCCGCATACTCTACCAGCGGGACTCCGGTGTTGCCAGCCGAATTTTGAGCTTCCCCAAATGGGACCGGTTCGCTATGCTGCGAGGCTCGTCTCGGATGCTGGCGCAGGGAATCTGACACTCCGCGGTCTCATGTGCCCAGGGCAGGGTGTCGGCGGGCCCAAAACCCGTACATGGGGAATGCCCTCGATGATCAAGGTCGGCTGTTGTGGCTTCGGGAAAACCCGGGGGGCGTATTTCAAGAAATTCGACCTCGTTGAGACAAAGCAGACCTTCTACCAGGTTCCTCTGCCGAAGACGGCCCGCCGGTGGAAACAGGAGGCAGGCCGGAACTTCGAGTTCGCCGTCCGGGCCTGGCAGCTGATCACGCACCCGCCGGAGAGTCCCTCCTACGAGAAACTCAAGGATTGTCTGCCACCCCGGAGTCTGAGGAACTATGGGTGGTTCCAGCTGACCCCGGAGGTCCTGTCCGCCTGGGAGAGAACCGTCGAGGTGGCCCGAAGCCTGGATGCTCGCGTGATTCTCTTTGAGTCCCCGACCGGCTTCCTTCCCGAAAAAACCTGCATTGACAACCTGACCAAGTTCTTCGGCTCCATCCATCGGGAGAACTTCCTTATGGTGTGGGAACCTCGGAGTCCCTGGCCGGCGGACCTTGCCGTGTCGCTTTGCCGGGGCCTGAATCTCGGCCTTGGGTGCGATCCCTTTGTCCAGCGCCCGCTGACCGGCACGCCCTGGTACCTGAGGCTCCATGGCCCGGAGAACAAAACGGGGCAGTACAGTGATCGGGATCTCATGGATCTTTGCCGCCTCGTGGAGGATGTGGACGACGCCTACGTCCTTTTCAACAACGAGACCAGGCTCGAGGATGCGGAGAGGTTCAAGACACTGCTCAAGACAAGAAGGACATCATAGGCGGTGCTCCGTGCCACGTGCTCCGTGCAAGGAAAAGAGCATCATAGGCGGTGCTCCGTCCTCGCGCCCTCGCCTTGTCCCTTGTCGCTTTGCGATTGCATCCAGTTGACGGCTATGCTATGCTTCGCGAGCACTCAAGCATATGAATACTCAACATTAACACGAGGGAACGTACCGTGAGAAACAGAATGGCGACCATCAATCCGGCCGGCGCCGTCTCCGCCACCAACGTAAACGGTTGGCTGATCTCCGCCGCTCTCATCGTGGCTTTCGCCTTCCTGACGGCGATCGGATCCCTGATTCGGGTTCCCTTGCCTTTTACCCCCGTTCCCTTCACTCTCCAGACCTTCTTCGCTCTCCTGGCTGGAGGTCTGCTGGGGACCCAGCGCGGTGTCGCGAGCCAGGTTCTCTACCTGGGCCTGGGGACCGCCGGCATTCCTGTCTTCGCAGCGGGTTCCCTGGGGCTCCTCGGCCCAACCGGCGGATACCTCCTGGGCCTTGCCATTGCGGCTCTGATTGTCGGCCGGTTGACGAGCGGGAGCAGAGGGCTGTCCTTTGTGTGGACCAGCGGTGCGATGGCAGTGGGCGTTGTCGCTATCTACCTGCTGGGAATCATGAGACTCTCCGTCTTCGTTCCCGCCAGTACTCACGAGCTGGTATCGATGGGTGTACTTCCGTTTGTCGTGGGGGATGTCGCCAAGCTGGCCGCCGCGGCCGGGATTGTCGTGGCCGTTCGAAGGAAAATACGGGGTTGACTCCCGCCCCAGACCTGTCGAAATGAAAGGCAGGAGATCCCGATTCCCTGACCTGCACTCAGAGGCTCCAGCGTGGCGACCAGGAAACCCGGGAAGCGCCCGACACGGAAACCGGATTCCCTCGAGCACTACCATACCCTGTTCGAGCACGCCGCGGACGGCGTGTACCTCCAGACACTCAAGGGCACGATCCTCGACATCAACCCGGCCGGCGCCCACATGCTGGGCTACGAGCCTGAGGAGCTCCTTGGCCGCGAGGCGGCCGACATCGTAACGCCCGCTATCCGAAAAAACTTCCCCGCCATCGAGAAACACCTCCTCGAGCAGAAAGCGATGACCTTCGAAGCGGAGAATCTCCACAAGGACGGCACCATCCTTCCCGTGGAACTGAGCTTGTCTCTGGTTGAAGGGGCCGCCGAGCCGCTCGTCGTGGCGATTGTGCGGGACATCTCCAGGCGCAGACAGGTCGAGGAAGCGCTGCGGGAGTCCGAAGAGAAGTACCGGTCGCTGGTCGAGGAATCCATACCGGGCATTGTCATTGGCCAAGGGATTCCCCCAAAAACCGCCTTTGCTAACCACGCCCTGGCCGGCATCGTCGGTCACAGTCTTGAGGAATTACTGAACCTGACTGGCGAAGAGATCCTCGGGCTGGTCCATCCCGAGGACAGGGACATATTCCTGCAACGCTTCAAGGACCGCCTTGCGGGAAAACCCTTGTCGCGTCCGTACACTTTTCGCGCGCTCCACAGAGATGGATCCATCCGTTGGGTCGACATCCGCTCCAAGCGCATTCAGTACAAAGGGGAAGCCGCTGTGCATGCGGCCTTCCTGGATGTGACGGACCGCGTGGAGAGCCAGGAAGCCCTGCGCGCCTCGGAGGAGAAGTACCGAACCCTGATGGAGAATGTGCTGGATGGTCTCTACACTCTGGATCGCGAGGGACGCTTCACGTACGTGAACGACGTGATTCTGGAGCGCTCCGGGCAGACGAGAGAGTGGTTCCTGGAGAAAACGTACCTGGACGTCATCCTCCCGGAGCACCATGAACGGACCAGGAGGAACTTCGAGGCTGTGATGCGCGGCGAGACGGTTCCGATTTACGAGGTGGCCTATCCCAGCGCATCCGGCGAGTCCCTCTACGTTGAGATTAACACCACTCCGATCCGCCAGGGCGAGGACATTGTAGGGCTCCTGGGTGTTTCCCGTAGCATCACCGAACGCAGGCAGGCGGCAGAGGCCCTTCGCCGGAGCGAGGAAACTGCGCGCGCGTTCCTGAATGCGACCAAGGATCTTGCGGCCATGGTCGACACCGAAGGTCGAGTGATCGCGGTCAATGAGGCCATGGCCTGCGCTTTGGACGGGGGCCCCGAGGAGCTCATCGGGGAGCGCGTCTACGATTTCTTCCCGCCGGAGGTTGCCCGGGCGAGGAGGGAGATCGCGGCTGAAGTAATCCGATCCGGGAAACTCGCAGACTACGAAGAAGCCCGGGGCGAACGGTGGCTTGCCAACCGCGTGCACCCGCTGTTCAACCAGGACGGCAAGGTGGATCGGTTGGTTGTTTTCTCGACGGACATTACGCGGCGAAAACACGCCGAGGCAGAGAGGGAACACCTGCTCGAGCGCATTCACCGGGCCGAGAAGCACGAGGCCATTGCCATCCTCGCCGGAGGAATCGCCCAGAGCTTCCGGGACGTCCTCATGACCATAACCGGAAGCGCAACCCTGCTAAAAAGACAAACCTCCGGGCAGGACGAGCTCGCCGCCGGAATCGATCGAATTGAGACGGGCTGTGCCTGCCTGTCGAATCTTGTAGATCAGCTCTATTCCTACGCGAGGGGAATCTTCCCCGACCCAAAGCGCATCCGGCCCAACGAGTGCATGCAACAGGCTATTGCGGGTTTGGCCGACCGGCTCCCCGCAGGGGCCCGGATCACCACGAACCTTGCCAGGGACGTGCGCGCTATCCAGGTGGATCCTGGAAGCATCACCACGGTGTTCGCCAACGTCCTGAGCAACGCCGTCGAGGCCATGAAGGACGGCGGGGATATCCGCGTGCGAACGGCGAACGTCTCCCGGGTTCCCTCCTCCCCTGTTGCACAACCCGGAATGGCCCGGGGACCACACGTACACATCAGCATCGCCGACACCGGGTGCGGGATGTCCCCCGAGGTGCTGGCCCGCGTCTTTGATCCCTATTTCTCTACAAAGGGCCATCCCGCACGGGGCGTCGGCATGGCCGTGGCCTCCGCCGTGATCCAGCACTACGCCGGCGTTATTTTCCTGGACAGCGAGGAAGGCCGGGGAACCAGTGTTCACATGTACCTGCCGGCCGAAGGCGATCCCGATCCGTCTGAAGACACAATCTAGACTGGAGACCCCCTGTTTTGTTGTTGCCAACCGATGCGCAGTATGATATTGTTCTCTGTGAGTTGAAGTGCCCGATTCCCACTGGATCCGGATGGGGGTATGCGCATGGGCGCCAGGAAACCCTCTAAGACCCCGCCTAAGGGGACACCCAAAAGGGCCGCGGCCCGCAAGTCCCTCGGGCGAAAACGCCTCCAACGGAACACACCCGCCGATTCCCACCCATTCGATATCCTGCGAACAGCACCCACCACTGAACTCGAGGCTTGTTGCCGAGCGCTCTTCGATGCCGCTCGCGACATCATGGTCGTAGTGGATGGACACGTTGTGGTGGAATGCAACCAGGCGGCGCTCCGGATGCTTGGCCTGCCACTGGAGCAGATCGTCGGGAAGACGCTGGACAATTTCTGCCGGGCCGCGGACCCGGGCATCCCCGGTTGGGCAGAGCGGCTTTCTGCCAGGCTCGCCCGCGCCCGTCCCGGCGAATCACAGGTCTTCGAATGCCGCTGGTCCCAATCGGACGGCCCATCTTTTCCGGCCGAGGTGAGCTTCTGTGGTTTTGAAGTCAAGGGGCGGGTCATGTTCCTGATGACGATTCGCGACATCACCGGGAGAACAAACCTGGAAGAGGAAGTCCGCCAGTCACAGAAGATGGAGGCCATCGCAAGGCTCGCCGGGGGGGTCGCCCACGACTTCAACAATCTTCTCACGGCCATCAACGGCCACAGTACAATGCTTCTGGATTCGATGGCGCCGGACGACCCAGGTCGCCCGGACGTGGAACAGATCCTCAAGGCCGGGATGAGCGCGGCTAACCTCACGCACCGCCTGCTTGCAATCAGTTGCCCCCGTTCCTCCGACGCCAGGGTGCTCAATCTGAACGACGTCCTGAAGGGAGTCGGCCGGATGCTGAAGCCTATCCTGGGCGAAGGCATCCAGGTGGTTGTCCGCCTGGCCCCGGACCTCGGGAACACGCGAGCCGATCCCCACCACGTTGAGCAGATCATCACCGACCTTGCCGCCAATGCCCGGGATGCCATGCCGGGTGGTGGCACACTGACCATCGAGACGGCCAACGTGGAGATGGGCGAAGGCGATTCCGGATATCACGCGGGGCCGCCCCCCGGGGCCGGTGTGATGCTATCGGTGTCCGACACAGGAACCGGGATGGAGGAGGAGATCCGAACCAGGGCCTTTGAGCCCTTCTTCACGACCATGGAAAAGGGGAAAAGAAAGGGGTTGGGGCTCTCCATCGTGTACGCGATGGTCAAGCAATGCGGGGGCAACATCTCGCTCTCCTCCGAACCGGGCCATGGCACGTGCCTGAAGATATACCTGCCCCGGGTGCATGCGGCCCCGGAACCCGTCTCACGGCCGGATCCGGTTGAGGAAACTCCGGGCGGGACCGAGACCATCCTTGTGGTGGAGGATGAGGATACCGTGCGGAGTCTGGCTGCCCGGATCCTGGAGAGACTGGGCTACACGGTCATAGAGGCTGCAAGCGGCCCGGAGGCCATCGAGGCGGTCAAACGATGGGGCAAACCCATCGACCTCGCCCTCTGTGATGTGATTATGCTGGGAATGAGTGGGCCCGAGTTTGCCAGAGAGCTCCGCAAGATCCACCCCGATTTCAGAATCCTCTATATGTCCGGCTACCCCAAGCCAGACATTGCTCATTACGGTGTCTTCGAGGAGGGCGTCCATTTTATCGACAAACCCTTCACGGCTCATGCGCTGAGCCTGGGAGTGCGCGAAGCGCTCACGGTGGATGAGTAGACGCGACAGCGCTGGCCAGAAGCCATCCCGCCTTCCCAACTCCGCCCTATTTCCTCGACATTCGATACTTGTCACTCGCCCACGTCACACGGCCAAAGGCCAATGAATAGATCCAGTGACAGGTGACAGGGTGACAAGCGACGAGGCTGGTGAGAAATGCAGGCCAAGATTGGGGAATACTGCTGTGGATAGTTGCCGTTGTAGCCTGGGTTATTCAGGAATCCCGTAGCGAGAGGGTCACAGCAGGGATTCATGAATAACCCAAGCTAGTATTTTGTCTGGCGCTTGCGGTGCCAGCGTTCCGATGCAGTAAAGCCCACCGACAGTCGGACAATCCGCTCCTCGGCGCCGTTGGTGGACATGGTTCCGAGCCGTCCGATTTCCAGAGCCAAGTCGATGGAGGCCGATTCTCCGCTGAGAGGGAAACCTATTCCGAAGGTAAGCATCTCGGCGACGACCTGTTCTCCAGCAGGCCATTCAAGGGGCTGGGGTTCCCGCCAGTAGCCCAACCGGAGAGGTATACGCGACATCCAGGTTCCCGCCTTGCGAGTGGAGACCCTCTCAACACCGACCGAGATCCGGTTGGACGTGCGGTCAGGAAGCGGCGATTCCCCCGCTATCCGGAAGTTCTTCCACCGTGTTTGCCGCCCTTCCATAAGCAGCGTCCACCCAGGATGGGGGTGGAAGGAAAACCCAGCGCCGTAGCGGGTGGGAAAACGCAGTGTCGCCTTGCTCTCGAATTCCTTGCCGAACACGGGCCGCGTTGTCAGCGTGCCGTCCAGGTCCCGGCCACCCCCGGCCACGAACCCGAGAGTTGCCCTTCCCGGCCACATGATGAGAACTGCGCCGGAGGGCTGCGCACCCGAGAACCCGCTTTCCAGGTTGTCCCTGGAATCCTGATATTCGCTGGCCGGGAAATTCTTGGTCCAGGTCTCCCGGGACGAAACCTGTACCAGATCCATTCCCCCCGCTATCAGCACGTGCTCGGTCAGCATGGCAGACACGTGAACCGGAAGCGAGAAAACTCCACCTTCTCGCGTGTACTCACCGACGTAGTCCGCCGAGGAATTCCGGCCGGCCCACGACGCCTCGGAACTGACATCTCTCCAGACCAGGAGTCCCACGCTGAGGGCAATGTGACGGGGAAACGGAAAGATGACTTTGAGCGCCGACAGGCTGGTTTCCCAGTTCCGTGACGCCCCCTCCACTCCATCCGGGAATCGAACCTCCGGAGCAATGACCACAGAGAGCGTCACCCGCCGGAGCAGGGAGTTGATCGCGGGATTGAGAAAGGAACCGCTTGTAGTATCCACCAGGGTAAACCCGGCTCTTCCCATCGCAACGCCGCGGCTTGTCGTGGGCGAGAGACTTTCGCCCAGGCCGAGGGATGAGAAGACCGATTCCCCGCTCACGGCGGCCGTGCTTCCCAGCACCAGAACGGAAATCACTACTATACGAAGCCAATGCCGATGTGCCCCTGGATGTCGTAACGGCATTTTGTCCTCTGTTTCTCCGCTTCTCTGTTTCTCCGCCTGCATCACTGCCGGTGCCAAGGCAAAGGGGGCACACTGTACTCGATAATCAGCACAGGCCGAAGGTCCTCCGAATACGATGGCCCGAAGAACCTCACGAAATCGACGTTGTCCAGCTCACCGTACGTCTTCAGCAGGAACCCATGGTTCTCCACCATCCCCGCGGTCCACACCTGCACCAGAGTCGTGACGTCCACGACCGCCGAATCCGACCCCACCCAACCACCACCGCTGCTCAATGTCTCGAATTCCGTCGCCGAACCGCTCCAGTCTTCCTTCACACTGTGAGCGCGCGTGTCCAATGAATCGAAGAAGCTCTGGTTGGTATCGACGTGAAGAATCAGCCTCGCGCGGTTGATGGTTGCTTCCATTGAGATGCAGCTCACGTCCGCCTTGAGGAGAGAGCGGGTCGCAAGGCCTTTCCCAATGGCTATCCTGTCTTCGGCGGCCGACAGAGAATCCGCTGAAGGATCCCACCAGAGAAGATAGGTGTCGTGTGCCGGGTAGAATCCGCTTATCGCGGAGGTAGTGTCGCCCTCGAAGTGCCGGTGAACCGACAGCGTCGGGCGCATGGAGGGATCGTCCAGGACCGATTCCAATTCGCCGGACCGGAAAAATCCGAAGGAAGGCCCCGGATCGTGAGACACCAGCGCAAGGCCGCGCAGACTCTCATTCACATACCACTCGGCCACCACCTGCGTGAGGTCAATCCGCAGGCCATCGTCATCATACGCAGGAATCACCGGCAAGGGGACTGGATCGTAGTCGAGGCTGTCTCCGAACAGAACGTTTGCCTCTATCAAGGTGTCGAGGAGGGCATGCACGGTCACATCTGTCGGGGCTCCCTCCAGTGGGCGGGCTGCCGTCAACCGGACCCAGGCCGAATCGACGACCACTTGCGAGTCCACCGGAACGCTGTCGAAGGACAGCACAATCACGGCCTGGTACCCGTAGCCGGCGCCAAGGAGAAGCGTCCCGGCTCCACCAGGCCCACGCCCGCATTCCTCCTCGGCAGAGGGGCAGATAAACTGGAAGGACACCGCTTCGGTGATCGGGCATCGGACCAGGCTGTCGGCTCTGCTTGCAAGCCCGACATCCACTAATCCCTTCCCCATAGGGTTCTCTTTCTCCCCGCATGAAGGAGTCACGAGGAAAATCAGCACCCCGATACATAGCAGCGCTCTGTTGTACATCCAGCCCCCACCGCCTAGCTAACTCCAAGCAAATCCACACGCTACGCTACCGCCGGCAGTCCCCGTTGTCAAGGAAAATGCCGGAATGCGCTTGACAACGGCGCGATTTTTCCATAGCTTCTCAGCGGTGGTGGAATGCCCCTTGCCTTCTTCGGTGGCGGTGTAGCTCAGCTGGTCAGAGCAGGAGAATCATAATCTTTGTGTCCGGGGTTCGAATCCCTGCACCGCCATTCCCTTCTTGCAGCCACAATCTGCGTTTTCCTTATAGAGTTGAGGAACCACTCCCGTGCGGACGCAGCTGATCCAGGAAGTTCGTAGAACAATTCAGGAATACCGGATGATCGATTCCGGCGATGGAGTTGTCGTAGCCGTGTCCGGGGGCCACGATTCAGTTGCCCTGCTGCACGTTCTCCACGCATTGAAACCGGATCTTGGTTGCGAACTCCACGTCGCCCATCTCAACCATGAGCTCCGGGGTACCGAGTCCAGGGAGGATGCCGACTTCGTGGCGGATCTGGCGGGATCTCTCGCTCTTCCCTTCACCGTCCACTGCGCTGGAAGGCAGCTGAGGGATCGACCCAAGGGTGTATCGCTCGAGGAGGCTGCCCGTAAGATTCGCTACGATTTCCTTGGGGAAGTTGCCCGCAATGTGGGCGCCCGGCGCATTGCCACGGGCCATACCATGGACGACCAGGCGGAGACGGTCCTGATGCGGATGATCCAGGGCACTGGCCCCGGCGGATTGGCCGGGATCCGGCCCGTGCGGGAAGGACGCGTGATCCGGCCCCTGATCCGGTGCCGGTCCGGCGAGATTGCCTCGTACCTGGTCAAAGCAGGCCTGACCCCCAGAGATGACTCCAGCAACCAGGATACCACGCTGCTCAGGAACCGTGTCCGTCACCGGCTGCTGCCGCTCCTGAAGGGGGAGTTCAACCCGGGTATTGTGCCTGCCCTGGCCAGGATCGCAGCCGTCGAACAGGAGGTCAACAGTTCCCTGCGGGCTGCAGCCGAGAGTGCTCTTCGGGAAATCTCGTCCGGGTCGCCGGGTAAAATCAGACTTGCCATCGACGGGTTTCGAGGCTACGATGTAGCGTTGCAACTGTACATCCTGCGGGCAGCGATTGAAGGAGTTCTGGGTCGGCTGACGGACGTCTCCTACGAGCACATTCAGGCGCTTCTACGCTTGGCCCGCCGCGGAGAGACACCGTTCAAGCGGATTATGCTTCCCGGTTCGCTCGTAGCCTATCGGGAACACGATGACCTCGTGGTGGCGAGGGAGGGCACCCGTGAAAACCCGCTCGCGCGCGTAATTGCAATTCCGGGAACGACACTGCTTCCCGCCTTTGATCTGGAAATCCGGGCCTCGCTCCACCCCTTTTCCGATCTCGACAGCTCGACCGCGGCCCGGGGGGACGAAGCGCATTTTGATTGGGAAACGCTCCACCCGCCGCTCCAGGTCCGCGGGTGGAAACCGGGAGATCGTTTCCGGCCGTCAGGAATGCGAGGGACGAAAAAAATCCAGGACTTCTTCGTTGACACGAAGATTCCACGGTCGGTCAGGAACCGGATTCCCCTGCTCATCGATGGGGAGGAACTCCACTGGGTCATTGGATACCGGACCAGTGAGTCGTCGAGGGTGACCGACCAGACAAGGGAAATCCTGCGGCTGCAGATCATTTCCCTGGATGGCTAGTGAGAAACGCGGACCAACCGCATGACGGAGGCGAAGATGTCCACTCCGCAGGCCGAGCAGCCAGGCAAGTCGTTTCGGATTCTGATTCCCGCCGAGCAGATCCGTGTCCGGATCCAGGCAATGGGGAAGCAGATTACGGAGGACTACCAGGGCAAGCGTATCGTGCTCATCAGCGTGCTCAAGGGCAGCTTCATCTTCCTTGCCGATCTCGTTCGCAGTATCGCCCTGCCCGTGGACATCGATTTCATCGCCGCGTCCAGCTATCCTACATCATCGAAATCCACCGGAACGGTCAGATTTGTGATGGACGCGGAAATCGACATACAGGGACGCGATGTTCTGATTGTGGAGGATGTGGTCGACACCGGACTGACGCTGGAAATGATATGCGCCCGCCTGATGACCCGGAGACCGGCCAGCCTCAAGGTCTGCACGCTGCTCAACAAACCATCCCGGCGCGTGGCGCATGTACCAATGGAGTACTCCGGCTTCGACGTCGAGGATTACTTTGTCATCGGCTATGGGCTCGACTACGCCGAACGATTCAGGAATCTTCCAGACATTGGAATCGTGGACGATCTGGAAAAATCGTTGAAACGGAATCTTGAGAAGGAACTCGTCCGTGTCTGAGGAACCCAAGCAGTCTACACCTGACTCCCCGCCAGAGGGGGAACAGAACAACGGTCCGACCGCGCCGCCCGGCGACAAGCAACGCTCGCGCCCGAAACCCGGGTCGGGCGATTCCAGCCGAACGCTGCGCAACCTCTCGCTGTGGGTCATCATTGTTCTGTTGGCGCTGTTCGCCTTCCAGCTCTACAGCGGGCGCAACCATGACGAGCGGGAGGTGTCCTACACCTGGTTCCGCGATCAGGTGGAAGCATCCAACATCCGGAAGGTCACCGTGGATGAGCGGGAGATTCGCGGTGAATTGCTCCAGCCGGCGCCCATCAATCTCGACGGGACCACGGTCCAGACTACCAAGTTCCGTCTCTGGATTCCCGCGCCCGATCCCGAGCTGCCGGACAAGATCTATGAGAAGAACCCGAAAGCAGAGGTCCGCGGCAAACCCGCCGGGACCAACTGGATCACGGCCCTGATCTCGTGGATCCCCCTCATCGTGTTTCTGGGGATCTGGATCTTTTTCATGAGACAGATGCAGTCGGGGGGAAATCGGGCCTTCTCCTTTGGCAAGAGCCGGGCCCGTCTCCTCACTGGGAACCAACCCAGGGTGACCTTCGATGACGTGGCCGGCGCGACGGAAGCCAAGGAGGAGCTCGGGGAGATCATCGACTTCCTCAAGGATCCGAGGAAGTTCCAGCGCCTTGGAGGAAAGATTCCCAAGGGCGCCCTCCTTCTGGGAGCGCCGGGG
Source organism: Candidatus Eiseniibacteriota bacterium (assembly GCA_023132135.1). Taxonomy (GTDB): domain Bacteria; phylum Arandabacterota; class Arandabacteria; order JAGLYR01; family JAGLYR01; genus JAGLYR01. Next base: position 3,082 of record JAGLYR010000211.1, on the reverse strand, counting down.
ACCGGCAAGACTCTTCTGGCCCGAGCCGTCGCCGGCGAAGCCGATGTTCCCTTTTTCAGCATGAGCGGGTCGGACTTTGTCGAGATGTTCGTCGGGGTGGGAGCCTCCCGGGTTCGTGATCTCTTTGAACAGGGCAAGAAGAGCGCTCCATGTATCATCTTCATCGACGAGCTCGACGCCGTCGGCCGGCATCGGGGCGCCGGGCTGGGCGGTGGCCACGACGAGCGCGAGCAGACACTGAACCAGCTGCTGGTGGAAATGGACGGGTTTGAGTCCAACGAGGGCGTTATCCTCGTGGCGGCCACCAATCGCCCGGATGTACTGGACCCGGCGCTGCTTCGGCCCGGCCGGTTCGACCGCCAGATTGTAGTGGACATGCCGGATGCGAAGGGGAGGGAGGGGATTCTCAGAGTTCATTCCCGCAAGATTCCCCTGGGGAAGAAGGTGGATCTCGAGATCCTCGCCCGGGGTACCCCCGGTTTTTCCGGCGCCGACCTGGCCAACATGGTCAACGAGGCGGCATTGCTCGCAGCCCGGCGCGACCGCACACGCGTTACGATGCAGGAACTGGAGGATGCCAAGGACAAGGTCATGATGGGACCCGAGCGGCGAAGCCTCATTCTGACCGACGAGGAACGGAAGGGTATTGCCTACCATGAGGCCGGTCATGCTCTGGTCGCTGTACGCCTGCCGTCGGCCGACCCGCTGCACAAGGTAACTATCATCCCAAGGGGCCAGTCTCTGGGTTCCACCCTCCAGATCCCGGAAAAGGACAAGTACAAGCTCTCCAAGCAATACTGTCTGGATCGGATTGCGGTCCTCCTCGCTGGGCGCGTGGCCGACATTCTGGTTGGAGAAGAGCCGACCACGGGTGCGAGCGACGACATCGAGAAAGCCAGCAAGCTGGCCCGGCGTATGGTGTGCGAGTGGGGCATGAGCGAACACTTGGGCCCGATATCCTATGCGCAGAAGGAAGAGCAGATCTTCCTGGGCCGGGAAATCTCCCAGCACCGGGATTACAGCGAGAAAACAGCCGTCGCCATCGATGAAGAGGTCCGGGCGATCATCAACGCCTGTGAGGAGCAAGCCCGCGGGATCCTCAGCAGCGAGATCGATACCCTGCACCGCCTCGCGGCGGTTCTTCTGGAGCGCGAGGTGCTGGACCGCAAGGAAATCGAGGCGGTCCTCGAAGGACGGGAACTCCCACCCGTGAGGGCGCGCAGGGAACCGAGAAAACATGTCTCGAAGGCGGATGCCAAGTTCTCCGATGAGGCAGACACAGAGGAGGCGCCTCCTCCGGAGCCTCCGGAAAAGGCGTCCTCGTGATCCGGATTGCCAGCCGAGAGGTGGGATCCTTCGCCCATGGAGCAGCTGCCATCAGATCGCGTCCGGGGCTCGGCTCCACGGTACCTGGCCTGTGGCGCCTACAGGTTGCCCCTGGAATCGCGAACACTGGTAGCGGGAGTCCTGAACGTCACGCCGGATTCCTTCTACGACGGCGGCCGGTACAGCGAGACGGAAGCGGCAGTGGCGCGGGCCCATGAGATGGTGCGGGAAGGCGCTGATCTGATCGACATCGGAGGACAGTCGTCCAGACCATTCTCCAAACCCGTGACGGAAGAAGAGGAACTGGCGCGGATCGGGCCTGTCCTGGACCGCCTGCAGGGCCGCATCGATGTGCCGGTGTCCATAGACACCTGCCGCTCCGGTGTCGCACGGTACGCTATCTCCCGCGGCGCCTGCATCGTCAACGACATCACCGCCCTGACCCATGATCGGGAGATGCTTCCCCTCGTGGCCGGAGAGGGAGTCGCCGTCGTTCTGATGCACATGCGCGGCGCCCCCGGAATCATGCAGGTCGACACCAGATATGACGATCTGGTGGGTGAGGTGAAATCCTACTTGTTCGAGAGGGCAAGCGCTGTCTCGGGAGCCGGCCTCGAGTCGGCCCGGATTGTCATCGATCCGGGTATCGGGTTCGGGAAATCCGTGGAGGGAAACCTGGAACTTCTTCGCCGCTTGTCGGAACTGAAGGAACTCGGATATCCTGTTCTGGTGGGCGCCTCCAGGAAATCTTTCATAGGGCTTCTGCTCGGTGTGCCGGAGGAGGAACGGCTGGAGGGCAGTTTGGGCGCCGCTGCAGCCGCTGTGATGAACGGAGCGGACGTCGTGAGGGTCCACGATGTGAAACAGACCGTTCAGGCCATTCGCGTGGTCGACGCCATTCGGCGCGAGGAGAGCAAGTCATGCCTTCGGTGAGTTCGTGGTTGCTTGCCGCCCTGGACATTCTGATTGTCGCCTTCGTGTTCTACAAGCTTCTGGCTCTTGCCAAGGGAACCCGGGGCGCCCAGATGTTTCTTGGGTTCCTGCTCATCATCGGCGCCTCCATCGCCGCCGAATCGCTCCAGCTTGTCGAGCTCAACTGGATCATCTCCAGCCTGAAAACCGTGTGGGTGGTCGCCTTTGTGATCCTCTTCCAGCCGGAACTCCGCAGAGCTCTGGCTCAGTTGGGCCAGAACCGGTTCATGCGGTTCTTCATCCGCTTCACCGAGCCCGGGGCCATCGGCGAGGTTGTCAAGGCAACCTCGGACATGTCCGGGACACAGACCGGCGCGCTCATCGTCATGGCGCGCAACGCCAGTCTCCGCAACTATGTGGAAACCGGAACCCGGATCGAGGGCAAAATTACAGCTGAACTGCTGGGGACTATTTTCACTCCCCGCTCGCCGCTCCACGACGGCGCCGTGATTGTCCACGGCGATCAAATCGTGGCCGCCGGCTGCATCCTGCCCCTTTCCCAGAATCCCCATCTCGCGCAGACCCTCGGAACCCGCCACCGTGCAGCCCTCGGACTGACCGAGGAAGCCGATGCCGTCGTCATTGTGGTGTCCGAGGAGACCGGCGTCATGTCTCTCGCCAGCAAGGGGCGGCTCCGGCGCAACATAGACGCCAACACGCTCCGCAAGGAGCTCGCCCAGATCTTCTCCGCTCAGTAGATAAGGGTTGTCCATGGGTATTGAGGGCCCCGCGGGATGAACACGGTGTCGGGTCGAAGGTAAGGATTCTGACTCCGGCAACTGGC
>JAGLYR010000210.1 GCA_023132135.1 Candidatus Eiseniibacteriota bacterium | reverse complement strand
GATGGCGCCACAGACATCGCAGTCCACGGGACGCAGATGTCTCTCGGCGCGATCGCGAACCTTGCTGTGCCGGGCCGCGGGCTGGATGGCACGGCCTTTGTGGATGTGTCTGTAACAGGAACCCGGGCGGCTCCGAGCGCGCAGGTTTCATTCGGGGTGGATTCACTGGTTGTGGGCGGGAGGAATATCGATTCGGTACGTGGCGTGTTCAATCTTGGAACGTCCAGGTTGGATTTGGACTCGCTCGTCGTGACGATGGGGGGCGGCCGGGGCGAAGTGCGGGGATCTCTTCCAGTCCAGTTTGCCCTGGGGGGTGAAGGAGGAAGCCGGTTCCAGATCCAGGGTCTCGGGGACGTGAGTCTGGACGTGGATGGCTTTCCTCTGGCGGCTCTGGCATCCAGGACACCGGAATCGCCGGACGTCTCGGGACTGCTTCACCTGGATGCGTCGTTCTCCGGCGAACCCGGCGGAGCCCAAGGTGTAATCGAAGCAATGATTGAGGGGGCGCGATTCCGGTCCTTCGATCTTGGGCAGGTTCAGATTCGGTCTGCGATCCGAGACCAGAGCCTCGTCATCGACAGGGTGGAGATCTCCAGCGGTCCAGCTCTGGCCAAGATCACCGGGGCGCTCCCGCTTCAGGGGAGACCGACGTTTCCCTGGATCGCCCCGGCTCCGTCCGGCGTTTCCCTCGATGTTATCGTGAGCCAGGGTCGCTTCACCTTCCTTCCCTCCATCAAGTCTTCCATATTCAGGGAGTCGAGCGGGGTGTACGATCTGGATCTGGCTGTTACCGGTTCTCTTGCCGATCCACTTCTGGAAGGGACCATGGGTGTGAGCGGTGGTAGACTCCTCATCGGCCCGCTGGAAGAGGAAGTGACAAATCTGGAGGCGGGCGTTGTCTTCGACGGGCATCACATCCGGGTGAACCGTCTCGGCGGCAACATTGGAGGCGGATCCCTGGTGGCCGAGATCCTGGTGACCATGGACTCCCTTCGTGTGACGGATTACCGGGTCGGCGTGAACGCGGCGAGAGCCGAGATTGCCTCCTTGCTGGACGATATCAGCGCTGTTGTAGACGTAGATCTGTTGGTACGGCCGGACACGACGGGCTTCGGGACCGTCGTGCCCGGTTACTCGGGATCGGTGGTTGTGCATCATGCGGAGATTACCCGCGATCTGGCGGGCTTGGGCAACGGCGGGGGTTCGGCGCTGGCGCCGACCTACACGTCGGAATTTGCGATTGAGGCCGACAACAATGTCTGGCTGAGGAACTCGGACGCGGAGATCGAACTGGAGGGTTCCATCCGTTACAAAAGAGATGCCCGGGGTACAAGATTCCTGGGCGATCTTGAGAGCATTCGCGGTCGCTACTTTCTGTACAATAACGAGTTCCGCATCACCTCGGGGTCCATCCAGTTCGCAGACGTGCGGGATATCCGAAACGCCCGTCTTGAGATTCACGGGGAGACTGAAGTTGCCACGGAGGAAGGCAGGGAGCGGGTTTCTCTCGATATCACAGGGACCCTTGCGAAGCCGTACCTTGCGGCCACATCGGAAAGTGGGTATAGTGAACCGGAGATCTTCCGCCTCCTGGCCCTTGGGCAGAGGGCGGCCGGCCCTGATGGAGGAGCGGCCTCGCCCTTCTCCCGGACGCTGGCCCGTTCGTGGGGCAAGCTCCTGGCCAAGAAGTTCGGGAGTGGACTGGCCAGGAGTCTGGGTTTGGATGAGCTCGAAATCGAACCGGGTCCGGGCGATCCGGGCGATCCGGGCTTTGTCGGGGGTACGCGGGTAGGGGTTGGCAAATATGTCTCGGACCGCCTCTATCTAAAGTACGAGCAATCCCTGGCCGTTAACCCGCTCGGGGGAGGGACCTCTGTAGAGGCGGGGGCCGCTGTCTCCAGGGCGGAGGCCGAGCTACCCGACCAACAGCTTTTGCTGGAGTACCGGCTCAGCCGGTCACTTTCCCTCGACGGCGAAGCCAGCATGGACAATGGCAAGACGCACTTCAACCTGGACGTGAAGCTGCGGCACCGGTACTAGCGACAAGGCGAGGGCGCGACACGATGAGACATGTTTTTGCAGCAATTGCGATACTGGTTTCTCTTGCTGTGGCCGGGACCGCCGACGGCCAGGTGTTCGGCAAGAACAAGGTCCAGTACAGGGAGTTTGAGTGGCAGATCCTGAGCACCGACCACTTCGATATCTACTTCTATGAGGGTGGGAGAGTCCTGGCCGAAACGGTGGCGGACATCGCCGAAGACGCGCACGTGATGCTCAGCAGGAGGACGGGCCACACTGCTGCCAAGCGTATCCCCATTCTTGTCTACAATTGCCACGCGGATTTCCAGCAGACCAACGTGATCACGGAGATCATCTCGGAGGGAACCGGAGGGTTCACGGAGATCTTCAAGAACCGCGTCGTGATCCCTTTCCAGGGCTCCTACGAGGATCTGCGTCATGTGGTGACGCACGAGCTCACGCACGCCTTCATGTTCGACCAGCTTTATGGAGGACTCCTCGAATCCATCTTCGCGCGGCAGTACCTGTTTCAGGTCCCCCTGTGGTTTGCCGAGGGCCTGGCGGAGCACATGTCGGAGGAGTGGGACACGGAGGCGGACCGTGTGATCCGGGACGCGGTTGTCAACGAGTGGATTCCGCCGCTCGAGTACACGGGCGGGTACATGGTGTACAAGGAGGGGCAGGCGGCGCTCCGGTTCATCGAGGAAACGTACGGGGCGGAGAAGATCCCCGAGATTCTCCAGGCTCTCCGGGACAGCCGGAACATGGATGCTGCCCTGGAAAGAACGATAGGTGTCCCGACCCCGAAGCTGTCTGAGAAACTCCTCGCGCATCTGAAGAAGGTGTACTGGCCCCAGGTGGCCGAGCGCGAGGATCTGGCGGACAAAGCACGGAAACTCACGGATCACGAGAAGGACGCTTCCAACATCAACCTGGGCCCCGCCATTTCACCTGACGGGGAGAGAATCGTCTTTGTCTCCGACCGGGACGGTTTTAGTGACGTCTACCTGATGTCGGCCCTGGACGGTAAGATCATCCGGAGGTTGCTCAAGGGAGAGCGGTCCGGGAAGTTCCAGGAGCTGGCCGCTTTCCGCTCCACAATGTGTTGGGCGCCCGACAGTCGCCGTGTGGCCTTCGTGGCCAGGTCGGTGGAGCGTCACGTGCTGTATGTGATGGACTCGGAGAACGGGAAGATCCTCCAGGAGATTCCGACGGATCTGGACGCCATGAGCTCGCCGACCTGGTCGCCGGAGGGCGATCGGATTGTCGTCAGTGGACTCCGTAGCGGGTTCTCTGACCTCTACGAGTTTTCTCTGGGGGATGAGAGCGTTACGCGGCTCACCCACGACATCTTTGACGAGCGCGCCCCGGTGTGGTCGAGGGACGGGCGGTACGTGGCCTATTCATCGGACGAACCGTGGTTTGAGTCGGCCACATCTCCCTTGGAAGTAACCCGGACTCATGACCTGTTTCTCCTGGACATGACCACGGGGGAGAAGAGACGTCTGACTCATTGTCTTGCCAACGATCAGCATCCGGCCTGGTCGCCGGACGGCAAGTACCTTGCGTTTGTCTCCGATCGCTCCGGCACCGACGACCTCCATCTCCTGGATCTGGACAGGATGGAGGTGAGGCAGCTGACCCGTGTTATGGGCGGGATATTCACTCCAAGCTGGTCGCTGGAGGGCAACCGCCTGGTGTTCTCGGTGTTTCAGAAAGCCGGCTGGGACGTGTATGCGCTCCGGGATCCACTGGATCTTGAACCTGTTGAGGAGCAGGAAGCGCCTTATGTCGCCCGAACCTTTGGCGATTCCATCATGGTCCATACGGCGGCTCTGAACTGGCCTGTGGTTCCGGACAGTCTTCTCGATCTTATGGAGGAAGACGAGACTCCTGTGGGCGACGGCGAGCGCTGGTTGTCGCGCTACCGGGTCAGCTTCAGTCCGGACTACATTGGCGGCGGTCTCCAGTACAACTCCGCTGTGGGAGCAGGAGGCAGTACACAGCTGACGGTGAGCGATGTTCTTGGTAACCACCGCTTCTTCCTCGCGACCAACTTCTTTACCTCTTTCGAGGAAATGGATTTCCTCTCGTTCTACTACCACCTGCCCAGGCGGACCGACTACGGGTTCGGCCTCTTCCACTACAAGAACTACTTCTACGGCAGCCCCACGCTTCTCAGCGAGCCCCTCTCGCAAGGTGACGGGAACCAGTTCTTTTCCGAGAGAAACTATGGACTGACCGCGTTGGCCAGCCGCCCGTTCAACCGCTTCCAGCGGGTCGAGTTCGATGTGACGCTCATGCGGATCGAGCGCAAGGTCTACGAGTTCACGAGCTACTACGGGACATTCCCGCCCCTGCGCTACCAGGAAGACGAAACCCTGCTGCTGCCCCGCATCGCTCTGGTTCACGACACGGCCCTCTGGGGCATGCTGGGAGCCGTCAACGGCGCTCGCTGCTATGCGGAGATCAGGCATTCCCTCAGGGGAATTCTGGGGAACGAACGGAAGATGACAACGGGGATCGTGGATCTTCGCAAGTACGTGCCCCTCTCCAGGGACTACACTTTTGCGATGAGGGCCCTCGGAGCCGTGAGTGCGGGGGAAAATGCGCAGTACTTCTACCTCGGCGGCGGGTATCTCCTCAGAGGTTACCGGGATTTCGAGTTCCGGGGCCACGGTGTTGGCCTGTTCTCATTGGAACTCAGGTACCCGTTCATCCGGTACCTGGCGCTGGGTTGGCCTCTGCCGATCGCCCTTGGAAACATCGGGGGGGCTATGTTTATGGATGTGGGCAGTGCGTGGGATAGCATCAGGACTGTGCGGGTTGCCCGCTCCGGTCGCGGTGGGTTTGTCCTCGACGATGTTCATGCTTCTTTCGGGTTGAGTGTGCGGTGGCGGTTTGGGTACTTCCCTATCCGGGTGGATTTCGCCTGGCCGACGGACTTCAGCCATGTCGACGAGAACCGAGTCCACTTCACGCTGGGCGGCGATTTCTAGCCCGCATTTTTCACCAGCCTTCATTCCGTCTTTTCGGCCTCTTCAGTATCTTCAGTTTCTCCGGAGGTGCAATTGAATCTTGAATCTGCTCTGGATCCCGAACAGCTGCGGGCGGTTCGGGCAACTGATGGGCCTGTTCTGGTTCTGGCAGGGCCGGGGTCGGGAAAGACCCGCGTCCTCACCCACCGCGTGGCATGGCTTGTGGGCGCGGCCGACGTGCGGCCGTGGCGGATCATGGCGGTCACGTTCACGAACAAGGCGGCTGGCGAGATGAAAGACCGCCTCGAGGGACTGATTGGGGCGGAGGCTCTGGGCCGGTTGACGATAGGAACGTTTCACTCCATTTGTGTGCGCGTCCTGCGGCGCGAGGGAGGAAGACGCGGATTCGACGGCCGGTTTGTGATCTTCGATACCAACGACCAGCTACGCACAATAAAACGGGTTCTTGAGGATCTTGAGATCGACAACAAGAAGTGGCGGCCTGGATCTGTCCTGGGTGAGATCTCAAGAGCCAAGAACAGCATGCTGCTTCCGGGGGCGTACCAACCAGACGGTTACTGGCAAGAGGTTGTCGCCCGGCTCTACGAGCGGTACCACGCACTCCTCAGAGCCAGCAACGCGCTCGACTTCGATGATCTCCTGATGGAAACCGTGTTCCTGCTCCGTGACGACCCGTCGGTCCTGCGGCGGTACCGGGAGCGATACCGGCACATCGTGGTCGACGAATTCCA
>JAGLYR010000021.1 GCA_023132135.1 Candidatus Eiseniibacteriota bacterium | reverse complement strand
GAGCGCTGCCTTCGCAAGGCAGAGGTCGGCGGTTCGAGCCCGCTCATCTCCACCAGCACATTTGCCGCTTCGCGCGTTCGAGGTTCCAGGCCGTGCTAGACGGGGAGGTAGCGGTGCCCTGAACCCGCAATCCGCTATAGCGGGGTTGAATTCCCTCCCTGAGGTCCTGCTTCTGTGAGCCAACCTCCGGGCACGTGGTGTTGAAGGTCGGACCCTGCGCAACGAAGACTCGTGAATCCCGTCAGGACCGGGAGGGAGCAGCGGTAAGCGGACATCTTCGTGTGCCGCGGGTGCTTCTGGCTGGAGCCGGCGATCCGGGTGGCGCTTGGGGAACAGGATCGAAGGTTGGGTGCACGGCCGCTCACTCCCGGCGCCGGAAGACGCCGGGAGTGAGCAGAGCAGTGGAGACGCGTCTGGAAAGCCGGGGCCGACGGCCCACCGGAGAAACATTCAATCTCCACTGCGGTCTATTTTCTATTTTCTATTCTCTGATTTTCTATTTCCCATAGGTTGTCGATTTTCCATTCTTCACTCTTGTTCTCTCGTACCGGAGCTACCACATGTCCTACATCGTCATGGCCAGGAAATACCGGCCACAGACCCTGGACGAGCTGGTTGGGCAGGAGCACGTCGCCCGCACGTTGACCAATGCCATTGCTTCCGGCCGGATTGCGCATGCGTATCTGTTCACGGGTCCCCGTGGTGTGGGAAAAACCACGACTGCGCGAATCCTGGCCAAGGCGGTGGACTGCGTCGAAGGCCCTACTCCAAGTCCGTGTGGGAAGTGTGATCCTTGCATCGAAATCGCGGAGGGCCGCTCCCTTGATGTGATCGAGATCGACGGCGCCTCCAACCGGGGGATCGATGAGATGCGCGATCTTCGGGAGCGGGTCCGCTATGCACCACCCGGAGGCAGGAGGAAGGTCTACATCATCGACGAGGTCCACATGCTGACGACGGAGGCCTTCAACGCTCTTCTGAAAACGCTGGAGGAACCTCCGCCCCACGTCTTGTTCATCTTCGCGACGACTGCGCCGCAGAAAATTCCCCTTACCATCCTGTCGCGCTGCCAGCGTTTTGATTTCCGCCGCATACCTGTAGCCACCATTGTCGAACGGCTGGCCGGCATCGCCAGGAGTGAATCGCTGGAGGTTGACAGCGGGGTCCTGGAGCGCGTAGCCCGCAAGGCGGACGGGAGCATGCGGGACGCAGAGAGTCTTCTGGACCAGGTGGTTGCGTTCGGAGGAGAGAAAGCGGCGGAGGCGGATGTGCTTCGACTCCTGGGGGTTGTGGAGCATGACAGCCTGTTTTCACTTGGGGAGCATCTTCTGAGGAGGGATCTCACCCGTCTCCTGATTGACCTGGACGAGCTCACGCGCATGGGGTGGGATCTCTCGACGGTTGTGGGCGGTCTCATTGAACATCTCCGTAACCTGCTCGTGGCCAGGATAGACAGGGATGCGACCAGCCTGGCTGACTTCACACCGGAGGAGGTCGATCGGTATCGAGCTTCGGTAGAAGGAATCAGCGAGGAGGATCTCATTCGCTGCCTTGGCATGTTGACGGAACTTGAACCCGGAATGAAGCGCTCGAGCCAACCGAGGGCGTTGGCGGAAGTTGCACTCCTGGGATTTGCTTCGCGACCGGCGGCCGGGTCCCTCAAGGATCTTGTGCACCGCCTCGAGTCTTTGGAGAAAAAGCTGGGGGCGGCAGGGGATGGAGACTGCGGGAATTCGTCCGCAGCGTCGACGGAGGGCCGGGAAGAGAATTCCGCCGAGATAGTTACCGAGGAACAGGAACCGGAGGTTGAAGAGACCGGCCCTCCCCAGCGGGATCTGGGGTTGGAGTCAATCCAGGAGATCTGGGAACGGGTGGTGACGGAAGTGAAGTCCAGGAAGATGTCCCTGGGGATGTTTCTGGCCGCCGGCCGCCCGGATGGGCTGGACCAGGGGGTCCTCCGTGTCCTTTTCAGCGACGGAGAACAGTACCATGCCGAACAGGTCATGTATCGCCAGAATCGCGACTTGGTTTGCCAGGTCCTGTCCAAACTTGCCGGACGGCCTGTAGGAATCGTGTGCCATTCCGAGGAGAAGAAAGGGCCGGGCGCCCCGGGGGCAAGCGAGTCCGCACATCCCGGATCGGGTGCAGGGGATCTTGCTTCTGCTCCGGGGGCCCGCAAGCTGATGTCGGCCTTCGACGCGGAAGTGGTGCGAGTTGTGAATCGGCCCGAAAAGGGAAGGTAGATGATGAAAGGATTCGGACTCGGAGACATGTTGAAGATCCAGGAGAAGGTCCAGCAGGTTCAGAAGGAACTGGCGCAAAAGAGGGTCGAGGCAAGCTCCGGCGGAGGCATGGTCAAGGTTGTGGCCAACGGAAGCCAGGAGATTCTCGAGATCCACATCGATCCCGAGGTTATTGACCCCGAAGACGTCGAAATGCTGGAGGACCTTATTCTGGCCGCCGTGAACGAATCGAGAGAACGGTCGAAGGAACTCATGATGGAGGAGATGTCCAAGATTACCGGAGGCATGCGGATTCCGGGTCTGTTCTAGCCTGAATAACCCAGGCTATGACCGGGGTGATGAACCGGGGTGACCGCGAGGATCGAAGGTAAGGATTGGGGATGGCTGTGGCGAAATCAATCTATGGCGTGGGGACGGTGGCCAGTCTCGTGGAGCGTCTGGCCAAACTGCCGGGGATTGGGCGCAAGAGCGCCCAGCGCGTGGCGCTGCATCTCCTGCGCAAGCCAGAGGAGGCGGATGCCCTGTCCGCTGCCATCCGCATGCTGAGAGAGAAGGTCGGCTACTGCCGGATTTGCGGCGATCTTGCCGAGGAGGATCTCTGCCCCCTCTGTTCCAATGAGTCCCGCAACGTGGGAACCATCTGTGTAGTGGAGGGCATCGGAGATGTGATGGCTCTGGAGAGTACGGGGGCCCACAGGGGACGGTACCACGTGTTGCACGGTCTTCTGTCTCCCCTCGATGGCATCGGACCGGGGGATATCCGGATCCGCCAACTTCTGGATCGGCTTGAGCCGGAGGCCGTCACGGAGCTGATTCTGGCAACCCCGCCCAACGTTGAGGGGGACGCCACGGCTGCCTATGTTGCGGAGCAGGTCCGGCCAAGGGGAGTCAAAACCACACGCATTGCCCGGGGACTTCCGGTGGGGAGCGATGTCGAGTCCGCCGACCAGGCGACTTTGTCGAGAGCTCTTGAGGGACGGACGGACCTGAAGTAGGGGCGGGCCGGAGATGAATCTTCCCAACAAGCTTACTCTCTCCCGGATTGTCCTGAGCCCGGTATTCATGGTTTTCCTGCTGGCGGACGGTCTCCCATTCCTCTACATCGCGTTCTTCCTGTTCCTGACAGCGGCTCTCACAGATATCTTCGATGGATACCTCGCCCGCAAGACCGGCGTCCAGACATCCTTCGGGAAGCTCATGGATCCCTTCGCCGACAAGCTTCTGATCTCACTGGCTCTTGTTGGTTTGCTCGCCCGCGGCGCCCCGGGGCTCCCGGGGTGGATGGTGGTTGTGATCATTGGCCGGGAACTCGTGGTCACGGGATTCCGCTCCCTGGCGGCCTACAGAGGGCTCGTAATCGCGGCAAGCCGGATGGCGCAGCTGAAAACCGTGTTCCAGATGGTCTTGGTGGGATGGATCCTGGGCCAGCTGACGTTCCTGGGGCGGATTGGGTGGGTGAGCCACGCGGGGATTGTCCAGGACTACGCGGTATCGGATATCGTGCTTTTCCTTCTGCTGTGGTCGACCGTGGTGTTGACCCTCGTCTCGGGTTTGGACTACCTTGTCCGAAACCGGGCTGTGCTGGGAAGTGCGTTGCGGTAGAGGGCGAGGGGGCGACACGCTGTCGTTCTGTGTCAGTCACCCTGGTTGTAGCCTGGGTTATTCAGGAATAATCCAGGCTCTGAAGGAGTTCACGCATTGAGGAAGCTCGCACTGGTTCTGGCCACAGGTCTTGGCACGGGCTACAGCCCTTTTGCGCCGGGCACCGCGGGGGCGCTCCTTGCGGCGGGCCTGTACTGGTTGTTCCCGGATTCATCCCGGGGACTGGATGGAGCGCTTCCCCTTATGGTGGCCATCGTCGCCGGGTTCTTCGTAGGAGTGTGGGCCGCTCAGGAAACGGAGAAGGTCTACGGCCACGATGCGGGCCGCATTGTCATTGACGAAGTCGTCGGCATGTGGGTGGTAATGCTCTGGGTGCCGAAGACCTGGAATCTCCTGATTGTCGGCTTTTTTCTCTGCCGCTTCTTTGATATTGTGAAGCCGTTTCCGGCCGGGCGTTCCCAGTCTCTCCGGGGGGGGTGGGGTGTCATGGTCGACGACGTGATTGCGGGTATCTACGGCAATCTCGTTCTTCAGGTTCTCTGGCGCGGGCTGGGATGGATGTGAGAGCTGAGATCATCACTGTTGGGGACGAGCTTCTGACTGGGTTCACAGTCAACACCAACGCGGCTGTGTTGGGTCAGAAACTACTTGAGGTTGGCGTTGGACCCTGTTGGGTCACCGTCGTTTCCGACAATGAGGAGGAAATCTCATCGGCGGTCCGGCGATCGGTGGAGCGAGCCGACGTCGTGATTGTGACGGGCGGGTTGGGACCCACCGCGGACGACCGGACCCGGGAGGGGGTAGCCGCCGGCGCGGGGCGGAAGCTCGAGCTCAGGAGCGACCTCCTGGGAAGGATGCGAGAACGGTGGCGGGCGCGCGGCCCTGAGATGCCGGAGAGCAACACCCGCCAGGCCTACATTCCGCAGGGTGCCGCGGCCATCGAGAACCGCGTGGGAACTGCCCCGGGTTTCAGGATGACGTGCGCAGGGGTGGACGTTTTTGTTATCCCCGGGCCGCCGGCCGAGATGCGGGGGATGCTGGAGGACGCCATTCTCCCGTATCTTGAGTCCCGGTTCCCCGATCGAATTCGAAAGTACCGGACCCTGCACACAATTGGGTGGCCCGAATCGGGGATCGCCCAGGTTCTTTCGGAACGCCTGCCTGGAAGCCTGCAAGCGGATGAACAGTGGTCGCTGGCCTACCTGCCTCACGCCGGCAGTGTGGATCTGCGAATTGGAGCTTCGGGTTCTCCGGATCAGGTGAACCGCACCCTGCGCGGGGTGGCGCGGCGGATCCGGCGGATCCTGGGACCCGTTGTCTACGGGACGGATGGTCAGACTCTGGAGAGCGTCGTTGGGAGTCTGCTCAGGACGAAGGGGCTATCGGTGGCCGTGGCCGAGTCCTGCACGGGGGGGCTCATTTCCCACCTTCTCACCAACGTGCCCGGGAGCTCCGGGTACTTCGACAGGGCGGTCGTCGCGTACAGTAACCGGACCAAGACCTCGGTTCTCGGCGTCAATCCCGGAACCCTCCGGGCTCACGGGGCCGTTTCCGAGGAAGTTGCGGTCGAAATGGCCTGGGGCGTTCGCCGGCTGGCCGGGACCCGGATCGGGCTGTCGGCGACGGGGATCGCCGGGCCGGGTGGGGGGACGAAGGCGAAGCCTGTCGGTCTCGTTTATGTGGGGTTGTCGGTGGGGCGGCGGGCGTGTGGGTTCCGCTTCCGGTTCCCGGGAGGGCGGGAACTCGTGAAACGACGGTCGGCCCGGGCCGCGCTCAATGTGTTGAGGTTGTACCTGCTTGGTGGTACACTGGACGGGCTTGAACCCTGAGGCAGCCTGAGAATGGAAGCGATCCGAACCTTTGTGGCTCTCCGGTTGCCGTCATGGGTTCAGAAGACCGTCGCGGAGGTCCAGAACAGGATTCACGTGCCGGGCATACGGGTGAGGTGGGTGGAACCGGAGAACTTCCATTTGAGTCTCAGGTTCCTGGGGGACATGCCGGTGGACCGGCTGGAGTCTGTGTACGGCGCTGTGGAGAAGGGATGCGCGGGTGTCCGGGCCTTCGAGGTTTCTCTTGAAGGGATCGGCGCGTTTCCGAATCTCCGCCGTCCGCGGGTGATATGGGTAGGGCTGGAGAGGGGCAGGGAGGAGGTGGCGCGGCTGGCAGCGTCCATCGAGGATTGTCTTGAGGAGGTGGGCTTCGCCCGGGAAGAGAGGCCGTTCAAGGCACACGCCACTCTCGGGCGCGTGAAGGATTTCTCTCCGGCCGTGCGCATGCTGGGAGAACGTGCGGCGGCCCAGCATCTGGAGATCGATGGCATCCGTGTGACCCGTATCGAAGTGATGAAATCGCAGTTGACCAGGCAGGGACCGATCTACACGGTTCTCAGGGAAGTGGCCCTCGTTGGGGGTGAAGGGAGCGAGTAGGAACATGGCAGTGCAGTCGAAGCAGAAAGGGACCAGGAAAACGATTGGGGACTCGCTGGAGCTGACAATCGCTCAGATCGAGAAGCACTTCGGCAAGGGTTCCATCATGCGTCTGGGAGAAGATGCAGTCGGGAAGAAGATGGACGTGATTCCCACGGGATCCATTGCCCTGGATGCAGCGCTGGGCATTGGAGGGGTGCCGCGCGGGCGGGTCATGGAGATCTTCGGCCCGGAGTCCTCCGGGAAAACCACCCTTACCCTCCACATCCTGGCGGAGGGCCAGAAGCAGGGACTCACCGCGGCGTTCATCGATGCCGAGCACGCGCTGGACCCGGCCTATGCGAGTCGGCTGGGCGTGGACGTCGACAACCTTCTGGTCTCCCAGCCCGATACGGGGGAGCAGGCCCTTGAGATCACGGACATGCTGGTCCGGTCGGGAGCTGTGGGTATCATTGCCATCGACTCGGTGGCGGCACTGGTGCCCAGGGCGGAGATCGAGGGTGAAATGGGTGACCAGCAAATGGGTCTGCAGGCGCGGTTGATGTCTCAGGCTCTCAGGAAACTGGCGGGTAACATCAGTCGTTCAGGCACCTGCGTGATTTTCATCAACCAGATCCGGATGAAGATCGGTGTGATGTTCGGCAATCCGGAGACGACCTCGGGCGGACGGGCCCTCAAGTTCTACGCCTCGGTCCGGCTGGACATCCGCCGGATCGGAGCGATCAAGGAGGGTGGGGAGGCGAAGGGAAACCGGACGCGGGTGAAGGTGGTGAAGAACAAGGTTGCTCCGCCGTTCCGACAGGCGGAGTTCGACATTATCTACGGTGACGGCATATGCCGGGAGGGCGGACTGCTGGATGCCGGGATCGAGCACAACATCGTCGAGAAGAGCGGAACCTGGATCTCGTACAGTGGGGAACGACTGGGCCAGGGGTTCGAGAACGCCCGCCGGTTCCTGAAGGATAATCCCGACATCGCAGATCGGCTGGAAGAAGAGGTGCGTGTGGCGCTGGGATTGGTCGAGGCGGCGCCTCCGGAGCAGAAACCCGAAACGGTGACCCCTTAGCCGCAGATTACGCAGAGAAGTTCCCCATGGATCGAACCACGCTCCAGCGGGCGAAGGATCTTGCCGCGAAACACTTGGGCCGCCGGATGAGATCCGAGCGGGAGATAGAAATGTATCTTGGTGGGAAGGGGTTCGACACCGATACCATCACCCAGGTTGTCTGCGACTTTCGTAGAGTGGGTCTCCTGGATGACCGCGCTCTGATTCGGAATTGGGCCGACCGCCGTCTGGCGCTTCGCCCGTCGGGTCGACTGGCTCTCGAAAGGAAGCTGGCGGCCAGGGGAATCGACGAGGAAGTCCTGGCCCAGGAGCTGGATGACATCTACGCGACGGTCTCGGAGGACGATCTTTGCGAAAAGGCAGCGGCGGGTTGTCTGCGGAGAATCGGAAATCTCCCCGCCGCAAAGCGGAGGGGAAAGCTCTACCGTTTTCTTCTGCAGCGGGGGTTCTCCCGGAGTGTGATCACCGAATTCCTGGAAGAGATGGACGTATGACTAGTCAGGAAATTCGCCGGAAGTTCATTGAGTTCTTCACGGACCGTCGGCATGTGCATGTCCCATCGGCTTCTCTGGTCCCGGAAGAAGAGACGGGGCTGCTCTTCACAACGGCCGGGATGCTGCAGTTCCGGAATCACTACCAGAATCCCGACCGGGCGCCATACCCGCGGGCGGTAACGGTGCAGAAGTGTCTGCGGGCCGGCGGCAAAGACAGTGACATCGAGAATGTCGGGCGGACCGCGCGGCACTGCACGTTTTTCGAAATGCTGGGCAACTTCTCGTTCGGCGATTACTTCAAACAGGAAGCTATCGAGTGGGGCTGGGAGTTCGTGACGCAGGTTCTGGGTCTTCAGACAAATGCGTTGTGGGTTTCCGTCTACGAGGAAGACGACGAAGCCCACGAAATCTGGCAGCGGTCCATCGGGATACCTGCCGGGCGCATCGTGCGGCTATCGCGGAAGGACAACTTCTGGGGGCCCGCAGGGGTGTCGGGTGTGTGCGGTCCATGTTCGGAGATTTACTACGACGCCGGGGAGGGTGTGGGCTGCGGCCGGGCTGAGTGCGCCCCGGGCTGCGACTGCGATCGTTTCGTGGAGTTCTGGAACCTGGTCTTTCCGCAGTTCTTTCAGGAGCCGGATGGGACACTGAGACCGCTGGGACGCCCGGGTGTCGACACGGGGATGGGACTCGAACGTCTCGCGGCTATCCTGCAGGGCGTTCCCAACATCTTCGAGACCGATCTCTTTGCAGGCATTGTCCGGACCGTTCGGGATCTCGTGGACAACCCGTCTCCCAGCCATCGCCGCGTGGCCATGATTGCCGACCATTCGCGCGCGCTGGCCTTTGCCATCGCCGACGGCATTCTGCCGTCCAATGAGGGGCGGGGATATGTGCTGCGGCGGATTCTGAGGCGGGCTGTGCGCACGGGCCAGTGGCTGGAGATCGATGACGCTTTCCTGAAGTCGGTTGTGGGAGCCGTCATTGACGTCATGCACGAAGCATACCCGGAACTGGCCGAACAGCGGGAACACATCGCCGCTGTGGTGGACGGCGAGGAAAGCAGATTCCTGAGAACCCTGGAACACGGCGCCGGAGTCTTCGAGGAAATCGTGTCCCAACTGGCGGATTCGGGAAGGAAGGTTATCTCGGGTGGAGATGCGTTCCGGCTTTACGACACCTACGGATTCCCGTTGGATTTGACCGAAGAGATGGCGGCCGAGCGGGGATTGACGGTGGATCGGGTGGGGTTCCAGGAACAGATGGACGAACAGAAGGTCAAGGCCAAGGGAACGTCACGGCTGGGCAGAGCTCGCCAGACTGTTGAGTTGGACTGGGGACCCGCGAGCCGGTTTGTCGGCTACCAGGCGGATTCGTGCGAGGCCGAAATCACGCTCGTCGCAATGGACGGCGCGATACTGGATTCGGCGGGTCCCGGTGATGAGGTGGACGTGGTTCTCTCCCGGACTCCCTTCTATGGGGAGTCTGGAGGGCAGGTGGGGGACCGGGGTTGGATTGAGGCCGATGGGATGCAGGCGGAGGTTACCGACGCGCGGAAACCGGACGCGGAACACACCGTCCACCGGTGCCGGGTACAATCAGGCACTCTGATGGCGGGGATGAAAATCCAGGCCAGGATCGATGTGGCACATCGCCGCGCGACGGAGCGCCACCACACCAGCACACATCTGCTTCAGGCCGCTTTGCGCGAAGTCCTCGGAAAGCACGTGAAACAGTCCGGCTCTCTCGTGGGTCCCGAGGGATTCCGGTTTGATTTCAGCCATCCGTCGGCCGTGGATTCTGTGAGCCTGACGCAGGTGGAGCGCAGGGTCAACGAGATGATTGTCGACAACACAGCGGTGGAGATCCGGGTCAAGGACGTGGCCGAAGCCCGGCAGATGGGAGCACTGGCTTTCTTCGGAGACAAGTATGGCGCTGAGGCCCGTGTGGTGAGGATTGGAGAGGCGAGCCTGGAGCTCTGCGGGGGAACGCATGTCCGGGCCGTTGGTGAGATTGGCGCGTTCAGGATTGTGAGAGAATCCTCCATCGGGGCGGGGGTCCGCCGGATCGAGGCGGTCTCCGGTAGCTTGGCCTACGAACTGGGGCGTCGCCAGTTGGATGTGCTCGCCGAGACGGCCGAGCTCCTACGCGGCAGCTGGGAAGAAGTCCCGGAAAAAGCGAGACAGCTCCTCGA
This sequence comes from Candidatus Eiseniibacteriota bacterium, assembly GCA_023132135.1. Lineage (GTDB taxonomy): Bacteria > Arandabacterota > Arandabacteria > JAGLYR01 > JAGLYR01 > JAGLYR01. Next base: position 19,027 of record JAGLYR010000021.1, on the reverse strand, counting down.
TTCGCGCGCGGTGTTGGAAAAGAATCTGGAGGAGATCCAGATCCATGGAACCGGAGGGCGTCTTGAGAGTCTCCTGAGAGGGATAGAGACACATGGGGGCCATGCGCTGCTGGTGGCGCGGGCCGACGGGATGGATGGAGCAGAGCTGGGGAAGGTGCTGGACCGGGCCAAGGAGTCTGTCGGGAGTGGAGCCTTTGTTCTTGCATCCGCGCTGGACCGGAAGGTCGTGATTGTGGTAGGGGTAAGTGATGACTTGGCTGGCGCCGGAAAGGTTCACGCCGGTGCCATTGCCAAGGCGCTGGCCCGAGAACTTGGGGGCAACGGGGGTGGGAAACCGACCTTCGCACAGGGGGGTGGTCAGACCCCCGAAGCGCTGGATGAAGCGCTGGCCAAGACCCGGGCCCGCCTGTTGGACACTCTGAGTGGGGGGTAGAGAGTTGAAAAACCCGGTCGGACAGGGAAAGCCCGCAGACTCGGTGTGTCGATACCTGGACAGGGTCCTGGCAGAGAAGGGAGCCGGATACCTGGTTCTCCTGGATCCGGACCGCGCCGCGACCGGCGACTTGGTGACGCTCGCCAAACGGTCTCAGGACCACGGCGTCGACGCGATTCTGGTGGGTTCGTCCATTACGCTCAAGCCGTCGTTTGCCGAGTGTGTGGCTGCAGTCCGGGAGAGTGTGAGCCTTCCGGTGATTGTCTTTCCCGGCAACGCGTTCCACGTGGTGCCGGGGGCGGATGCTGTGTTCTTCCTCTGCCTCCTGAGCGGACGGAACCCCCAGTTTCTCGTGGGCGAGCAGGCGAAAGCCGCTCCCCTCATCAAGGCCTACGAGCTTGAGGCGATCCCTGTCGGGTATCTGCTGATCGACTCGGGAGAGCGGACTTCCGTGGAGTTCATGAGCTCCACGCTGCCGATCCCGAGGGACAAACCCGACATTGCCATGGCCCACGCGCTGGCTGCCCAGTATTTCGGGATGCGCTACGTGTTCATGGATGGCGGCAGCGGAGGGCGAAGCGCTGTTCCCGTGGAGATGGTTCGGGCCGTGTCCCAGTACATCGAAATCCCGCTGGTTGTGGGAGGGGGGATCCGATCGCCCGAAGAGGCGGGCGCTGCGGTGGAAGCGGGGGCGAGTTTCGTTGTGACGGGCAATATCCTGGAAGATGACGGCCGGGGGGAACTGATCGAAGCCTTTGCCCGGGCGATTCACGGCGCGGGTGCTTCGAGGACCGAAACTGCGAGTGTGGAGGCGACAGCCGGGAGACTACGAAGATGAAGGGTCTGATTCTGAGCGGCGGCAAGGGGACTCGACTCCGGCCGATTACCCATACCCGCGCCAAGCAACTGCTGCCCGTGGCGAACAAACCCATTCTGTTTTATGGTCTGGAAGCGATGGCAAAAGCCGGAATTACGGATGTGGGGATCGTAGTGGGGGACACGCGCGAGGAAATCCAGGCGGCCGTAGGGGATGGAAGCGCGTTCGGTGTGAAGGTCACGTATGTCCATCAGAAGGAACCGCTGGGACTCGCCCATGCCATCAAGGTGTCCAGGCCGTATCTGGAGGAGGATCCCTTTGTCATGTACCTGGGCGACAACCTCATCCGGGACGGGATCCGAACCTATGTCGATGAATTCCGCTCTGACACCGGGCACTGTCACATCCTGCTGGCCAAGGTTCAGACCCCGCAGGAATTCGGCGTGGCCGAGCTGGAAGATGGCCGCGTGACTCGACTGGTTGAGAAGCCCATGGAACCCAAGAGCGATCTTGCCCTGGTTGGCGTATACATGTTCAACAACGACATTCATGATGCGATCGATCACATCAAGCCCTCCGCGAGAAACGAACTGGAAATCACGGATGCCATACAGTACCTGGTGGATCAGGGTGATGAAGTACGATCGAAAATCATCAACGGTTGGTGGAAAGATACGGGCAAGCTGGAAGACATCCTCGAGGCGAACCGGGTGATCCTGAGCGGGCTCAAGGGCAAGATCGAAGCCGAGATTGGCGAGGACACCCGTGTTGAAGGGCCCGTATCCATAGGAAAGGGGACCCGGGTGTGGAACAGCGTTCTGCGCGGTCCGCTGATCATCGGAGGGGACTGCCGGATTGAGGAAGCCTTCATTGGACCCTTCACATCCATTCACAATGGCGCCGAGATCCGAAACAGTGAGATCCAGCACTCTATCATTCTTGAGAACAGCTCCATTGTGGATATCGGTTCCAGGATCGAGAGCAGCCTGGTGGGAAAGAACTCGGAGATCCGGACCGCATCAGGGCCCCCCAAGTCCATGCGGTTCATGATCGGGGACTACAGCCGGATCGAAGTGTGCTAGAGAGGGAAAAGACGTTGAGAATTCTGATCACAGGCGGGAGGGGGATGCTGGGGCATGCCCTCGTCGATCGGTTCGGTCGGAGCCATGATGTGGTGGTCCGTGACATCGACGATTTGGATGTCCGGGTGTGGTCCACCGTCCGGTCCCAGGTCCGCGACCTGCGTCCGGATCTGGTGATCCACGCCGCGGCTTTCACGGACGTGGATGACTGCGAGACTCGGGAGGACGAGGCCTTTGCGGTGAACGCACTGGGTTCGCGCAATGTGGCGGTAGCCTGTCGGAAGATGGATTGTCCCATCGTGTATGTGAGCACCGACTATGTGTTCGGCGGTTCCAAGGGAGAGGCGTACGACGAGTTCGATTCCCCGCGACCGGTCAGTGTCTACGGACGGTCAAAACTGGCGGGGGAGGAGTGGGTGCGGCGTCACCAGCCGGAGCACTGGATCGTGCGCGCGGCCTGGAGCTTCGGCCCCGGCGGAAGGAACTTCGTGCGTACGATGGTAGAGGTTGGGCGGGAGCGCCCGCGTCTTGATGTTGTGGACGATCAGGTGGGCTCACCCACCTATACTGTAGATCTCGCTTCCGGGCTGGCGGAGCTGGTAGAGTCGCTGCCCTTTGGGACGTATCACCTGACGAATTCGGGCGAGGGATCGTGGTACGACCTGGCCGTCGAAGCCCTGAAAGCGGCCGGGGTCGAAGTGGAGGTTGCCCGCATCGATACCGCGACCGCGGGGCGCCCCGCCCCCAGGCCTAAGTACTCGGTGTTGCGAAACCGCTGTTGGGAACTGAGTGGTCGGGTTCCTCTTCGGAGCTGGCGCGAGGCCGTGGCCGACTACGTGGCCAATTCGCTTCTGTGAAGGGTGTTCAGCGATGAGCAGATCAGATACAGCACGGCGCGTGGACCGGAGGTACTTCATCGACAGCGAGTTCGAGGCCTTGGAATGCCTTGCGGCGGCAACGCGGAAGGATATGGCCGAGACGATGTTGGTTGTGGCCGACCTGATGGCCGTTTCGGTGAAGTCGGGAGGGCAGGTTCTGTTCTGCGGCAACGGTGGATCCGCTGCCGATGCCCAGCACATGGCAGCGGAGTTCGTGGTCCGTCTCGACCGGGACCGTCCCGGGATGCGTGCCCGCGCTCTGACGACGGATCCGTCGGTGCTCACTGCGGTGTCCAACGACTTGGGTTACGAGAACGTATTTGCGCGGCAGATCGAGGTCCTGGCCAGGCCTGAGGACCTGTTGGTCCTCATCAGTACAAGCGGCGAGTCCCCCAACCTGACCCGAGCTGCGGAGGCAGCCCGGAAGATTCCCATCCCCGCCATTGCACTGCTCGGCAAGGGAGGCGGTGATCTCGCTCGCGCCGTGGATCACGCCCTTATCGTCCCTTCGAGGCGGACCGCGCACATCCAGGAACTACACTGCGCGATGGGTCACATCCTCTGCGCGCTGGTGGAGCAAACGGTCTTCGGACCTTGCCCCGAGGCGCCGGGCAACCGCTGATGCGTCCTTCAGTTGGCGAGAGCGTCGCATCCAATGCAACTCTCCTGATTATCTCCCGCGTTCTTTCGCGTCTCGTTGGGCTGGCTGTCATACTGCTGATCACGCGCCTTCTGGGAGCCGAGGGCTTCGGCAGATTCTCGTTTGCATTTTCCTTTGTCGGACTCATCGCTGTGATCATGGGCGCCGGCCTGACGCCTCTGGTGACCCGCGAGATGGCGCGAAGGAAGGAAGAGGCGGGGGAGTACCTGGGTTCCGCCGCGGTCATCAAGGTCGGACTCCTGGGGGTGGCCATCCTGGCACTGGTAGGGATCACGGAGTCGGTCGTGACCGAACCGGCGAGCCGTACTGCCATGTACCTGGCTGCTGTGAGCCTCTTTGCCGTCTCCTTCACGGGCATGATCAATGGAGCATTTCGCGCCTTCGAGCAGACGCAATACGAGGTTCTGGGCTTCGTGGCAGGGAAACTCGTTCTGCTGTCGCTCTGTATCCTGTGTTATGTCCGGGCGGTAGGGCTCACGGTGGTGGTTGGCTGCTTCGCAGGAACCAGTTTGCTGGAGCTGGGTGTCGCGGTCTACCTGCTGCGCGCCCGCCTGATTCCGACCGGCTTCCGGGTAACCGCCAGGACTGCAAGGATGCTTCTGGTAAACGCACTTCCCTTTGCCCTGAGCTCTGTTCTGGGTGTGATCTATTTCCGTATTGACGTTGTGATGCTGCGGTTCATCAAGGGGGATCTGGCGACAGGGTGGTATGGCGGCGCGTACCGCTTTGTCGAAGCCGTCCTGTTTGTACCGGATCTGATGGCTGCGGCCCTCTTTCCTGTTCTGGCCCGGAAATTCTTTGCGGGGGATTCCCTCTCGGGGATTTTCGGGCGTTCGTTCCGTCTCTTCTTCACTCTGGCACTCCCCTTTGCTCTGGGCGCGACCTTTTTCCCTAGAGTGACGCGGTTGTTGGGGAGCGAGTTCGGTGGTTCCGAGGAAGTACTACCCTACCTGGGATGGACGCTCTTTCTCCTTTTCATGAACTACCTGTTCGTGACGACTCTGAATTCCGCGGAGCGGCAGCGGCAGGTGACGGTAGCCCTGGGTTGCGGCGCGCTGGCCAACATTCTTCTCAACCTGCTCTTTGTTCCCCGTTGGGGCCACGTCGGAGCTGGAGTTGCCACCTTGATCTCCACAGCCTTGGTATTCGCAGTGGAATGGGCCGCGGTGCGGCAATGCGTGGAGGGGAGCGGGATCAGGCGAGCGATGATCGGTCGGCCACTGGTCGCAGGATGTGTACTGGGTGTGATGTGGTTTTTCCTGAGAGGGGAGAATATCCTGTGGGTCGTCCCGGCGGGTGGAGCGGTCTACGTCCTTGCGCTGGTGCTACTGAAGGGGCTTCCCTCGGAGGACTGGCGGTTGCTCAAAGGCGCGCTGCAGGGGGCGCGAACGCAAGCCGTGAAGGGCGACAAGGCGAGAGGGTGAGGTGCATGCGGGTTCTGATGGTCAGCTACACGTCGCTTCTCCAGCGGGCCTACCGGAAAAAGTGCGACGAGCTCGGCCGGTTGCCGGGAGTTGACCTTACGGTACTGGCGCCGCCCTGCTGGAGGGAGTGGTGGTCGCCGGGGCGCGGCGTCGAATACGAAGTAGGCGAGAAGGATGAATCCTACCGCTCGGTTGTTCTCCCCATCTGGTTCTCAGGCAACGGCCACGTCGCCCTGTTCCGGCGCGGAATCAGTTGTCTGCTCAGGGAGGTCCGACCGGACATCATTGATCTCGAGAGGGAACCGTGGTGCTGGGCCGCGGCCCAGATGCTGTGGTCGAGAAACCGGCAGTGTCCCGGCGCCAGACTCGTTTTCCACACGTCGCAGAGCATCCGCAAGTGGTATCCTCCTCCATTCCGGCAGATCGAGAAGGCCACGTACCGGGGTGCGTCGGCTGCGATGGCCCGGTCCGAGTCGGCGGCCCGGGTACTGCGAACGCGCGGGTTTGAGGGGAAAATCGACGTAGTGCCCCACGGTGTCGACACAGAGATCTTCCGGCCGGCGGATGGGGAACCGGGGGCCGGTGGACGGGTGGTCGGGTTCGTTGGCGCATTGACGGGAGAGAAGGGAGTGCCGGTGCTTCTTGAGGCCTTGGCGCGCATGGGTGAGCCCGCACGCGGCCTCATTGTGGGCGATGGGCCGGAGAGGGAGCGACTGGAGGCACTGGCCCAGGATCTGAAGATCAGTTCCCGGGTTGAGTTCACAGGGTCTGTGCGCCATCACCGGATCCCGGAGGCCCTCAGGGAAATGAGCGTTTTCGTTCTCCCGTCTGTGTCATCGCGGGGATGGGTCGAGCGATTCGGGCGCGTGCTCCTGGAAGCAATGGCCTCGGGAATCCCGGTTGTAGGTTCCGACTCGGGTGAGATCCCCAACGTCGTCGGAGATGGGGGGATCATTGTTCCCGAGGGCGATCCCGATGCGCTGGCCAGTGCCCTGCGAGATATCCTTGGAAACAGAGAGAGGGCCCGGGACCTGGGATACCGGGCTCGGAGGCGCGTTGAGAAGCACTACAGCTGGAAGCACCTGGCTGGCCGGACGCTCCGAATCTACCGGGAGATTCTGGAGGGGTGATGATCGCACTGGTGAATCATCATGTCGAGATGGGGGGAGCGGAGGTTGCGCTCCTCAGACTGGTGGACGCGCTGGGGGACCGGCATGAGTTCGAAGCGTTTCTTCCCCGTGCGGGTCCGCTTGCGGATGCTCTCCGGCAGCGGGGTGTTCCGGTCCGAGTTATCCCGATGCCGCGGGGCAGCCTTGTCGCAGGGCGGGGGAATTCGCTGCGTTTGTTGACCTCCCTGGTCGGTGGTGTCCTGTCCTGGCCGGCTGCGCTGAGGGCCTTGGCCGACGGTCTTCGGGGCGCGGATCTGGTCCTGACCGGTTCGACGAAAGCGCACCTGTACGGTGGGTTGGCCGCCAGGATGGCCGGCCGGCCGCTGGCATGGTGGCTTCACGATGTTGTGGATCGAACCACGTTTGGGTTTCTGGCGCGCGCTGTTGTGAGAGCCGCTGCGCGTTACATGCCCCACCGGATCCTGGCAGTCTCGAGAGCAGCGGCTCTGTCCCTGAAGCTGCACGGGGACGATGCCCGCGTGCGTGTCCTGTACAATGGAATACGGGAGAGGCACCGGAACAGCGGCATGTCCGGCGAACAACTCGGCAATTGCGGGGAACCTCGGGTGGGGTGGATTGGCCGCCTGGTTCCGTCGAAGGGCCCCGACGTGTTCTTGCGAATGGCGGCCAGGGTTTCGGCGGAGATCCCTTCCGCCAGGTTTGTCCTGGTGGGAGGCGAAGACCCGCGAGAGCGGGCTTTCGCAGAGAGCCTACGGCGCCTGCCGGACAAGATGGGAATCGGAGATCGTGTGGAGCTGCCGGGCTACCAGGATGATCTCGACGCGATCCTCGACCATCTGACGGTTCTTGCGTTCACATCGGTGGCGTCCGATTCGCTCCCCACCGTGATTCTTGAAGCTATGTCGGCCGGTGTGCCGGTGGTGGCCTTCGCTGTGGGTGGTGTGGGAGAGATCATTGAGACGGGTCGATCGGGATACACAGTTCCGGCGGGTGATGAGGGAGCGCTGGCGGAGAGGGTTCTTGCGCTTCTGGGTAGCCGGCCGCGGAGACGCGCCTTGACGGAGATGGGCCGCAGGAGAATCCGGGAGGCCTTCAGCTGGGACCGGTGGGTAGAAGCCTGGGATCGGGAGATCCGGGATCTGATGGGGAGCGAATCGGAGTCATGAAAGTTGCCCTGGTTCAGGACTGGTTGACGGGAATGCGAGGTGGGGAGAAGTGTCTCGAAGTTCTCTGCGAGATGTATCCGGATGCCGACATTTTCACCCTCGTGCACCATGCGGGATCCGTGTCTCCGACTATCGAACGCATGCCGATCCGGACATCCTTTATTCAGTTGCTTCCGGGTTCAAGGCGGAGGCACCAGATCTACCTGCCGCTGTTCCCGATGGCCATCGAAAGGTTCGACTTCAGTGGATACGATCTCATAGTCAGCACGTCCCACTGCGTGGCCAAGGGAGCTCGCAGGAACCGGGGAGTACACGTATGCTACTGCCATACGCCGATGCGGTATGTGTGGGAGTTCTTCGATGAGTACTTCGCCGACGCTCCGGGGGGGGCGCTTTCCCAGGCGTTCCTGCGAGCGGTTGTGGCGTATCTCAGGCGGTGGGACTTGCGCACTCTCGACCGGGTGGATCATTTCGTCGCTAACTCCGAGAATGTCGCGGGGCGAATCCGCAAACACTACGGCCGCGAAGCCGAGGTGATCTACCCTCCCGTGGAAACGGATTTCTTCACGCCGGGCGGGGATCGGGAGGAGTTCTATCTGGTCGTGAGTGCTCTGGTTCCGTACAAGCGGGTCGATCTGATTGTGGATGCCTTCCGGCACCTGCGGCGCCCCCTGGTCGTGGTGGGAAAAGGGCCTGAGGAAAGGAGTCTGAGGGACCGGGCTCCGGACTGGGTTTCCTTCGAAGGATGGGTTGATCCTGAAGCACTGCGGGAGTACTATCGGCGGTGTCGGGCGCTCGTGTTCGCCGGGTTGGAGGACTTCGGGATCGGTCCCGTTGAAGCTCAGGCGTGCGGGACGCCGGTTGTCGCGTATGGGCAGGGAGGGGTGCTGGAGAGTGTTCGCGGGAGTTGGGTTGGAGAGGGTGGGGAGGAGAACCAAGAGGGTACGGCCACCGGGGTCTTCTTCGTCGAACAGACGCCCGCGGCTCTGGCGGCGGCGGTTCGCTCGTTTGAGCGAATGGAATTCGACCGGGATGCTCTGCGCAGCCACGCACTGGGGTTTTCGCGGGAGAAGTACCGTGCCCGGATGACGGAGGCAATCCGGAGGCAGCTGGAAGGGGAAGCGACACCGGAGACGCTGTTATGACAACCTCCGGCCCTGTTGCTGCGGCGCTGGAACAGAGGGGTGATGAGGAATGCAGGCCAAACGCTCGGCCATAGTACTGGCCTGGTTGCCGTTTCTGGTGGATGCCGGCCTGATTGCCCTTGCCATACGACTTTCCTACTGGCTGCGATTTGAATCGAGCCTTCTTGCGACGCCCAAGGGAACACCCCCGCTGGAGGTACATCTCCCGGCTTTTGGTTTCATGTTCATAGTGCTGCTCCTCAGCCTCCACGGTTTCGGTCTCTATCGCTCCCGGTCCGGACGTGCCATCCGGCGCGAATTGCTGGAGGCGTTCGAGGCGGTGACTGTGGGCGCGGTGGTCGGTATGGCTGCCGCGTTTCTTTATCGGGACGTCTCCTTCTCACGGCTTCTCTTTCTCCACCTGTGGCTGCAGCTGGCGGTCTTTGTCCCGGCGGGTCGCCTCGCCGTGCGCAAGGTTGTTGAGGCAGCGCAGCGTTCCGGTTGGGGCGCGAGCCGAGTTGCCCTGGTTGGTTCGGGCAGGATGTTGTGGAGGCTCAACCGGGCCGTCAGGGGAAGACCTTCCCTGGGATACCATGTGGTGGGCTGGGTCGGAGAGGAGGACGATCCGGACAGATCTCCCGGTACGCCGTACCTGGGGCAGATGCGGGATCTGCGAGACATCTGCCGGAGTTTGGGTCTCGACGGGATCCTCGTGGCCCTTCCTCTGGAAGCCCACGAGAAGTTGGTGCAGGTGATCCGGCAGGTCGACGGCTTGGGAGTCGAAGTTCGCCTTGTTCCGGATCTGGTGCAGCTCATGAGTCAATCGGCCAAGGTCAGCGAAGTGGGCGGCATTCCCCTTATTGTGTTGAGGGAATTCCCGATGCGCCCGGTGGATCGTGTGGTCAAGCGCGCCGTGGACATTGCCTTGTCGGTGATTGGCTTGATGGTGTTTTCCCCGGTTCTTGCGGCGCTGGGAGTGCTTGTCCGGTTGGAATCGCCGGGGCCCGTGATCTATCGGCAGGGAAGGGTTGGGCGGGACGGCCGGGCGTTCGTCATGTACAAGTTCAGGTCGATGACAGCGGATGCTGAGGACGTAACCGGGCCCGTGTGGGCCGGAGAGGACGACTCCCGGGCGACTCGGGTGGGACGCTACCTGCGGCGGCTGAGTCTGGATGAGCTTCCGCAGCTGGTGAATGTTCTCAAGGGAGAGATGAGCCTGGTAGGACCCCGACCGGAACGGGAGTTCTTCGTCCGGCAATTCCAGACCGCTGTGCCCCGGTATCTGGATCGCCACCGTGTCAAGTCGGGGATGACTGGGTGGGCGCAGGTCCACGGACTCAGGGGGAACACTCCCATCGAAGAACGGACCGAGTACGACATCTATTACGCCGAGAACTGGTCGGTTGCTCTGGATCTGCGGATCCTGTGGCTCACGGTGGTTCACCTCCTGTCCGGCGGGGCCGCGAGAGGGGATCGTCCAACAAAGCCGTTGCTCGCGACAGCCCCACATGATACCGTAGATCGAAGCAAAGATGTGGCCGGGAATCCGGCGATCCAGGAGAGTCCGGTCCAGGTCCGCGAGGGGGGGTGTGAAGTTGAAGGTTGAATTCAGCAAGAATCTGTTTCTCATCCTCGGCGCCGTGTTGCTGGGGGTGATCGGACAGCTGTCGATGAAACATGGCATGAGCCAGGTCAAGATTATTACCTCCGGAGTGGGTGAGTTGGCGGCATCTCTGTCGAAAGCCCTGATGCAGCCCTTTGTCACTGCGGGTTTCCTGCTGTATGGGATCAGCGCTCTGGTTTGGCTGATGGTTCTTTCGCGCGTGGAGCTCAGCTACGCGTACCCCATGGTGAGCATCGGGTACGTGGCGGTGGTCATCCTCTCCAGGATTCTCTTCCACGAACATGTGACCGGCATGCGGGTGTTGGGGATCGTGGTGATCTGCGCAGGAGTGTTTCTCATTTCCAGGAGCTAGGATGTGGATCTGACACTGAGCCGTGTGCTCGTCATCGGGATTGCGGGTGGAACGGGGTCCGGGAAGACGACGGTCGCGAAGCACGTGATGAAGAACTTCGAGTACGACAACGTGGTTCTTCTCCACCACGACTCCTACTATCTGGATCGGTCCCATCTCACGATCGGGGAGAGGGAGATCCTGAACTATGATCACCCGTCGGCCTTCGAGAACAGCCTGCTCCTGAAACACCTCAGCGCTCTGCGCCGCGGGCTGCCTGTTGAGACACCCACCTATGACTACGCATCTCACACGCGTCTCAAGGAGACTCGGCGGATTGAATCGCCCCGCATCTGTCTACTCGAGGGCATTCTGGTTCTGGAAGACTCCAGCATCCGGGAGCTGATGGATATCCGGATTTTCATCGACACGGACGCAGACATTCGCTTCATCCGGCGGCTCCGGCGCGACGTGCAGGAGAGGAATCGCACGCCGGAATCCGTGATGAAGCAGTACCTGGAAGTGGTCCGCCCGATGCACCTCCAGTTCGTAGAGCCTTCCAAGAGACATGCTCACGTAGTGATTCCCGAGGGAGGCCACAACCGCGTGGCGATCGATCTCATCGTGACCAAAATCAAGGACATCCTGGCGGCAGGGGACAATTCGGGTTAGCTCATGAAATCTCTGTTCCTGACAATGCGTCCGTCGCAGTGGGTCAAGAACCTGGTCGTGTTTGCGGCCCTGCTGTTTTCGAGGAGTCTGTTCGACGCCCGGATGTTCTATGATGCCTGCCTGGCTTTTCTCCTGTTCTGCGCGCTTTCGGGCAGCATCTACATCATCAATGACCTTGTGGACATCGAAGCCGACCGCCGGCATCCCCGCAAGAAACACCGGCCCCTGGCCGCCGGCCGCGTGTCTCCACGGACTGCCCTGGCCCTTGCGCTGGTCGTCGGCGCGGGCGGGATTGCCTGTTCTTTTCTTGCGCTGGGGGTGACCTTCGGGATTGTGGGGTCTGCCTACCTCCTGCTCAATCTCGCCTACACACTGCGCCTCAAACAGATAGTCCTGCTCGATGTCCTGAGTATTGCCGTGGGGTTCGTGCTCCGGGCCATCGCGGGGGTTGAAGCCCTGCAATCTACGGATCCTGATGTGGTCCTTTCTCCCTGGCTACTGGTGTGCACCCTGTTCCTGTCTCTCCTGCTTGCCCTGGGGAAGCGCCGCCACGAGATTTCCCTGCTGGAAGCGGGCGCGGGCCGGCATCGGCAATCACTGGAAGAGTACTCGGTCGATTTGCTGAATCATTTGATCGCGATGGTCGCTGGGTGCACGGCGATTGCCTATGCCATCTACACCATCTGGCCGGGTACTGTGGCGAAGTTCCACACGCAGAATCTCATCTACACCGTGCCCTTTGTGGTCTATGGTCTGTTCCGCTATCTGTACCTGGTGTGGCACAAGGACGAGGGCGGGAATCCTTCCGAACTGATGATGACGGACTTTCCCCTGGCCCTGGACATCGTGTTGTGGCTTGCCACGGCAGGGTTGGTACTCTACGGCCTGTAGCGCGGCATGAGCGAATGGGCGAGAGAGCGAGGCCGCGAAAGAGCGAGCGGCTCTTCTCCTTAGCCCTTTTTCCTTGTCACTAGCCTGAACAACCAAGGCTATGACCGGGGAAGGAACGTAAATGGTAAATCGTAAATGGGGGGAAACAACGGAGACAAGGAAGTAGTGGGCTATTCCAATGCAGTTCTCCGAGCGCCATTTACCATTTACAATTTACGGGTGTTGGCATCATTGCACGAAGCACTGGTTCTCATGCCCTTTTTTTTTTGGACCAGGGGCTGGGTTAGGATTACGACATGGCCAAGCAGATCAAGCTTCTGACCTACGCCAAGGTGAATCTCTATCTGGAAGTCCTGCGACGGCGGCCCGACGGATACCACGATATCGAGTCGGTAATGCAAACGGTCAGCCTCGCCGATGAGATCCTGCTGGAGGAGGCGCAGTCGGGAATCGAGGTGGTGTGCGATAGCCCGGGAGTCCCAACCGGGAAGGAGAATCTGGCGGCAAAGGCCTGGAGTGCTTTCTTCGCGGCCACAGGGAAGCCGCCGGGTGTGAGAATCACTATCACCAAGCGCATTCCTGTGGCGGCGGGGCTTGGGGGAGGAAGCGGGAATGCCGCCGGGGTGCTGCTGGGACTGGCCCGGATGTACGGGGGGAATGCGGATCTTCACCGGCTGGCGGCGGATATCGGGTCCGATGTCCCGTTTTTTCTGGACGGAGGCACCCAACTGGCGAAGGGGAGGGGGACGGATCTTGAGCCACAGAAGCCAGTTGCGGATTGCTGGATAGTGCTGGTCTGCCCGGACACCAGCATCTCCACCGCCTGGGCCTACGAACACCTGAAAATGCCGTTGACAAGGGGAAAGGACTTGACTACCATGATTCAGTTGGGACTCAGCCGCGGCGATGTACCGGCCGTGGCTCGTGAGTTGTTTAACCGGTTCGAATCGGTGGTCTTTGAAGTCTATCCTGACTTGGGGTCTCTGAAGGCGGAGATCAGGGAACACCATGCTCTGGGAGTTGTGCTTTCGGGCAGCGGGCCCAGCCTGCTGGCGATTTTCGACTTGCAGAATACGGCGGCTATGCTGAACAGGTGGTTGACCGCGCGCGGATATCGCTCCTTTATGGTCAGGCCTGTGAAAAAGGGCGTAGAGATACTGTAGTCCCGCGGCGTATGGCTCCACGGGAGCCGGGTCCCGCAGGAGGTGGACCCGGTCCAGGGGGTTCGTGTATCTCAGTGCGTTCCTGCCGGGTTCTGCTTCACCCCGAGCGGCCCGACGTAGAGATGGTGAGGCCAGGATGGATATCACCGAGGTGAGGCTGTCCCTGAAGGATGATGAGAGGCTCAAGGCGTTCGCCTGCATCACGCTGGACGGGTGTTTCGTTGTGCGTGGTCTCAAGGTTATAAATGGTCCCAACGGGATGTTCGTTGCCATGCCCAGCAGGAAGAAACCGGACGGGACATACCAGGACATCGCCCATCCGATCAACAACGAGACTCGCCGCATGGTGGAAGGGTGTGTGCTTGCGGAGTACCGGAAGCAACTGGGCGCCAAATTGCTTGAACTGCCGGATGTTCCCGCCGAGGGGCTTGATGGGGAGACCTTGCCCTGACGCGGATGTGCGCGGCGGCGGGTGACGTAGACACCGGATTGGGGCGTCGTCAAGTGGCAAGACACAGGATTTTGGTTCCTGCATTCGGAGGTTCGAATCCTCCCGCCCCAGCCACCCGGGGCCATATGCGGTCTAGAAGGAAATGTGGATGGAGCAGGAACTGAAGATCTTTTCCGGGACGGCGAACCGGCCGCTGGCCGATCAGATTGCCGCGTATCTCGACATAGCACTGGGTGATGTGGAAGTTTCGCAGTTCGAAGACGGTGAGACCTTTGTCAAGTTCAATGAAAATGTGCGGGGGGTGGATGTTTTCATCATTCAGCCGACGGACTCGCCCGCGTCCAACATGCTGGAGCTGCTTCTCATGCTGGATGCGGCCAAGCGGGCCTCGGCCAAGCGGGTCACGGCTGTCATCCCATATTTTGGGTACGCACGCCAGGACCGGAAGGATCAACCCAGAGTCTCTATCGCCGCCAAGCTGGTGGCGAACCTGATCACGACGGCGGGCGCGGACCGGGTTCTCACAATGGATCTGCACGCGTCCCAGATTCAGGGGTTTTTCGACATCCCCATGGATCACCTGTTTGCCGCGCCTGTGATCAAGCAGTACTTCGAGAGTCTGAAGGTGGAAGATGCCGTGGTCGTGCCTCCCGATCTGGGAGGAACCAAAATGGCCCGCTCGCTGGCTGCAAAGTTGGACCTGACGCTGGCCCTGATTGACAAACGCCGGACGGGTCCCGACCGGAGTGAGGCGCTGAATGTCATCGGGGATGTGGAGGGGAGGCAGGTTTTTATTGTTGATGATCTGATCAGCACAGCGGGGACGGTATGTGAAGCGGCCCGCGTCCTGAAGGAGAGTGGTGCGGGGCGGATCTACATGGCGGCGACTCACGCGGTGTTCTCCGGGAACGCGCTGGAGAGGCTGAACGAAGCGCCGTTTGAGGAAGTTGGAATCACCAACACAATACAGATTGCCCGGCGGCCGCCGTTCCGGAAAATCCGCATCCTCTCGGTTGCGGAACTTCTGGGCGAGGCGATTCTGCGGATTCATCGCAGTGAGTCGGTGAGCATTCTGTTTGAGTAACCCCGGGTTGCCGGATTTGGAGAAAACATCTTTCGCATGGAGTGGGTATGGCCAGATATTCATTGACAGGAAAAACGAGAGAGGGCAAGGGGAAAGGCGCCGCCCGGCGCACGAGGCGGGAAGGCTACGTCCCTGCGGTTTTGTATGGCGAGAAAAGTGAGAACCGTTTGCTGGCCGTAGAGGCTCGCGCGCTGACTACGCTGTTGCGGACCGCCGGGAGAGGAAGCCATCTGGTGGATCTCAAGGTGGAAGGAAACCCGTCGGGGAACTACCTGACTCTCATGAAGGAAGTGCAGCAGCATCCATTCCGGGGAGAAATGCTTCACGTGGATTTCCAGCGTGTCTCCTTGAAGAAAAAGATCCATCTCGCTGTGCCTGTGGTTCTGGTGGGCGAACCGGTGGGAGTGAAGACGTCGAGCGGTGTTCTCGAACTTCTGCTGCGGGAACTCGATATCGAATGCTTGCCGGACAACATACCCGGACAGGTTGCTGTGGATGTCTCGCATCTCGACGTCGGGCAGTCGCTTCACGTGTCGGATTTGAGTATCGAGGGCGTGACCATTCTGAACCCCGAGGAGATACCCGTGGCCGCCGTGGCGCGTCCGACCGTTGTGGAGGAGAAGGTGCCGTCTGAAGAGGAGTTGGAAGCGGAAGCCGCGGAGGGCGAGGAAGCTGCCAAGGAAGATGTGGCTCCCCCGGAGTCGGAGCAGCCCTCGCAGTCCAAGGGATGATAGCGCTTGCATCTGGTCCTGGGGTTGGGAAATCCGGGAAGTGCGTATGCCCGGACAAAGCACAATGCCGGATTTCGGGTTGTGGACTGCCTGAGCGAGAGGTGGAAATGTCCCCTTTCGCGTTCCGAGGGCGAGTGCCTGCTGGGATGCACGGTCTTGGGACAGGAGAAGGTGGTCTTGGCCCGGCCGGAGACGCCGATGAACCTCTCCGGGCGGGTTGGGCGGAAGCTGGGAGATGTGTTCGGTCTGATTCCGGAGGAGATTCTTGTGGTCTGTGACGATGTCGATCTTCCCCTGGGGCGCCTCCGGCTGCGAGGGTCCGGGGGGAGCGGGGGCCACAGGGGGTTGATGTCGGTGGCGGAGGCGTTGTGCACGGATGCTTTCCCCCGGCTTCGGATTGGCGTTGGGCGCCCCCCCGAGGGAGTTGAGACCGCCGAGTACGTTCTTGATGTGTTTGAACCGGAGGAGGAGAGAATCGTGGCGAGGGTGGTTCCCCGCGCCGCGGATGCTGTGGAAGCCGCGCTTCGCGGGTCGTTGGAAGCGGCCATGTCGGAGTTCAACGGCTGGTTTCCAGAGGGAGAGGGTTCCCGCGAGTCAGGTTCTGGAGGGTGCTGAATGCAAAGGTCGTATGAGTCGGTTGTTGTAATCGATTCTTCGCTTGGAGATCAGGACATCGAGCAGGAAATCGAGAAGATCACCAGCTTCGTGAGCGAAGGTCAGGGAGAAGTTACAGAAGTCCAGCGCTGGGGCCGTCGGAAAATCGCCTACGAAATCAGCGGCAAGTCGGAGGGCTACTACACGTTACTCCGGTTTGCGGCGGGTCCGGAGCTGATCGAAGGCCTCGAACGGGCTTTCCGGTTGAACGAGTCCGTACTGAGGCATCTTGTCCTCAGAGTCTCCGGGGAGTGATCCGAGAGGACTGCGGCGCACGTGTTCCACGGACCTCGATGGCGGGGAACCGGGCGCGGGCCTTGCTCGTCTGCGAACCACTTAAGGAGGCAACATGGCAGAGATCCGACTGCCCTCTGTGAACAAGGTGCTGATCACCGGGTATGCAACGAGGGACCCCGAACTGCGGTATACTCCCAGCGGGGCGGCCGTGGCCAATTTCGGGATCGGGAGCACCCGGCGTTACAAGGATCAGAGCGGCGAGTGGAAGGATGACACGGCCTTCATCAACGTTGTCGCATGGCAACGGTGGGCAGAGCTGGCGCGGGACAACGTGAAAAAGGGATCCCCTCTCCTGATCGAGGGGCGTTTGCAGAGCCGGTCGTGGGAGACGGAGGACGGGAGGAAGCGAACCGTGGTGGAGATCCGGGTGGACCGGTTCCAGGCTCTGGAGAAGTTCTCGTCGGGTGCCACTGGCGGAGAGTCGTCGCGGACATTCTCACGGGAGGAGGTTTCTCCGGCGGCAGCGTCGCGGAGGACTTCAGGGGATGAAGGGGCGGCCCCTGCAGGGCCGGATCTGGACGATGTTCCGTTCTAGCCTGGATTGTGTATGAACCCCATCCTGGGGTTCATACACAATCCAGGCAGAGCAATGAACTGAAAAAGGGCGTCTTGTAGATGGCAAGAACAACACGAGGAGGGATAGTCCAGTGGCGCGGGGTGATCGGCGAGGTCCGCGAAAGGTCTGCAAGTTCTGTGCAGATCCGACGCTGACCATCGACTACAAGAATGACAAGAAGCTGCTGCGCTTCGTCACAGAGCGGGGCAAGATCGTTCCAAGGCGAATATCGGGTACGTGCGCAAGGCATCAGCGGCGCGTGGCTCGGGCGGTGAAACGGGCCCGTCATCTGGGCATCATCCCATTCACCATCGATCAGGCGCGCTAGTACAGGCGGCGGCTGAGATGAGGACGGTTGGAGTGAGCGGCGACCGGGGCCGGGTTTCGTTGTTGGAACCGGGACGGCTGCCGGATCTTGACAGGGATCCGCGTCGTGGGCCGATGCTGGCGGGCGTTGTCTGTTGTGCAGCGGCGACTGCGGGGTTGGGGATGGGGATCGTGGGGATGGTCCTGGCTCCTCTCGCTTTCGCATGGCTCAGGTTGCGGCACGGCCGGGCTGCAGGTTTCTGGGGGCTCGCCGCCGGTGTGGTTGCCGGGGGCCTGTTGAAAACAGGCGAGGGATTGGTCGCGGTGGTGATCCTGGGCCTGACCGGACTTCTGATGGCCTGGGGGCGGGAGAAGCAGTGGGGAGCCCACCGGGTCATCGCTGTTGCGTCGTTGCCCCTGGTCGTGGTTTCCGCGCTCCAGAGTCTGGTTCTCGTCAGCACGGATGCTCGAGGGATCTTTCTGTCCGAGTTGCAGGCCGCCGTGGACGAAGCCGGCAGACTGCAATCTGTCCTGGGCGTGAGTCCTGAGGGGCTGGCGGCTGCCCGGGAACTGGCTGTGGAAGTCGGGGACCTGATGTGGCTGATTACCCCGGCTCTGGGAGTGGTTCTGGCGGTCGTTCTGAGTTTTGTTGTGTACCGGATCGGGCAGTGGCTGTTCCCCCGGTTCGGGGTCCGGTTGGCGTCTGTCGCTCCGTTTCGCGGCTGGACCTTGGGGGAGCGATTCGTCTGGGTCCCGGTCCTGGGGCTCGTTCTGGAGATATCACGTATCGGACCGGCAGTAGCGGTGGGCCACAATATCCTGGTGGCTGCCGGGGTTGCCTACATGGTTCAGGGCGCCGCGATCCTGGCGCATGTGCTGGAAAAGCGGCGAGTTCCGAAGGTGGGGCGAATTCTGGTCTGGATTGTGGGACTGGTCTTCCTGCAGCCGGCGTCCGGGGTAGTTGCCGTGGCCATGGGATTGCTGGACACGTGGGTTGATTTTAGGAGAAGACCGGGCCCCGAGCAGGCCTGATGTCTGACAGGTACTACTGGAATTGGAGGCTGTAGATGGAAGTCATTCTTCTGGATGAAATGAAGTCCCTCGGTTCCCGGGGGGATTTCGTGAAGGTGGCCGACGGGTATGCACGGAACTACCTGATTCCCCAAGGTATAGCCGTCAAGGCAACCC
Organism: Candidatus Eiseniibacteriota bacterium; assembly: GCA_023132135.1. Lineage (GTDB taxonomy): Bacteria > Arandabacterota > Arandabacteria > JAGLYR01 > JAGLYR01 > JAGLYR01. The sequence goes on along the minus strand of JAGLYR010000021.1, from coordinate 364 downwards.
GCGGCAATCGGAGACAGTTTGAAGAGGAGGAGAAGCTCCGATCTGTCCGCGAGAACAAGCTGCGGCGCCAGGCTGAGCGGGTGTCCGGGAAACTGGCTGGAGTCTCCTGTACCATTGCTGTTCCGGCCGGGGAAGACGATCGACTGTTCGGCTCCATTACTGCGCAGGACATCAGCAGCGCGCTGCGCGAGCAGGGCGTCGAAGTGGATAAGCGGAAGATTGTTCTGGAGGAACCGCTCAGGGCCTTGGGCGTGTACACCGTTGTGGTCAGGATCTTTCAGGACATACAGACCAAGATCAAGGTCTGGGTTGTCAGAGAGTAGGAGGGTACTTGTGGGGATGCATTGGCGAACCATCATCATGT
>JAGLYR010000209.1 GCA_023132135.1 Candidatus Eiseniibacteriota bacterium | reverse complement strand
AATCTCACGCAGTATGCGTTGGTCAAACTGCTGGCTTCGGCCGGCGTGGAAGACGCTCCGCATAACGTGTTCGCGGTTGGCGATGAAGACCAGAGCATCTACGGGTGGCGCGGGGCGAACTACCGCAATGTCGCTTCGTTCCGAAGCGATTTCCCGGGCACCCAGATGTTCATTCTTGAGCGCAACTACCGCTCGACGCAGACGATTCTGGATGCGGCAGGGGCTGTGATCAATCGCAACGTCAACCGCACACCCAAGAAGCTCTGGACCGACGCGGGAGATGGTCCGAAGATCTTCCGGTTCGATGCAACCGACGAGACGGCGGAGGCAGTCTACGTTGCTCAGGAGATCGAGAAACATGTCCAGAAGGGCGGTTCCTACGGCGACATTGCGGTGATGTACCGGACCAACGCGCAGTCCCGTTCCATCGAGGAAGTGCTGGTACTGGAGCAGATTCCCTACCAGCTTGTTCGGGCCACGCGGTTCTACGAACGGCGGGAGGTCCGTGATGTACTCGGTCTTCTTCGGGTGCTCCACAACCCTCGTGATGAGGTTTCCCTGGAACGGATCATCAATATTCCCCCCCGCGGAATCGGTCTGAAGGCGTGGGGCACACTGCGGGATGTTGCCGGAGAACGCGGCGTGGGATTGTGGGATGCGCTACGGATGATTGTTGAGGGCGGGGGATCCGGGGACGGCGCCGCGGGGGTGGACGTAGACACCCGTAGCGCGAAAGCACTGGCCGCATTCCATGAGCTTGCAAACAGTCTCATGCGCACGGATGCAAGCGCTTCTGTAGCCGATCTGATGGATCTTCTTCTTGAGGCTGTGGGCTACGGCGAGTGGTTGGAGAAATCGTTCGAGAAGGCCGAGGAGCGCTGGGAGAATGTGCTCCAGCTGAGAAGCATTGCCGTGGAGTACAACGGGATCCCCTGGCGGGATGGGCTGGGTGCGATGTTGGAGAGTGTCGCTCTGGTGAGCGATGTCGACAGCCTGAATTCGACGTCGCAAGGAGGGGTCAAATTGCTGACACTCCACGCCGCAAAGGGGTTGGAATTCCCGGTGGTGTTCATCACCGGCCTTGAAGAGGGATTGCTGCCGCACGCTTCATCGATGAATGATGAGACTGAACTTGAGGAGGAGAGAAGGCTCTTCTACGTGGGGCTGACGCGGGCGCTGCGGAACGTTCATATCACGATAGCTGACCGCAGGAGACGTTACTACGAGAGTGAATACACCGAGATCTCGCGCTTTGTCTTCGACATTCCGAGCGAGCTCGTTCATGAGGTCGGGGCCGTCTCGACGATGGCAACCGAGGAGTACGAAAGTGAAAAGGACGTGCATCCCGACTACGACTACCCGGATGATGTTGACCTCTCGGCAGGTTCGCGTGTCCGGCATCCGAATTTCGGCTCCGGGAAAGTGATCAGCGTCGTAGGCTCCGGCGAGGCGATGAAGGTGACAATTCTGTTTGATGACGGATCCCGAAGGACCATCGTGGTGCAGTTCGGGCATCTTCAGGTGGAGTAGCACGGGGCACGAAGCACTGCTTTCAATGCCTTTTTCCTTGGACTACGCACTACGGACTACGCACTACGGACTGCTCTTGATGCCCTTCTCCGAACAGATTCCACTCGAGTTCCCCCCTCAGAATTCCGAATCCTGAAGTAGGACGGGTGAGTCGAGGACATGACCCGATTTCGGGCGGAGCCGCCGACGGCGCCGAGCGCCTGCGAAATCGGGATCGTGTCCCCGCAGTCCAATCTTCGCGGAAGGCCGGACATGCTGAAGTTCCTCATGGCATGCTGTGGGTTGCTGGTTGTGCTATTGCTCTGCGGGATGGCAGATCCTGGACGCGCCTGGGCAATTGGGGAATCCGAAGAGGCGCATGCATCTCAAACGGATAACGCGGAGGTCACCGACAGGGTTGGATCAATGTCGGTTGCACCCGCGGAAGCGTTGTGGAGAGGGATGGTGGTTCTGGTGACGGGCGCAGTGTTAAGCACCGTTGCCTATGCCGTGGCCAGAAGGCGGAGCCGGTTGGTGACGAGCTGCGAAGGCATGGCGAGTCTGGAGATGGCGGCGGCGGAATCGGCTCGACGGGACATCGAGACTCTCGCACAGGAGGACATCACCGCCGTGAAGGAAGTCCTCAAGGACTGGCTCGAGGAGGAATCGAACACCTGAAATGACAAATGCCATCGAAGAGCTCGAGATACACCACGAGATCGAATCCCTGACTGCGCAACAGCGAGCCGCAATTCTCCTTTCCACCGTCGATCCCCGAACAGCACAGCGCATCTGTTCCCACCTCAGTCGGGAACAGATCGGCGCCCTGTACCTCGAAGCGGCTCTCCTCCCACGCGTGTCCACCGGCGCCCGTCGCCGGATTCTGAGTGCATTCCGCGCCCGGGTCTCCGCTGTGGTGCGGTAAGCGCGAGGGGGCGAGAATCCGAGAGGCGAGAGCGCGAAACCGATTGTCATTCCCGCGCACGCGGGAACGACAGGCGCGAGAGGGCTTGAACCCCTCCAATGCTCCTGTCCTTGCACGGAGCACGTAGCACGGGGCACGAAGCACGGGGCACGAAGCACTGCTTCTCATGTCCTTTCCCTCAGCATTGGTTTGTGTCAGTTGACAGATGGCAGTACTGCGCATAGGATAGGTGTGAGGGATTCACTCATGCATTTCGTCAGTTGGAAGCATCTTGGAGTCTTGGCTCTCTGTTGGCTCCTGCCTGCGGCGGCTCATGCGGCCGGGACGCGGAACTTCGAGTTCCTGCGCGTTGGAATCGCGCCGCGGCCGGCAGCTATGGGAGGGGCCTATGTCGCTCTTTCGGACGGGGCCGTTGGTCTTGGGTGGAATCCGGCCGGACTCTGCCTCATTCAGGATTCCCACGCGTTGGCCGCATACATGCACTATCCGCAGGGAGTCCAGGCCGGTCAGGTTGTTCTGGGAAGGGCGGCCCCCCGGGGCTGGGGTCTGGGTGTGGGACTTCGCTACCTGTCCTATGGTTCCATGTTTCGCACGTCTGTGACTGAACCTGTGGGCTACCACAGCGAGTCCTTTTCTGCCTCCGATGTGGCCATGACCTTCGGGGCGGCGTACCCGCTGACTCCGGATTTGCGACTGGGTGTGAGCGCGTCCTACATCTCGGGGGCCATCGACTCGTACAGCGCGATGGCCGTGGGGATCGATGCCGGTTTTCTTCTGGATCTTCCTCTGGAGAACATGACTCTGGGCGCCTCGCTCCGGAATTTCCAGCTGAGTGGCTCGTCGTACCTGAGTGAAGAGGTGTCTCTTCCGGTGGAAGGCCGGATCGGAATCGGCTACCGGGCTCCATCGGGTCTTGGGCGATTGGCCGTTGATGTGGCCTTCGGTGGGGGCGAGGGAGTCCGGCTCGCCTCGGGATTTGAGGTGCTCTTGGGTCGCTCGCTCTGGCTGAGAGCCGGAATGGACGGGGAGCGTTGGGACATGGGGAGGCAGGGAGATGGGTGGGGGATGCTCTCGGCATTCTGCGGAGGCCTGGGAATAGAGTGGGAGGACTGGCGCGTCGACTATGGAGTTAGCCCCTATGGCGCGCTGGGTACCGTCCACCGGCTGTCTGTCGCGTCCGAGATGTAGTCTGCGCGGTCTGCGGCTGGGAGTTCCGCCTCTTCGGTGCCTGCTTTCATTGTGTAGTTGACAAAAGAACTCTTTTGTGATATATATGAGTCTGAGGGCGTGGCGATTCGATCTCTGTATTGGGTCGGGGAGGGTTGCGTTCTCACCGCAAGGATTGGGTTTTTTGGAGTTTGTTCCATCCTGTCTCGCTGGGAGGTGGTGCCTAGCAGGAAAAGGTGAATGATTTCTCTCCAAAGGACGGGGCGGGGAATTGCTTCCCCGCCCCAACTATTTGCCCGCGGGGTATTGACACTTCGGGAATCGTCTGCTTTACTAGTGGTGTGAGCCGGTTGAAACCTGTTGGCGCGGGTTTGAGATCCGGGCGCTTTTTTTTGTGCCCGGGCTCCGGCGGAACGCCCCCTTCAGGGAACACTCATCTTTGTCCACACATCACATCCAGGAGGGAGCGCGATGAGAACATATCTTGTCTGGGCCGCTCTGGCGGCGGTTCTTGCCGGATCCTTGGCCTTGAGTCCCAAGGTGGACGCGACACCGGTCCCGGTGTTGCGATGGCACTCCGGAGACCACGACATCTACCAGTCCTCCGATCGTAACCCTTTCTCCAATCCTCATCTGGAACGGATCCCTCCGGGGAAATCCCTCGATTCTGTACCTGAATTGGGAGAGGACCCGGCCTCTGACCCAACGAATCCATTCTTCCTCGCATGGTTGAGCTGCCTTGGCGATCTGTTGATCCGGTAGCGGCCGCAGCAGTCAGGTCGCGAATTCCGGCATGGACGCGGGGGACCCGTTGTCCCGTGCGCCTCTCCGGATGAAACAGAGGAGGTCCGACACATGCCCGCACGCACGCCAAAGGGGGGCGACCAATGCCTCCGGGAACTGAACCGGGCGAAGTTGAGGAAAGACCGACGCGAGATCGCTCGCCTGGCCGAGGCGATCGGGGATGAGCTGATGGATGGGGGGGACCTCGCCCAGGCCGAGGTGCATTTTGTACTGGCCAGGCAGGACGGGTCGTTCGGTCACGACAGGGATCGCGCCCGGGTGATCGTCAAGGAAGCACATTGTCTCTATGAGAGGGATCAATACCGGGATTCGCTTGGACGGCTTGAAGAGGTGCTGGGTTTTCTGGGGAAGGGGACGGAGGGAAGCCTGTCGGCGCGAGCGTTGGGTCTGGCCGCGGATCTGTGCCTCAGGAACGGTCGCGTTCGCCGGGCTTACAAATACGCTATCAAAGCCAGGGCCCTGGCATCGCAGCGGGGTGTGGGAACGGATGCTCTCCGGATTGGACTTTCCCTCGGGGCCGTCTTCGCTCGGCTTGGGCGGTGGCAGGAGGCGAGCGGCATTCTCGAAGATGTACTGAGTGCGGCCCGCAGGTCGGGCGACCGGCAACGCATGGGGCAGGCCTACAACAACCTGGGGCTCGTCCACAAGAACCGCTGCGAGTGGGGGAGGGCAATCGACTGCTTTGAGCAGGCGATCCGGTTGGCGCGCGCCGGGCCCGACCGGTCCCTTGCAGAACGGTTGAACAACATAGGCATCGTTCACTTCAAAATCGGGGACTGGAAACAGGCAGAGAAAGTGTGGCGTGAGGGATTTCGCGTTGCTCGGCGCAGCGAGCACACGACGGCGGAGGCATCCGTGCTCCTGGGGCAGGGTCGACTGGAGGCTGCCCGGGGAAACTGGGAGAGGGCCGAGACACGGTACGCGAGGGCGCTGGCCCTGGCGGAGGCAGGTGACGATCTCAGAACCCAAGCCCTTGCCCACGAGTACCTCACGGAGCTCTGCCTGGATACCGGGGATCCGGAGGCAGCTGCAGAGGAACTGGAGAAGGCCAGGAAGCTGGCCGACAGAGTGGGAACCGTGACGGATCTGACGGCCGAGATTCGCCGGGTCCAGGCAAGGGTGGCCAGCCATGTCGAATCCCCGGCCCGTGCACTCCAGTTCATTACCCAGGGTCTGGAGACGGCCCGGCGGACCGGCGATCGGTACGAAGAGGCCAGGTTTCTCGTTCTGAGGGCGGAACTCCGGGCGCGCGAGGGCAACCACAGGACCGGAGCCCGCTTCAGCCACGCGATTGAGCGGTTGTCCGACCTTGGGATGAAACACCTGCTGGCCCGGACACTGGTGGCCTTTGCCGCGTGGATGGCGGATTCCGGTATGGAATCCCAGAGTCGGGACCGGGTCCAGGAATGCCTGATCGTGGCCTCCGAGATCTTTGAGAAACTGGGTGATCTGTGCGGGTTGGCGGATGCCCGGATTGCCTTGGCCCGCTGGAAGGTTCGCCACGGAGGTGTGGATGGGGCTCTCTCGATCCTCCGCAGTCTCGAGGAGATGAACCCTGCTCCGGAGGGTGTGCGAAACCGGCTTCAGAGCCGTCTGCAGAGCCTGCGGGAAGACATCGAGACGCTCTTGGTCGGGAGGATTCAATCGAGTGAATGCCACACCCCTTGGGATGCCGATTGTCTGGGGGAACTGTCGGGGAGGATCCCGGGGGAGCTCCTCGCCGGGATAGCGGCCAACGTTGGCGCCGACCGCGCCCTGTGGGTTCGGCCCGGGCGCGCGGGTTCGGATGCCTGCGTGCTGGCGCGGATCAACATGGACGGGAACGAGGCCCAGCGGCTGGCCGAGCGACTACTGGGGGGGGAACACGCGTGGCTTGCAAGTGGAGCCCCGGTGCTCTCTGTATCGGTCTCCGCGGACCCAAGGTTTCGCCGGCTCGAGGCGGTGCGGAACGTGCGGTCCCTTCTCCTTCTTCCCCTGGTGGCCGACGGCACACTGCAGGGCTTGATCTACTTGGACCGGGGCAGCGAACGGGGGTTTCCATTTGGTGGACGGGAGATGGAGAAGATCTCGGCCGCGCGCCCGGTGCTGGAATCCGTGTCCATGCTGGAAGAGCCATCGGGCAATGGAGGGATCAGGATTGCGACGCCTTCCGGAGTGAAGGTCGTTCCCTCCATGTTGGGAGGCGCGAAACTGGCCAGGGTGCTGGGCATCATCGGGAGAGTCTGCAACTCGAGTGTTCCCATTCTCATTCATGGCGAGACGGGCACAGGCAAGGAGCTGGTTGCCCGAGCGCTGCATGAGCTGGGAAACCGCCACTCCAAGGCCTTCGTCGCGCAGAACTGCGCCGCGATCCCGAGGGATCTGCTGGAGAGCGAGCTGTTCGGCTACGTGAGCGGGGCCTTTACCGGAGCCGTGGGAGACAAAACCGGGCTTTTTGAATCCGCCGATGGAGGGACCTTCTTCCTGGATGAGGTTGCGGAGGTGGATGCCGCGACTCAGGTGAAGCTCCTCCGGCTCCTTGAGACGGGGGAAATCCGGCGCCTCGGAGCTGTGGAAGAGGGCCGGGTCGATGTCCGTGTTGTCTCGGCGACACACCGAAGGTTGGACGAAGAAGTGGAGCGGGGGAGATTCCGGGAGGATCTCTTCTACCGGCTGAATGTCGTCGATGTTCAGCTCCCGGCGTTGCGCGAACGCATGGAAGACATTCCCCTTCTCGCGAACGATTTCCTGGCGCGCTCCTTCGCCCGAGAGGGGAAGGTTGCCGGACGGCTATCAGGGGACGCTTTGGAGGTTCTGGCAAGCTACCCCTGGCCCGGGAACGTCCGCGAGCTGGAGAACGAGATGAAGCGGCTGGGCGCGCTCTCGACGGGCGGAAGCACAATCCAGCCCAACATGCTCTCGCGGAGAGTCCGGTACACCCGGGGGGATCATGCACCGGGCAGGTTCAGTGCGAGGGTCCAGTCTCACTTGCCCTTGCCGCCGACGGGCTCGAATGGTATTCTCAGGTCTGCCTGATACCACCAAGCGTGAAACACGGACAGTTGCCGGGAGCGCCATGGATATCCAACTCAAGTACGGGCGGGAGAAGGTTTGCATCCGTCTGCCCGACAGCGCCAGGGTTCGGGTGGTGGAGCCTGTACGCCTGGATCCGCCGGCGGCGGAGGGATTGATCCGCAAGGCATTGGAGCATCCCATCGACTCACTCCGGCTGGAGGAAATTGCCCGGGGAAAAGAGCGGGTTGTACTGATCGTGTCGGACAAGACTCGGGCGACAGCTACGGCGGAGTTCCTTCCGTTTCTTCTGGAGTCCCTGGCGAGCGCGGATGTTCCAGACAGGAACGTCACTATTATCCTGGCCACCGGCAGCCACACGGGGCACTTGCCCGAGGAAGTCGATCAGATTCTGGGACCGGGGATCCAGTCCCGGTTTCGGGTGATTGATCATGATGGTGAGAACGCCGATGCCCACGTTCAGGTGGGGACGACATCACGGGGAACACCGCTGCTTTTTCAGAGGGAGGTGGTGGAGAGCGACTGTCTGGTCCTGACCGGCGTGGTCGGCTTTCATTACTTCGCGGGTTTCGGTGGCGGGAGGAAGTCCATCCTTCCAGGTGTGGCCCAGAAGGAGACCATCCTGGCAAATCATAAGCTGATGCTGGTGGAGGGGAATCTCGATGAGCCCATTTGCCCGGCCTGCGCCAACGGTGTTCTTGAGGGGAACCCGATCCACGAAGACATGATGGAGGGCGCGCGTGTGCTGAATCCGGCGTTTCTCCTCAATACCATCTTGAGCCCCGATGGACGGATTGCCGATGTCGTGGCCGGCGATCCCTGGAGAGCGTACGAAAGTGGTGTCGAGAAAGTCCGAGCCTTCTTCGGAGTCTCCGCCGAACAGAAGGCGAAACTGGTGGTAGCATCTTGCGGGGGTCATCCCAAGGACATCAACTTTATCCAGGTTCACAAGTCCCTGCATCATGCGTTCGAACTGGTAGCCGAGGACGGAGTACTCCTCCTGCTGGGTGAATGCGCTCAGGGAATTGGATCGAAGGACTTCTCCGCGTGGTTCTCGACTCTGGATCTCCGGTCTGTGGCCCGGCGGCTTCCCCGGGAGTTCACCATTAATGCCCACACCGCCTACGTGACGATGCGCAAGGCCCTGTCGCGGAGAATCCTCATGCTCACAGCGCTGCCCGCCGACAAGGTGGCGGCCATGGGCATGACCCGGGTTGAATCCGCCGCCGAGGGAATCGGATTGGCGGCGGAAGCATTGGGAGCGATTGATGACGTCATGGTTCTACCACTGGCGTCGGTGACTGTTCCGCAACCGAAATCCTGCAGCGGGGGGACCTGAGGATGCTAGCCCGTATTTTTCACCAGGAATCTGCTGCGGCGTCGGATCTGCCTATGCTGACTGCGTCATACTCGCTTGGTGATCCTCAACGTACTGACCAGTACGCTTCCGGTCCCCTCGCTCGCATTCCTTGGCACCACAGGCAGCTACGACGCCTCGCGACGAAACCTGGTGAGAAATGCGGGCTAAGGCGATGGGCCGCGTGGAAACTCGTTCTGCCGTTGCTGTGCGCATGGTTCCTGTACGTGCCTGCGGGTTGCACCAGGTCGGGAAGCCAGGGGGGAGAAGTCCCGGTCTTCGACGGTGACAGGGCTTTCTCCCATCTGACTTGTCAGGTGGAGATTGGCTACCGGGTTCCGGGTATGCCGGGCCACAGGCTGACCATGGAGTATCTGAGGGATGCTCTCAGGCAATACGCCGATTCAGCGGAGGTACAGCAGTTCCATGTAACATTTGAGGACACAACCATATGCCTCTGGAACATCATAGGGCACTTTAAGGGCGTGGGAAGTGGGTGGGTGGTTCTGGGAGCCCATTGGGACACCCGCCTTCTTGCGGATGAGGATCCTGAGCCGGCGAATCGGAGCCTGCCCATCGCCGGCGCGAACGACGGGGCCTCGGGCGTCGCGGTGCTCCTGGAACTTGCCCGTTTGATGGGGGAGACGCCGCCCCCGCTGGATGTCGATATCGTGCTCTTTGACGCGGAGGATCAGGGCGGGATCGCCAACCTCCCCTGGTGCATGGGCTCCAGCGTCTACGCTCGCGCGCTGGAACATCCGAAGCCGGACTACGCCATTGTGGTGGACATGGTGGGAGATCGGGATCTTCAGATCTACGTAGAGGCCAACTCGGAGAGATTCGCCTACTCCGTTGTGCAGAAGGTCTGGAACACGGCCAAGAGCCTCGGAGTGTCCCAGTTCATCCACGAGACGAAGCACACGATGTACGATGATCACATTCCCCTCATCGATGCCGGGGTTCCCTCCATTGTGATCATCGATTTCGACTACCCCTATTGGCATACGCTCGAAGACACCCCGGACAAGTGTTCTCCACGGAGCCTCGAGGCCGTGGGGAAAGTGCTGACGGCTGTCATCTACGAAACAAGTACGTAGTCCGTAGTCCCTAGTCCCAAGTCCAAGGAAGAGGGCATCAGAGACGTGCTTCGTGCAAGGAGAAGGGCATCAAAAGCGGTGCTTCGTGCCATGTGCTTCGTGCTCCGTGCAAGGATAGGGGCATTGTAGGATTGAAGCCCCCGGGGGAGGGAGCGCAACGTCATCCCCGCGCACGCGGGGATCCATCCTCACGCCTCACGTCTTACGCCTT
>JAGLYR010000208.1 GCA_023132135.1 Candidatus Eiseniibacteriota bacterium | reverse complement strand
AGCGACAGATCATCGAAGCGATTGGGGAGTGAGCCTGGGTTATTCATGAATCCCTGCTGCGAGGGTCTCAGGATGTGGCTGGACTGCACCCTGGCGCCGAAGCCAATCGTCATCCCCGCGCACGCGGGGATCCATCTTGACCTTGCTGGAACAGCGTGCATATGAAAAATGGGTCCCCGCGTTCGCGGGGACGACGCGCGCGAGTGCTCCGCGGCGTTCCTCTCGCCACGGGATTCCTGAATAACCCAAGCCATAGATGGAGAACGCCGTCGGACGGGACAGCATACCAATTGGACGGTTTTGTGATGACTTCCGGGTGTCTCGGGAGTAGCATTCTCGAGTATTGAGATAGGTAATTCGGGACATCAAACCCGAATTCCTATCCTGTGGTTGGACAATAACGGTCGGAGAGTTCTGACGTGTGAGATAGCGGTTCAAGGTGGGTAGCTGAACCGCTATTAGCCCCGTCTCTGCGGAGGCAAAGATGAAGATCGTGAGCTGCGTGCTGGTCATCCTTCTGGCATTCCCCTGGAACGCGTCTGCGGTGGCCCCTGGATTCGACCAGGGCAGTGTGAATGCGGCGGTTGAAGAGGAATCAGCCCCCGAACAGGCTCCGGGAACAGTGTGCGGCGGGGTGGCGGATGTGTATCGGACGGGAGGGGTACTCAGAAGGGTCATGGTGCGCGACATCTGCAACCCTCATCCTGAGTTCATCGAGATCGTGGATCCCAACGAGGGCACCGATGCCCACAAGAGGATCAACAGCTCAGACATCAACGCTGTTATCTTCGACAAGTACCGGGTGCGCTTCATCAACGGGTATCCGCAGCCAGCAGAACCCCTGATTCTGGAGAAACGGAGCCGAAACGCCGCTGTGGGGATAGCCCTTGCCATTGGATTTGCTGCTCTCGCAATATCTCAAACGTATGAGCGTGATGATGATGAAAGCGCAGCGGAAGCATTCGATGACGCCGGATTGACCCAGAAGGCAGACGAGTACCGCGCGAAGGCCGATAAGCACAAGGACATCAGTGTGTTCTGTGGGTTAGCTGCACTTGTGGGTCTCGTGGTCTCATTTCAAACAGAGACCGTTCGGATTTCGCCCGAGGGGCACCTTCTGGGGAAGATCGCGGTGGATCCAGCGGAAGGGATGGTATTTGCCCGGGCGAGGTTCTAGGAATTCGGGAACTCGGGTGTATCCCGTCTTTCGTGCCAGGTCTTGCAATGCCACATTCGAGGGGCTAACTTGTTGCTGTGTCGTATGTTGCGAACATCCGACCAGCAGGCACGAGTCCTCAACGGTCGGCGCTGCTAAGATCTGCTATTTCAATACTTACCTCGGATTTTGTTGCATTGCAAGACCTGGCACCCAAAAGTATGAGGCCCCCGCCAGATGCCCGAAGTGCTGATCAGCCGCCTATGCCGAAGATCCCGACAGCATCCAGATCATGTATGATTAGTCCTGCGCCCTTGAGCGTTGTGAAGGGAACTGCTGGCCCCAATTCCTTGACTGGTCCAGGATCTGTTCTGCGAAGGACTCGATCTTCTCGCGAAGGGTCAATTTGGCATGCCAGGTTTCCGGAATGCCATGCTCGCCGTAGAACGCACCGGCGATTTGGCCGTACACGGCGCCAGTCGTGTCAGCATCGTCGCCGAGATTGACGGCCTTCAGGCAGCCTTCCCGGAACGAGTTGCCGTGGTGGAACGCCCAGAGTGCCGCCTCCAAGGACTGGACTACATAGCCTGTGCCCCTGATCCCAGGAGGTTTCTTGCGTTTGAAGGAACCGGCGGCGATCTGGTCGATGTCTTCTACAAGCGGATTCTCCTCCCAGTATCCAGAGGCTGGGGAATAGCGTTCCGAAAGGAGCGCCTCCTTGCTGGCGCCGCTGAGCGCCCCTACGATCAGGCCACCGAAATATCGGCAGGCGTCGATACAGGTCTGAGTCCCATGCGTCGTTCTTGAACTCTCTCCGGATTTCTCGATGGCTCTGTCTGGCTGGTTTGCGAAGAGCATCGGGATCGGCGCCAGTCGCATGATCGAACCATTGCCCGACGACATCGGGTCCGTAGATCCGCAGTTTGATTCTCCGGTTTCCCTGAATCTCCGCAAAGCGTTGGCGACAGTCCCGCCGATGTCGAAGCACTCCCCCGTGCTGCTCAGGTGACCGTCGGTCCACCATCGCACATACCTTTCCAGCTGGTCCACAGGGTCGAATCCCTGCCGCTCGATGAGGCTCTCGGCCAGACATAACGCCATCGAGGTGTCATCTGTCCACTGGCCGGCCTTGAGACGGAATGGTCCACCGCCAACCATGTCCTCGATGGGCTGGAAAGACCCCGGCGACTTGAACTCAAGCGTTGTTCCCAACGCGTCTCCAGTTGCCAATCCCAGAAGACAGCCGCGATAGCGTTCAATCAGGTCCACTGTTGCCTTCTCCGGACATTTCGGGACAGAGCCCTGATTAGATAACTCTATGTTCCACAGGGAATTCCGTCCTCTGGATTTGTCACTGAATCCTGGTTGAATCCCCTCGTTCTCGCTTTGCCATCATGTCTCATTCTCTTGCCCGAGCGATTCCAGTCTCGTCAGCCACTCGGCGAAGTGTCGGCATTTCTGTCGCATACGGGCCAGTCCGATCCGTTGGGCCGCAATATTGCCGTGCAGGACTTTCTGATACTGCTTGCATGTCGCGAGGATTCGCTTCGACGGCGCGGTATTCGGACCATCGTCGATTTCTTCCGGACTCGGGAATTCATCAGCTATGCTCTGCAGGTTGTCCGCTATGCCTTCTTCAGAGACGACCCTTCCAAGAATGGCGGGATCGCTGAACAACAGAGCTTCGAACTCGTGCATCTGAACGTAAGGAATGAAGCGTCGTTCATCGAATGCGTCTCCCATGGCTCCCGAGATATCCTTCAGTATCGCATCCTCAACCGTTGCGGCTTTTTGGTCGTGCGCCTGACGACGGGCCGAACCCCTGCCCGGCCAATCGGTTGGCATGCCGTAATAGTCGAACATCGTCGTTACAAACCGATTCGTGTCTTCTTTGAGATATCGAAGCAACTCCCTCCGGATACGAGCCCAAGGTTGCATCCCACCTTGGGAACGCTTCCTGCCGGGTGTCGTAGCCCTGATGAAAACCTCGCGGGCTCCAAGTTCGGGAGCAATGATTTCCTTTATGAACTTCTCCTCCGTCGCTCCTTCCACAAAGGCAAGCGCTCGAACCATCATGGGCGCCCCCCGAAGATGTTCTTCTCCCACAGTTCGCTCAGCGAGTACTCTTCCAGCCACTCAGAGAGTTTCTCCCGGTCGAGCCGGTCGCACCGTGTCCCCGACTCCCCGTCGAGTTCAAGCACAACGACCTGATCCAGTTCGAATTCGTCCACCAGGCGCGTTGATTGCGTTGCCAGGATCACCTGCCTGTTGACGGCCACGGACTTGACTAGTCCCGCGAAAACGGTGATTGCGTAAGGATGAAGCCCTAGTTCCGGTTCATCCAGTATGAACACGCTGGCCATTTTCTCGGTCGGCTGCAGGAACAGCGTCGCCAGCGCCATGAAGCGCAGAGTTCCATCCGATAGCTGATGCGGGCCAAGCAAGTAGTCCGAGTGACCCTGCTCCCTCCAATTGAGGAGAATGTACTTCTCGTTGCTTGGTGACGGTTCCAGAACGAAGTCGGCGAAGGATGGAAATGCGAGGCGGACAGTGTCTACAATTCGTTGGTAGCAGTCCGGATGAGCTTTCTGCATGGCGCGAAGGAACGCGGCCAAGTTGCCTGCATCGCTGCGCAGATAGGCGGCGTCCTCTATGTAGCCGCTCTTTCGAATCTTGGCGGTCGACGAAGTGTCGTGGAACTGGTACACTCGGCACCGTGAAAGCATACCGAACAACACCTTGCAAGTTTCGTTTCCCGCTTCAGCCGACTTCTTCAACCCGCTCTCCTTGTAATCTGCATCGATCTGGATTTCCTGTGGCTGTTCACGGTCTTCTCGCTTGAAGACGACATACTCATGCGTGAATATCAACGTGTCCGGGGCGGCGTCGGAAAGCGCTATCTTGTAAGTCGTGGTGGAGCCATCTCCTTCGAACTCGATGTCCGCCCGCATCTGCGGAGTCGCCTGGCGACCGTAGTGCAGGAGGGAATCGGAGCCCCCGCTTCGACCCACATAATCCTGCAAGGCCCCCGTGCTCAGGAAGTTCAGCATCTGGAAAAACGACACCAGGTTGCTCTTGCCGGCCCCGTTGGCTCCGAGTAGAACCGTGACGTCGCCGAATTGCACCTCGGCGTCTCGAAATGACTTGTAGCCCTCGAGTGTTATCGTTTTCAGGCTGTTCATGATTCCCCCTCACACGTCCTTCACGTCGAACACGAGTGGGACGTTTTTCGGGACGTAGTTAGCTTTTATTGTGCATCTTTCCGGCACCATCTGTCCATATCTGATTGGCAAGGGGGATTCGCTTCGATCCGGCGAACGGCGGCTGAGACCCTCGGCGAGCTGACGCAAGTGAGCGTCTACCTCAAGACAAAAGGCGGAACAAGCTAACAGAGCTCGCCACGTCCCGGAAAGTCGCCCCTCACGACCTCTGCGGCGGGGCGCATAATTCTCCTTGACAGAAGGACAATAATCTGTTATATTGTCCTTTGGAGAGGGACAAATGCGCGAGCTCATCCGTCAGAAGATCGTGGATTCCCAGACCGCCCCCGTGCCGGAGTTCACCCGGCGTGACGTGCGGCTGCCCGGGGTGCCGGGCAAGGCAGTGGCAGTGATCGGAACGCGCCGTGCCGGCAAGACCACGCTTCTGTGGCAGGTGTTAGCGGACCGTGTGGCCCAGGGTGTGGCGCGTGAGGGGCTGCTCTATTTCAGCTTCGAGGACGAGCGCCTGGCAGGTATGGCCGCCGCTGATCTGAACCTGGTCGTGGAGGAGTTCTACCGCTTGAACCCGGAATGGCGCGACACGCGGCGCGCACTGTTCTTGTTGGACGAAATCCAGGGGGTGCCCGGTTGGGAAACCTTCGCCCGCCGCCTACTGGACACCGAAAACATAGAGCTTTTTGTGTCCGGCTCCTCTGCCAAACTGCTCTCCCGGGAAGTGGCCACCAGTATGCGCGGACGGGCAATGGAAGCGACGGTGTTCCCATTCAGCTTCCGCGAGTATCTGCGCCATCATGGCCGGGAACCGCAGCGGGCCGCAGCGCGTCTGCCCAAAGCCTCACGCTCGGCACTGGAGAAGGATTTGCGGGACTACCTCGCGGTCGGAGGATTTCCCGAGGCCCAAGGCATCGCTTCGCGCGACCGATTTGACCTGCTGCGAGGCTATGTGGACGTCATGCTTCTCCGCGATGTCATCGAGCGCCATGCGGTGTCCCATCCGGTAGCGCTGCGCTGGCTGGTTCGTCAACTGCTCGGCAATGCAGCCGGGGCTTTCAGCGTGAACAAGTTCTACAGCGATCTCAAGTCCCAGGGCATCCCGGTGGCGAAGGACACGCTCCACGCGTATCTTGCGTATCTGGAGGACGCCTTCCTGATCCGCATAGTGTCTCTCGCCTCCAATTCCGTGCGGCGGCGGATGGTCAATCCGCGCAAGGTTTATCCCATTGATCCGGGACTGATCCCCGTTTTTGACCGTTCGGATCGGACGAATGTGGGTCACATCCTGGAGACCTGCGTCTTTTTGGAACTGGAGCGACGCGGTGCGCACGTGAGCTACGTTCGCACTGCGGATGGCTACGAGGTGGATTTCCTCGCTCGCTATCCAGATCGAACACAGTCGCTGATCCAGCCATGCGCCGAACTGGACGACCCGGACACAATGCAACGGGAGGTGCGCGCCCTCTTGGCAGCTGCAAAGGAACACCGCCGCGCCGGCTTACACCTGATCACGCTGACGCCGGAAGTGGCGCGGGGCTTACCGGAGCGGATCGTGGTGCATTCGGCCGCGCAATGGCTGCTGGCCGATCGGGCGTCGTAGGATCGTTGATCAGCCGCTTTCGCTGGGGGGGCTTTCCGGGACGTCTCGGAAAGTGCGCACACAAAACCTGACCCCCCGTTTACCCAATTCGCCCTCACGCGCGCGGCACTGCGGCCCAGATCCGCTCCGCTTTCTCTGCCGCCAGTTGCTTGACCGCATCCAGATCGTCATCCGCCCCCACCGGCGCGTACACGCTCAGGTAAAACTTGATCTTGGGCTCGGTGCCGGATGGCCGGACCGCCAGCCAGCTGCGTTCATCTTCCGAGAGGCGGAAAATGAGGATGTTCCCCCTGGGTTTGGAGATGTCCCGGACAACCTGGCCGGTGGCCGGATCCACAACTTTCCCTTCGCCATAGTCCTCGATTCGGACAATCCCGACGCCACCCAGGTCCCGAGGCGGATTCTTGCGGAAACCTTCCATCATGCGTCCGATTTGCCGGAGTCCTTCCTCACCCTTCAGGACCACGGACTTCAGATCCTCCAGATAGTATCCGTAGCGGCGGGACAGATCCTGGAGCAGATCGTATGGCGTCTTGCCTTGTGCTTTGAGAACCGCTGTGAGCTCGGCCATCAGGATAGCCGCCGGAGCGGCGTCCTTGTCGCGGACAAAGGTGCCGCGGAGATAGCCGTGACTCTCCTCTGCGCCAAAGATGAATCGATCCTCGCAGCCCCGGAGATCTTTGTCTATCACCTCGCCGATGTACTTGAACCCGACCAGAAGATCTGTCCGCATTTCCACGTCGAAGCTCTCGCAGATGTCGGAAAGCAGGCTGGTGGTAACAAGGGTTTTCACGACCATGCCTTGATCCGGGATCTCACCCCTTTTCTCCAATTCCCGGAGGATGTGGAAGGTCAG
>JAGLYR010000207.1 GCA_023132135.1 Candidatus Eiseniibacteriota bacterium | reverse complement strand
CCGAGCCGGTCCGCATCCGGATCCGTCGCCATCACGAGATCCGCGGAACGTTCCTTTGCCTCGGCAATTGCCATCTCAAGCGCCTTGGGTTCCTCCGGGTTCGGCTTGCGGTCCGGAACACTCGGAAAATCCCCATCCGGCGTCGCCTGAGCCTCGACAATCCACACCTTGTCCAATCCCACCATCTCGAGAGCCGGTGTCACGGAAGTCGACCCCGTTCCGTGGAGCGGCGAGAAAACGATGTCGATCCCTTTCCGGTCCTTCACCAGCTGCAATCCGGCCAGACGCTCCCAGTAAGCGTTATCGATCTCCGCCCCAAGCGATTGGAGTCTTCCCTCCCGGGCAGCAACTTCGAGATCCTGTCGCTTTATTTCCCGCACCTTCTTGACCTCATCAATGATCTGGCCATCCACGGGGGGAACAATCTGGGCGCCATCCTTTCCGTAGACCTTGAACCCGTTGTCCGAGGGCGGATTATGCGAGGCGGAGATGACGATTCCCATATCCGCGTTCAGGTGTCGTACGGCAAAGGAGAGCTCGGGGGTAGCGCGAGGCTCCTCGAAGAGAAACACCCGGAACCCGTTGCCGGCGAAGACTTCCGCTGTGATCCGGGTGAATTCGGGCGACGTGTTGCGGGTATCGGACGCTATTGCAACCGACGGCGGTTCCTTTCCGCTCCAGGAACTGAGGACATGGCTGGCCACCCCCTGCGCGGATTCCCCGATGGTCCGGGAGTTGATTCGGTTCGGTCCGATTCCGACCTGCCCGCGGCGGCCGCCTGTTCCAAAGGGGAGCACTGCGCCGAAGGAGTCGTTGATCGTCCCGGTCTCGCCGGCCTCGACCAGCTTCCCCAGATCCGGCCAGAACTCCGAGTATTCCTCCCCCTCCAGCCAGCGCTTGAGGTTGGCAAAGGCTTCGTCCGTGAGTTTTCCCTCACGGGCGGCCTGCTCCGCGCGCTGCACGAGACTGTCTGTTTTCATTGAGCCACCTCTCCAGTCTTCTGGGTTATCGGTTTCAGGATTGAGACACTTCCCACATTATAGACGACATCGAACCAACGGTTCTCGAGGACGGGATCGGAGTTTCCCCGCGGGCCGTGGGTGATCCAGTAGTCGATCCCGCGGGCCGAGCAGGCCCGGGAGAGGGCCTCCGGGCCATACCGCCCGCCGGAAACATCCCGGACAAAGGCAACCCGGCTACCGTGCTCGTAGGCCGGGATGTTCGCATACCCCCAGATGTTGTAGATGTCGGCCACGTATAGCGACCGCCCGGTGAAGGCCGGGAGAGACCGGTCAAAGCGCTCCCGATCCAACGACCCTGGAACCGGCTGCCGGAGGATCACATCCCCGATATCCGTGTTGGAGCAAATCCAGTCGTACGCGCGGAGCATGTCGCCGGTCACCACCACAGGCTCATCCGTGAGAAGTCCCCGGGACTTGTAGGTGAGCGCGGGCAGCTGGAAAAAGGGAAGCACCATCAGGATCACGAGAACCGTGCGCATGCGAGGCTGCCGGCAGCACCGTTGCCAGTATCCGCAGAACAGGACCGCCACCGCGGGGAAGACAAGAAGGAAACCGTGGTACAGATACCGCTCCGCATTGAAAACCAGTACAATCCTCGACTGCCCGTATTCCTGCAGCACACCCCACACCATGACGCAGATCGTGACGACCAGAAGCCCGGCAGCCGCCCAGAGATGCAGACGCATTCTCCCCAGTACGATCCCCGTCCAGAGAGCGAAGAACAGCGCCGGCAACCAACCCTTGAGAGATCCGATCCACGCGTAAAGAATGTATGCGTCGAACCCGCTCCACGACCACTCGAGATGAGGATCCCTCCCGCCGGACATCAGCGCAAGGCCCAGCACAAGACCCGCGGCCGCCCACACACACCACCCCCACCAGACCCAACGCCGGGCCCGGCCCAGAGCTGCCGCCACGAACACCCACACAAACAGAGCCGCCGAGCCCGACACCTGGTGAGCAAGAACCAGAAACAGCCCGAGCGCCCAGCCGACAGCCATCGATTTCGAATTTCCCCGGAGCGGCCCCGACCCGACCGTCATCATCACCCGCAAGAACAACAGGAATATTCCCAGCACGAAGTACTGCGTTTGCGGGTACAGAACCGTGTCGAGTCGAAGGGCCAACGCATAGAGCAGGAATGCCGCGGCTATGGGCCAGAGAATTCCTTGCCGCGCGCGCCGGCCCGCCGACTTCAGAAGGCCGAGCCCGAGTGTCACGACAGGAACAAGCACCACTCCCATGAGCCCCGACGACGCTGCGGCTATTCTCTCCCCGCTCAGGACCAGCAGCCCGGCAAGTCCCATGTGCATAAGCCCGGGATAGGCAACTTCGAACCCCCCGAAGAACGGATTCCACACGGGCCACCCCTGCCCCTGTACAGCCTGCTCCACCAACGCATAGAAGTAGAAGGTGTCCCTCGCGAACCACCCGCGCGCGACAAACGCCTCCCCATTCCCCATACCCGGGTCCACTCCGTTCCGCGAGAACACAGCCAGTTGCATAGCGCGAATCACAATCCAGAGCGTCAGGGCAGCGATGTCGAAGTACCCGACCTTCAGAGTGAGACTCCTCGAGCGGATTGACAGCAGGACCACCAGGAGAATGTTGGTTCCGAGAACGGCGCCCCACAAAACGGTGACAGCCGGAAGATTCAGCGCCCAGAGCAACCCGGTCCAGACTGAGAAGAGAACCAGCGAAGCCGCTGTGGAAAGCCCGACCCACTCGGAAAGATTGCCGGACCCCAGGAGGACGGTTGCGAGCCCGGCGCCGGAGAAGAAGAGCAGCAGGTGCAGCTGAATGTGGCCGGGCACGAAGAAGGAGAGGGCCGGGATCGCGACGCCGGTGACGGCAACCAGCAATGCTGCGTTTGCTTTGAAACTCAATCGCATGGGTCGGCCCCAAGGCTACAGGCACAGTTATCCAATGAGTCAGGGAACCCGGCGGTCCTCCGCTCACCGCATTATGCGGCTGTGCGTCGCGCGTCGCAATGTTTTTGCTTGCCTGGTCCGCATTTCTCACCAGGCGATGTGGACGGCGTGAAAGCCGTCCCTCCAGTCTGCCGGTTGTAGCCTGGGTTATTCAGGCCTGGTCCGCGCGAGATCGAGATTGAAACCGCCGGGGGGTGTGATAGAATCCGGCACGGACTCCGGTTCTGGAGGAAACCCTGTGGAAGTTACCGCCCTGGTCGCTCTTCTTGCAGCACTCGCTTTTCTCGCGTGGTCGGCCGATCGTTTTGTAGCCTCGGCCCTGGAAATCGGCCGGATCCTCCATCTTCCCAAGATGGTGGTGGGTATCGTTCTTGTCGGTTTTGCCACGAGCGCTCCCGAGCTGGCGGTTTCGGTTCAGTCGTCGTACCTGGGTCATCCTGAGATCGCCCTGGGAAATGCACTTGGCTCGGTGCTGGCCAATGACGGTCTGGCCATTGCTCTCGCGGTGATTCTGTCGGCGTCTCCGATACTCATCGACCGTTCCGTTTTCATGAGAGCCGCTCCATTCATACTTTCGATCGACGTTCTTGCCTATGTCCTCGCGCGAGACGGCCGAATCACGCGCTACGAAGGCGGTGTTTTGATAGCCCTGCTGATAGCGTATTTCGCCTTCGTGCTGGGGAGAACCATGATGCTTCTCGGAGGGCAAGACCCAAGGGACAGCAGGGCCGGCCTTACGCGGTGTGTCCTTTGGTTCTCGATGGGGCTCGCCGGTATCATCGCCGCCAGCCGAGTGATCATCTGGTCCGCAGGGAATCTGGCCGCCTCTCTGGGGATCTCGGAAGCTATCGTTGGCCTCACGATGATTGCCGTCGGTACTTCTCTGCCGGAAATCGCCACCTGTATCAGTGCGGCAAGGCGCAGGGAGAGCAACGTCGTAGTGGGCAACATCGTGGGGTCCGACGTTTTCAACATCCTCTGGGTCATCGGGATGTCCGCCGCCGTCACGCCCATCACCGTCTCCACCAAGATCATAAACTTCGCCTTCCCCTGGATGCTGGCCATCGTTGTGACCATGCTCATTTCCATGCGCACAGGCTACCGCCTGACGCGCCCCAAGGGCGTGCTGCTTCTCGCGATGTACACGGCGTACATTGTGACGGCGGTGAAATGGTTTTACTAGGCCGGGTTATTCAGGCTAGTAGCAGCGGAAGGGACGTAAAGGCAAAGGGCGACCCACCGGGTCGCCCCTACGAGGGACTAGGGACTTGTTCTCATGCCTTTTTCCCTGGACTAGGGACTACGGACTACGCACTAGGGACTGCTTCTAATGCCCTTTTCCTTGCACGGAGCACGGAGCACGGGGCACGTAGCACGTCTTTGATGCCCTTTCCCTTGGACTGCTTCTTCTCAATCTTTATACTCCAGTTCCATCTCCTCCACTTCCACCAGCGGGTGCTCCAGCAACTTCCCAAAGAGGGGATAGATATCCGCAAAGCGGCCGGCAGCGGTGCCTTTGGCCGAGTACTCGTACTCGTGGGAGGGAGTGTAGGCTTCCACTCCCCGCGCATCAGGATCCACCTTCTCCTCGGGAGCTTTTTCGTAGCTGATCTTCAGGCCCGACGGCGCAGAACCAAGAATCCGCTTGATCTGCTCCCCATAGACCCTCGCAAAAACTTTGAAGTGGAACCCGAAAGCCGCGCCTTCGATGGGCCGGTTCGAGATGACCTTGAGACCGATCTCCTCCTCCGCCATCGTAATGTCGCGGATGAGGTCCCCGGCAACTCCTTCATCTACGATCACGTGAGCGGCGGTGCCGTGGATCCCCGTCCATGCCAGCATCTTTTCCCCCAGGCTGACTCTGCGGATACCACGCTCGCGGGAAAAGATGGCGGGCCCCGGAGAGGCCTTCCCGGTAAGGAATCCCATCACGAATCCCCTGGCCAGATCGTAGTGCCCTGCAATCACCAGCTCATGATACACAGCCATGTCTCACCCTCTCCAACAGCGCCCCGTCCTACCGGAAAAACACAAAGGCCACGACCAAGTAGAGCGGGACCAGGAATGGAATCGAGTAACGGATCATGTAACCGAAGAAGCTGGGCATCGGGACCCCGCTCTCTTCGGCAATGGAGCGAACCATGAAATTGGGCGCGTTCCCGATGTACGTATTGGCGCCCATGAACACAGCCCCCGCCGAAATCGCCTTGAGGAAAATTGACTGCTCCGCTATCAGCTGCCCGACGGCCACCGACTCAGCCGTTCCCGGGAAAAACCTCCCCAAGGCGGAGTTGAAGAATGTGAGATAGGTGGGAGCGTTGTCCAGGAAACTGGAGAGCACCCCCGTGACCCAGAAGTAGTGCACCGGCTCCTTCACCGCATCCAGCAGGAAGGCGAGACTCCCCTCGCTCCCCGCCCGGAGAATCGCCAGCGCCGGTATGATGGTCATGAAGATCCCTGCAAAGAGATACGCGACCTCCTTGATGGGAAACCAGGTGAACTCGTTCGCGCTGCGTATTCTCCTGGGAGTAACCCGGAGTGACAGAAACCCCATCAGGATCAGAAGAAGATCTCTCACCAGATTCTGGGTCGGGATGTCTATGCCGTAGATGCTGGTTCCGGTGCCCGGCCGCCACATCCCGCTCATCAGCACTCCCGCGACGACCCCCCCCAGAAAGAGGAGATTGTAGAGACCCTCAATACGAATCGGCTGCTTCTCCCCCGCGGTGGCTTCTTGCATGTCTTTGTCCCGGCGGTAGTAGCGGGTGTCAACGATAAAGAACACGATCAGGAGGGCAACAACCATAAGAACCATGTGTGGCAGGAGGCTGAACGTCCAGAAGAATGGAACGCCGTGAAGGAATCCGAGAAAGAGGGGCGGATCACCCAGCGGGGTCAGCGACCCGCCGATGTTGCTGACCAGGAAGATGAAGAAACAGACAATGTGGACCTTGTGCTTGCGCTCCCGGTTGGCGCGCAGAAGCGGCCGGATCATGACCATCGAGGCGCCCGTAGTTCCCATCCACGATGCCAGAACAGTCCCGATCAGAATAAGGATCGTGTTGAGCAGGGGTGTGCCCCGGAGGCTGCCCCCGACATGGATGCCGCCCGAAACCGTGAACAGTGCCCACAGGAGAATGATGAAAGGGATGTAGTCGACCAGGTAGATGTGGAGGATCTCGTGGAGAGCTTCTCCCTTGAACACAATCAGGAAAGGAATACTGAAAGCCAGGGCCCAACCGGCGGAAATCCTGCCGAAGTGACGGTGCCAGAAATGAGGGGCGAACAACGGGAGCAGAGCAATGGAGAGCAGAATACCGACGAAGGGGGCCATCGTCCACAGGGGAAGGGATTTCCCCAGAGCCTCACTGCCGTGGGCATTTCCCGCTTCTCCGTGTCCCTCTTCAAAAATCGCGTCGTGAACCGCCTCCCCGCCGTGTGATTCCCGAGTTGCGTGTTGTTGCTCCGCCAAGGCTTCCGAGAAACCCGCGACCAGCAGCACCGCGAGAATCGGGATAATCCAACGTTGCACGTTTCCCATTCCTCCCTCCAGATATCCGCCTAGCCCGCATCGGCTGGCAATTGTGGCAACTGGCCACGGACAAGTCAAGTCTCGTGATCACTTCTTTTTCTCGGATATCTGTTGGTTTCTTTGCCAATCGGCTGAAAATCTTCCATCAGCCCAGCATTGGAGGGGTTGAAGCCCCCGGAGGGGGCGGCTCAATGCTAGCCCCGGGTGAAGCGAAGCGGAACCCGGGGGGACAGAGCGACAACGCCCACCACTCTCTCGCCCTCGCCAACGCCACGCCACCGGTAAAAACCCGGGCTTGTTGCCCAAACCCGGAATGGTTCTTGCGGCGATCTGTTCGTGCATTGCCGGCGTGTAACTTCCAGGGGGAGATTTCCAGATGCCAAGACCAGTACCGCCAAACCGCGGGAAGCACCCGAATCCGCTTCCCCGCAACACAAGCGCACCCGCCAGGACCTGGGTCCAGCTCCTGGCCGTGGACAGCCAGCTCAGCTACGAAGAACCCCACGATTTCTCCCGGTGGACGCACCCGCGGGCGAAACCGTCGTCTCCTCCTTCCCAGTTTCGTTGGGCTTCGCTGGCTCTCCTCGTCACCGCGTTTCCCGCGTTGGTGCTCGCCGCGACTCGCCTGGCGGAACAACCCTTTCAGATCTACGTTCCGTGGGTCATCTGCAGTCTCATCGCGGGTCTGTGGGCATTCTACGAGGTGCCCGGTTTGCTGAGGATCACGGCATCCGCGTTTGTGACAATTGGGGCTTTGTCTACCGCCGGGTTCTCCGTGGCGGTCTGCTGTGCCACAATCACGGCGCTCTGTTCCTGGGCCGCTTTCCTCGCTCAACAGAGAAGGGTCGGGGGCTATGTGTTCCTCTCGAACTGGGCGATTCTCGTCCTGTCCGCCGCGGCAGCAGCCATGGCCTTCGACGTGATTCTCGGTCTTCCGGGGACTGCTGATCTCACAACCCGCCTGGCCTCCAATCGGTTTCTCCTTGCTTTCCCGGCCGCTGCCATCTCCTACGTGGTCGTGAACACGTCGCTGGCCTCCCTGGCTACCGGGGCCCGGCACCGGTGGCCTGTTTCAACGGCATGGAAACGGCAGTACTCCGGCATCGGGCTCTTGTTCTCGGTGGGCATTCTCCAGTCCTTTTCCTTCATCATCGCCTTCGGCAGCTGGGGAGCACCGGGCGCGGGAGCCATCGGCACCGGTGTCGCATTCCTGATTGTTCTCTTGCTCCTGGGAGCAGCCAAACAGGCGGCGTATCAGCACGAGGTCCGGCAGCAGATCGCCCGTTTGGCAACACTCCTGCGGACCGCCGCGCGTCCCGGGCACAGGAAACATGCCTTGGCCAGGCATCTGCTGGAAGACCTGCTGGCCCAGGGAACCCGCCGGTTCGTCTCGGGAATTCCGCCCGAGGAGCTCACGTTCGAGGCAGAGGAAGCCGTCTTCGATGCTGAAATCGCGTGGAAGCTCGGAGCTTCCGAGCAATCCATCCACTCGTACTTGATGCTCCACGAGACACCGCAGGGAACCGGGCCCTTCGGACGGAGGGAATCGCCACTGCCAATCTGCTCCCCCTCGTTCCCTCAGGGAGTCGCGGACTCCCCACAGGGGACGGAACCCGGGTGGGCCCACGGTGTTCTGCGGGATCTTGCCAACGCTGCCCTGGCGCCCAGTGAAAATCTGGCAGGGGAACACCGGAAGTGGGTGCGCCTGGCGGCTTCCGCGGCCCGGACTATCCACTCCATGCTGGAGAGGTACGACTACGGAAGACGCCTTAACCTGGGCGACGATCTCGAGTGGTGGCAGAATTGCGAGCTGGCGGGATTCCCGGGGGAGCCGGCACGCGAGGGGCTTCTCTCGTTCGACGCCAGCGAGACGGTGCGGTAGATATAGCCCGCGTTTCTCACCGCGGCTAGCATTGAGCCGCCCCCTCCGGGGGCTTAAGTGCTTGCAGAAACAAGGGGCGACCCACCACCACCGGGTCGCCCCTTGTTCTGTTCCGAGAACTAGCCTAGATTATGCATGAATGGGTATGCCCGCGATGTGCTGGTGCGTTGTCGGACAGGAAAATAGAAAATAGACAATAGACCGCAATAGAGAAGTGTGAGTGTGTTTCTATGATGCTCTTGTCCGCTATCTATTCTCTATTGTCTACTTCTCTATTGC
>JAGLYR010000206.1 GCA_023132135.1 Candidatus Eiseniibacteriota bacterium | reverse complement strand
GTAGACTAGCCTGCATTTCTCACCAGCTACCTGCAGCCAGTGCGCACATCCCGTGAGAAATGCGGGCAGGAAAGACTCAAAATCGGGTTGACTTTCTCTGAACCCAGATGTACCATGGACTCTTATTAGAGTGTTGCTGGAGTATGACCGGAGGGTAGGCATGAGGGAAACACGTGTAACTATCAAGATTCCCAGGCCACTATACCGCAAGCTGCAAACGTTGATTCAGGATTCCAGCTTCAGTTCGGTCACGGAATTCATCGTCTACGTCTTGCGGGATATTGCATCTGAAAAGGGAATCCCGGCGGACAAGGATGAGCTCACGCCGGAAGAGACCCAGGCCATCAAGCAGAGGCTCCGCAACCTGGGCTATCTTGACTAGCCTGCAACTGACGCTATCCGTCAAGTGAACCACTGACCGCACTCAATTAGGGAGAGAAGAAATGATCAAACCCCACGGTGGAAAACTGGTAGACCGTTTCGTCGAGGGCAAGGAGCGGGAGACTCTCGAGAAGAGAATCCCGGAGATGCCACGGATGAAACTCAACGAACGGGAATTGGCTGACTACGAGATGATCGCCACCGGGGCCATGAGTCCGCTCGAAGGATTCATGACCCAGGATGACTACAAGTCCGTTCTCGACCTCATGCGCCTGGACAAGGGCCTGCCGTGGACCATTCCCGTGGTTTTCTCCTGCAAGGGGGACTCGTCCGGGGTCAAGGAAGGTCAGGACATCGCTCTTGAGGATCCGGACGGAAACGTCCTGGGCGTTCTTCACGTGGAGGACAAGTTTCCCATCGACAAGATCCAGGAGGCCGAGAAGGTTCTTCTGACCCGTGACGACGCGCACCCCGGCGCCCAGTATCTCCAATCCATCGGGGACACTTACCTTGGCGGCAGGATCAGCGCGGTGAGCCGGCCCAAGCACACCACATTCCTCAACTACCGGCTCGATCCCAAGGAAACCCGGGTGCTGTTCAAGGCCAAGGGCTGGAACACGATCACCGCTTTTCAGACCCGCAATCCCATCCACCGGGCCCATGAGTACCTCCAGAAGTGCGCGCTGGAGATCGTGGACGGGCTTCTGATTCACCCTCTTATGGGCGCGACCAAGAGCGACGACATCCCCGGCGAGGTGCGGATGGAATGTTACGAGGTCCTGCTCGCCAACTACTACCCCAAGACCCGGACGACTATCTCGGTGTTCCCGGCCGCCATGCGCTATGCCGGCCCCCGCGAGGCTATCTTCCATGCTCTGGTGAGGAAGAACTACGGGTGCTCTCATCTGATCGTCGGCCGGGATCACGCCGGCGTGGGAGACTACTACGGCACCTATGACGCTCACTACATCTTCCGGGAATTCGATCCCGGGGAAATCGACATCACTCCGCTGTTCTTCGACCACGCTTTCTTCTGCACAAGGTGCGGCAACATGGCCTCTGTCAAGACCTGCCCGCACGGGTCGGACGATCACGTGTTCCTGAGCGGAACCAAGGTCCGCAAAATGCTATCCGAAGGCCAGCTTCCTCCGGCGGAGTTCACCCGGCCGGAGGTATCTGAGATTCTGATGAAGCACGCTCGCCCAAAGGAGAAGTAGATCCATGAAAAAGATCCTGATTCTGGGACTGGATTGCGCCACACCCCAATTGCTGTTTGATGAATGGAGTGAACATCTCCCGAACCTGACCGCTCTGGGCAACAAGGGATTTCGCGCGCGGCTGGAATCGACCATCCCCCCCATCACGGTCCCGGCCTGGACGGCCATGATGACGTCCCAGGACCCGGGTATGCTGGGGTTCTACGGATTCCGGAATCGAAGCAGCTACGGCTACAAAGATCTCTACTTCGCCAACGCGAAGTACGTGAAGGCCAAGACGGTCTGGAACTACCTCTCGCGCAATCGGATGAAGTCACTCATCTTCGGGCTGCCCCAGACCTACCCGCCCAAGCCGCTCAACGGCGTGATGGTGGCCAGCTTCCTGACTCCGAACAAAGGGGTCCAGTATACCTACCCGGACGAGGTCAAGCACGAACTCGACAAGGCAGCGGGCGGCGACTACATGATCGACGTGGAGAACTTCCGGACCGACGACAAGGACGACCTCCTGAAGCAGATCTACGAAATGACGGAGCGCCGCTTCAAGGCCTTCCGCCACTTCTACGGTAAAGACGACTACGACTTCGCCATCATGGTGGAGATGGGAATTGACCGGATCCACCACGCCTTCTGGCGCTTTTTCGACAAGACCCACCGGCTGTACGAGCCTGGCAACCCGTACGAGAACGTGATCCTCGACTACTACAAGGAAGTGGATCGCGAGGTCGGCGAAACGCTGAAACTGGTGGACGACGACACCATGGTTCTCGTGGTCTCCGATCACGGCGCCAAGCCCATGGTCGGCGCCATCTGCATTAACGAATGGCTCCAGCGGGAAGGCTACCTCACGCTGAAAGAGGAGCCGAAGGGACAGACCCGCCTGAAGATGGACATGATCGACTGGGAAAAGACCCGGGTCTGGGGCGAAGGGGGCTACTACGCCAGGGTGTTCTTCAACGTGGAAGGCCGCGAGCCCCAAGGGGTAGTCCCGCAGGCGGAATACGAGAGCTTCCGCAGAGAGATAATCGAGAAACTGGAAGCCATCGTGGACGAAAACGGCAACAACATCGGGACCCGTGCCTTCCGGCCGGAGGACATTTACCGCGAAACCCGTAACATCGCTCCGGATCTCGTCGTCTACCTGGGCAACCTGGATTGGCGCTCGGCCGGTTCCGTGGGCGTCGGCTCCATCTACCTGTACGAGAACGACACCGGACCAGACGATGCCAACCACGCGCAGAACGGGATTGTGATCTCATCCGCCGCCACCCCGGGTGCGGCAAAGGATCAGTATTCCCTCTACGACATTGCTCCAACAGTACTTCAGTACTTCGGGATTCCCATTCCCGAAGAAATGATTGGAACCCCGATCTTCCAAGGAGGACAACAATGAAGGGATTCACCCTGTGGTTCACCGGCCTTTCAGGCTCCGGAAAGTCGACCCTGGCCAACAAGGTCGAAGAGATCCTGCTCGAACGCGGGATGAAGGTTGAGGTACTGGACGGAGACGTGGTCCGCACCAATCTGAGCAAGGGACTCGGTTTCTCCAAGGAGGATCGGGACATCAATATCCGCCGGATCGGATTCGTCTGCAATCTCCTGAGCCGGAACGATGTCGTGGCGATCGCCGCGGCCATCTCGCCCTACAAGGCAATCCGCGGCGAGAACCGGAAGCTCATCAGCAACTTCGTCGAGGTCTACTGCAAGTGCCCCATCGAGGTCCTGACCGAGAGAGATGTGAAGGGTCTCTACAAGAAGGCCCTGGCCGGCGAGATCAAGGGTTTCACCGGCGTTGACGACCCCTACGAAGCTCCGGACAACCCCGAGGTCACGGTCGACACCGACAAGGAAGGCGTGGACGAGTCCGTGAACAAGATCATTCGTACGCTGGAACTCATGGGCAATGTCCCCGCGGCAGATGCCGAAGACGAGTACTCCAAGGAAGAGGAAGAGAAGATCAAGCAGCGGCTCAAAGACCTGGGTTACATTTAGCCTGTAGCCTGGGTGATTGATGGAGAACGCCAGCATTTAGGGACTACGGACTAGGGACTGTCTCTCAGGAGGAGTGAGCCGTGGCATTTGGCTTCCTGAAAAAGAAGAAAAAACCGCGCGTCTGCGTCGTCGGACTGGACGGCGTCCCCCACTCCATGCTGGAGCGGTTCTGCCGCGATGGAATCACCCCCAGGATAGCGAAGATCGCCGAGCTGGGAACTCTCAGGAAGATGAAGGTCACGCTGCCGGAAATCTCGGCCGTCAGCTGGCCCTCCTTCATGACGGGGACCAACCCGGGGACTCACGGCATCTACGGGTTCACGGATCTCAAACCCTCCAGCTACCGCTTGACCTTTCCGTGCTTCCGGGATCTCAAAACCTCAACGCTCTGGGACCGCCTCGGGCAGAAGAAGAAGCAGTCGGTGGTCCTCAACCAGCCGTCCACATACCCCGCCCGGCCCATTCCCGGGGTCATGGTCTCCGGGTTCGTGGCCATCGAGTTGGCACGCGCCATCCATCCCCCGACTCTCCGGCCCCTGCTCCAGAAGATGAACTACCAGATTGACATCGATACCATGAAGAGCCGGGACGATCACGAGTTCCTGATGAAGGATCTGGACAAGACGCTCGTGAGTCGACTCCAGGCTTTCGAGCACTTCTGGGGGGAAGTGGACTGGGATTTCTTCGAGCTGGTGATCACGGGGACCGACCGCATCCAGCACTACCTCTGGACCGCGATCGACGATGAATCGCACCCCTTCCACGAGAGGGTTATCAATTACTATCGCAAGGTAGACGCCTTCGTGGGCAAGATCTTTGACGCGTACATGGAGATCTCTCCCTTCAAGGACGAGGGTGACGGGTTCTTCCTGCTCTCGGATCACGGCTTCACGGCCATCAAGCAGGAAACCTATGTCAATCCATGGCTCGTCCAGGCCGGACTCCTGGCCTTCGAGAAGGATCCACCCGAGTCACTGGATGACATCGCTCCCTCGGCAAAGGCATTTGCCCTGGATCCGTCACGGATCTACATCCATCGCAAGGGCAAGTTTCCCAAGGGCAAGGTGGAAGACGCGGACGTTCCCTCTGTCAAGGCCGAGATCAAGGCCGGGCTCGAGGCGTTGGAGTACGAGGGCGAGAAGGTAATCTACAAGGTTTTCGAACGGGACGAGATCTACTCCGGCCCGGCTCTTGATGCTGCACCGGACCTAGTGCCGGTCTCCAACTACGGCTTCGATCTCAAGGGCTCGCCCAAGGAGAAAAACATCTTCAAGCGTACGGTGCTCGAGGGAATGCACACGTGGGATGATGCGTTTTTCTGGAGCAAGGAGCCCACGGCGGAGGATCTCCACATCACGGACCTGGCAGGGATTCTGGAGAGGAAAGTGTTGAGGGGGTAGCCGCTATTCCACATTGAATACCGGCTTCAAACCGAACCCCACCGCCAGCGAGAACACGCAGAAGAGCGTCAACCAGTGACCTACCCAGCTCTCAAAGCGGAAGCGCATCTCCGGGTAGGTAATTTCGATGGACTCGATCAGCGACCCCTTGGGCAGAGGATCCTCCCCCGGATTGAAGAAGGCTTCCTCAACCGTGGCTTGCCCTTTGATGAACGAGAAGCGCCTGGTTGAGTTACCGACCGTCAGTCTCTTGGTGTACGTGTCTCCGTCGACTACAAAGGCCAGATCGAAATCTCCCTCACGTTCGGCCCGGATGCGCCAGTCTACCTCTCGCTCCACCGGAATCCGGAGCCGGGGCGTCTCTACCACTACACCCTCCGGCGCCCGGATCGTGACCTCCGGCAATCCTCCCCGCCCGGCGAACTTCACCTTCACCAGGGCAGACTCGCCCGGTTCGAGAGCCTCGCGGCCAAACCGGTGATCCATATCCACAAGGATGAACACAACCGGAACAATAATCACGAGGGCCGGGACCAGTACCAGCACGATGTAGCGGAGGTTCTGCTTGAGAATCCGCGCCTGGGTTTTCCAGATGATCCCCATGTCATCCTGGTACAGCCGGATCTCGATGAAATGCATCTTGATGCGGTCCTTCACCGCCTTCATCTGCTTCTGGTTGGTGGTGTACTTCCAGATGAACAGCAGAATGAGACCGGTGACGGCAGACATGGCCAGCAGGCCCCAGACAGGATGAAACGACCGGAACGGCGTGTAGAACAGGTCAAACATTCTCGCCAGCGCATTGTTGAATGCGAACATGGACCTCACCTATGAAATATACCCGAGTCCCTGGAGTTTTTTCTTGATTTCCTCTTCGGAATCACCTTCGCCGAAGGTAGCCAGTTCCTTCTCCACAATGTGATTGATGAATTCCTCTACCGAAGTGTAGCCTGCGACCTTGGCATACATCTCGGCCTTGCTGTACAACTCCTTCTCGATCTTGACCTTCTTTCCCCCGAACATAACGCCTCTCCTTCACCTCATCACACTCTCCACCCTGCTTCCTGTTTCCGGCCCTTCCGCAAATACGTTCCGCCCGATCATCTCCGGCGTCTTCTCGATCCCGAACTCATTCAGGATCGTGGGCGCAAGATCCACCAGGGACGGATCAGGAATCCGGAGCGGCTTGTTCGTGAAAAGCACCCCCGGAATGATCTCCGCCGCCATGCAGTGATCCCCGCTCCACTTTTTCAGATTGTCCCCGAAGAAACCCTTTTCGGGATTGGGGATCTTGCCCAGAGCTGTTTCCCACGAAGCGCGGTACCCCGCGTTGTAGCCGACCACCAGATCCGGGGCTGATTCTATGGCATCCCCGGAGTAAACTTCGCTTGAGCGATAGACCCTGAGAATCGCCTGCTCTCCCGTCTTAGGATCCGTGATGGCCTCGAGTTTCTCAACCAGCTCCGCCAGCAGCTGATCGGCTTCATATCCCGGTTTCACAATGCCATAGCCCTCGCGCCCCTTGAGGTTCAGGTACAGGCAGTTGATCCCGAGAGCATACGCCCTGGTCTTGCGCCAGTCCACGTTCACGAAGAACTCGCCGCTGCTCTTCTTCCGCTTGTCCCTCAGTTGGATGTAGCCGTTCTCGTACAACCATGTGTTCAGGTGGAATGAACGCCGGTAGGAGGTGAATCCGTGGTCGGAGAGCACCATCACCGTGGTCCCCTCCCCCACCCGGTCCAGAGCATAGCCCAGCACGGAGTCCATCCGGGTGTAGTAGTGGGGGATTACATCCCCATATTTCTCGAACTCATCCGGGTAGTTCAACGGGTGCCCCGGGTCCATGAATCGCCCGAACATGTGGGACAGCGGATCGGTCGTTGAGAAGTAGCAGAAGTAGAGCGCCTGCTCCTTCTGGAGGAAGTGCTCCAGCTCACACCTGAACATCCTGATCCGTTCCTGAAGCACGAATTCGCTCTGCTGCAGGAATTCCTTCTCGTTGAGCCTTCCCTCGTTAAGAGCCCATGTGTCCTCGGCCATTCCCTGGGTGTAGAAGTACCCGATCTCCTTGGCCAGTTTCTTGGAATAGCCATCCGGTGTACAGATGCTGGTCCCGGGCGGAGAATAGAACGGGTCGAAGTTGAGCGGCGAAACATACAGATTGAACTCGGGGTGTGCTTCCTTGAGGTAGAACCTCGCAATCGAGTGGAGCGAGGAAGTCTGTCCCACCAGGGACAGGAGGATTTCCATCCCCTTCGACATCACTTTGAATTCGACGGGTTTCCAGTCGCTCCACTCTCCCTGCGCCAGAACGAATTCCTCATCCCCCACGCGGATCTTGGCGACCGCCTCTTCGGGGTCGACCCACACGGTGAAAGGTGCTTCCACCTTGACTGCGTCTCCGCCCTCTCCGATCCTGGGCCCCACGAGGGAAGATTCGATCATGTTGTTCCGCATCTTGACTTCAATGATCTTCCCCCCCTCCACATCGCCCCCCACTTGCGGTTCGGTCGTGTAGAAGGAGAACGTTCCGTAGGTTCCCAGGATGTCGGGCGTTCCCATTCCGGACAGAGACGGACCCTTCATATCGACGGGCGGATAGTTGGAGGGTACCCGGAGAACCGAGTTCCAGATACCGTGATCCTCCAGAATTTCCCAGAAGGCCGTTCCCCTCCTCAGGAGACGTGTGCCTTTCTTGTCGGTGACGGAAGTGGACAAGAACGGAAGGTAGTTCTCAGGAGTACGCGCGACGAAATCGAAAATGCCATGCCCGCCGGGATTCTGGCCCGTGATGAAATTGGACCAGGCCACAGGGCTCTGCGGGGGAATACTCGTGCCCAGCTTCGAGAATCCGCCCCCGTCGGCCAAGCGTTTGAAGTTGGGCAGCTTCCCCTCCTCCATCAGCCGCTTGGACAGATTCGGATCCATTCCGTCGAAACCCAGGACCAGCACCTTCTTGCCCCCGGCCGCGCTCGCCGGCCCGGATGACGGGCCCAGCACAAGCAATCCCAGACCGAAAATCGCGAGACCTGCGATCCAACACGTTCGTCTTCCCATTCTCATGAAGATTGCTCTCCCGTCACTCGGCTCACGTGCTGCCCCTTTCCCCGGACTCCGGACTGCTCTTGAGAGCCATTCAGCAGCGAACGGCCGTCCATATAGGGCGGCGGCGCAACCCCGAACAGGTCCAGCACCGTCGGAGCAACGTCAATGATAGCCGGCTGGTTCGTATTGATCTTCAGACTGGAGAAGAAGATGCCCGGTACAATCTCGGGATCGAGACAGTGATCTCCGCTCCACGCTTTCCTGTTGTCTTCGAAAACGACATCGTTCACGATACCGGTGACGCAGTCCCAGGAAACCCGGTATCCATCGGCATAGCCGATCACCAGATCCGGGGCGTTGTCTACATATGGTCCCTTGTAGAGCTCTGTTGCAACGTACACGTTTCGGATTGCCGTATCCCCCGTGTCCGAGTCCTTGAGTCCCTGCAGTTTCTCGAGCAGTTCCGTCCGGAGGGCTTCGAGCTCATCGCCACGCTGGACGATTCCCTGCCCTTCGCGGCCCTTGACGTTAAAGTAGAGCCCCCCCAGACCCAATGCGAACGCCTTGGTCTTCGACCAGTCCACATCCTGCAACCACTCCCCGGCCCCGGTGCATCCATCCTTCAGAACCATGTAACCGTTCTGCACCAACCAGGAGTTGAGGTTCACCCCTCGCCGGAAAGCCTTGAATCCGTGGTCCGACATCACAATCAGGGTTTCCCGCTCTTTCATCTTCTCCCGCACACGGCCCACGACCTCGTCCATTCGGACATAGAGATCCTCAATGGCATTCTTGTGGACCTCCGTGTCCTGACCCTCGTTGGCCGGATGCCCCGGTACGAGGTAGCGGAACATCATGTGCTGAACGCGGTCCGTGGTATCGAACACGCAGACCACGAGTCCTTTTCGAACCTTTTCCAGCTCGTTGAAGAGCATCTTCTCGCGCTCTTCGTGACAGGAGTAGGCCTGTTGGAGGAAAGCGCCCTCGTCGATCACCCGCTCGTTGAGCGCCCACGTATCTTCCGCCAGTCCCAGCGTCGCGTAGGGCCCAATCAGTTTGGAGAGGTAGACCGCGTAGACGAAGGGGTGCGAAATGGGAAGAGCCGGTTTCTCGGGATCGATGTGAATGGGCGTCACGTATAGTCCGAAGTCGGGTTCCATCCGGGTCACGTAGAACCTGGCGATTCCGCGCACCGTGATACCAAAGCCGGCGCTGAATTCCAGGGAGATCCACGGAGAGTACTCGCGCTCACCCAGCTCGATTGTCTGACCCGCTATCTCAACCCGCGCCCGCTTCCCCGGGCGATCCACAACGACGGTAAAGGGAATCGTCATGGGCACGGGTTCCCGAAGCATCGAATTCACCGGGCCCTCGATCTCCGCGTGAATTGTATCGCCCTCGAACTTCACCGGGATCCGCACCCCGCCCGTGTGTTCCTTGTTCCCATTGGTGGATGTCGTGTAGTAGGTGAAAGTGCCCTGCGTGCCCTTGAGGTCGGGGACACAGAGCCCGCTGACGAGAACACCCCGGAACTTCTCCGGGGGAAATGTGATGGGAACCCGGATGATGGATGAGAAAATTCCCCGATCGCCCAGGTGTTTCCAGAAGGGGACACCTCTGCGCAGCAGGCGGAT
This sequence comes from Candidatus Eiseniibacteriota bacterium, assembly GCA_023132135.1. Lineage (GTDB taxonomy): Bacteria > Arandabacterota > Arandabacteria > JAGLYR01 > JAGLYR01 > JAGLYR01. Next base: position 1,498 of record JAGLYR010000206.1, on the reverse strand, counting down.
CTTGGGCTTGCCCAGGGGAATCGCATACTTCCCCAGGCTGAAGGTCCTGGAGACCGCCCCGATGTCGGCCGAGGACAGCACAGGGAAGTAGGTTCGCCGGTCCGGGGTCAGGAAGTCGAACACGTTGTGTTTGGCCGGATGCGAGCCGGTGAGAAACGAGGACCAGGCAGCCGGAGAGATCGACGGCGACGTGGTTTTGAGAGGACAGAAGGTCCCCTCTTCCGCCAGCTTCGCAAGGTTCGGCAGCTTCCCGGCATCCATGAAACGCCGGGTGAGTGCCGGATCCATTCCGTCGAAACCGATCACTACAACCCGATCCACCATGGCTTCCTTCATCCCCCGGCGTTTTGCCCGGAGGAACAGGAATCGGATGGGCCAGATAAGAATGGTCCCGATGGCAACGAAGATCGTAAGGAACAAGACAGCGAAAGACGTTAGAAAGGCAAACCCTGCCCCCGGACCCACGTAGGCCTGCGCGTCTGTGCAGGCCGCAGCAAGCACTGCTGTCAGGACCAGACCTGTCGCAAGAACTCGTCTCAAAATGGCTCGACCTCTACATGAATCCGGACCGCGCGCGGTCCGGGAATTCCACAAGAACAACGGAAACGGCCGAACGGCCGTCGCGCAAACCAACATCACAAGATAGCGGCGGGGACACGGGGTGTCAAGACGTCTCCATGGACCCGCTCGGGCGTATCTTCCTGTTCTATCGGCATTCCCCGCGCGGTCTTGACCCGGCATCTCTGAATTGTCACCACGAAAGGCAAGTCCTTCCAAGAGGTTACTACCCAGGAGGTTACTACCGCGGATCTCCTGCAAAACAGGTGGAATGTCACCGGGGAATATGGTATCATCATTGACAGACTGGTGATCCGAACCAAGCAATTGACACAGGGGAACACTGTGAGAGCGATCTCGTGTTTCCTGAGGAGGGAGGAACAACATGGTGAATGCTAAAGGTGTAGTCTGTCTTACGGTGGGAGTGTTGCTGGCCTTTTCTCTTTGCAGTCCGGCTCTGGCCCAGCTCGACGGGCGCGGCGGGCGCGGCTTTGAATCCGTCAATGGGGAGCCCACGAATTTTGTGGTGGATCCAGAGAGCTTTGACTTCACGATCACGTGCAATGAGACGGTCATGGATTCTCTCTGTGTAACCACTCCTGCCAGCGGAATCATCCGGGCTGCGGACATCGTCTTCGTCATGGACGCCACCGGCAGCATGGGCCAGGAGATAAACGAGGTGAAATCGTCGGCTCTCAATATCATGCAGTCCATCATCGATTTGGGCATCGACGCGGCCTTTGGCGTGGGCGCTTTCCAGGATTATCCCCACTCCTACAGCTCGTGCGGATACGACAACGCCCCCTACGGCTCGGAAAATGACGTTCCATGGACGATGCATCAGGACATCACCACCAACACCGCGGATGTGGCCAACGCCATTAACGGTCTGGAGCTCGGCGATGGGCGGGACCTGCCGGAGAACTATTCCCGGGCGCTC
>JAGLYR010000205.1 GCA_023132135.1 Candidatus Eiseniibacteriota bacterium | reverse complement strand
GTGTCGAGTGTCGAGGAAATAGGGCGGAATTCCGCACCCTTCCACCCTCCACCGTGTTTATCCCGCGGCAAGGGGCTTCTTCGTGTTGAACCCGGCGCCGAAATCCACTACAGTCATCCGGACATCATAACGCAGAGACAGGGAGGTAGTCTGGAATGTCGAACTCACTGGAACAGAATGCCCGGGATCTCGTCCGGCGCACGGTAGAGAACAACCTGTGGCGCCAGCGCCGCTCGTTCAACCTGATCCCGTCCGAGACCACACCCAGCCTCCTGGTCAAGATGCTGGAGATCTCTGACCCGGCCGGGCGCTATGCCGAGCATCGCACCATGAAGGGCAAGGAAATCTACTTCTACCAGGGTATCGATTTTATCCGGGACATAGAAGAACAGGCGCGCGACGAGGTCCGGAAGTTCTTCGGGGCCTCGGAGGCCGAACTCCGGACCATCAGCGGCCAGATGGCCAACGAGGTCGTGTTCAAGGGCATGGCCAAGTTCATCAATCGCGGGCGGGGCGAAGGTGTACCCTTCCGCCGGATGCGAGCGGTGATGAACAACGACCTGTCGCTCGGAGGCCACCTGAGTTCCCAGCCGATGGGGGCGCTCTTCAACTACATCGAGACCAATCCCGACACGGGCAAGGAGAATGTGGTCAACTTTCCTGTCCGGAAGGACAATCCGTACCGGATTGACACCGGCCCGATCCCGGATCTCCTCGAGAAACACAAGCCCGAGTTGATCGTCTTCGGAAAGAGCATGTTCATCTACCCCGAGCCCGTGCGCGAGGTGGCCGGGATGATCAAGGACATGGACCCGAAGCCGGTGATGATGTTCGACATGGCCCATGTCCTCGGCCTCTACGGGGCATTTCAGAAACCCCTGGAGGAAGGCGCGGACCTGGTCACGGGTAGCACGCACAAGACCTTCTTCGGGCCACAGCGAGGCGTTGTCGCAGGCAACATACCCAAGAAAACCCCACTCCGGCCGCTGTGGGTAGAAATCAAGGGGCGCACCTTCCCGGGTTCGACGAGCAACCATCACCTCGGAACACTCCTCGGACTCTTGATGGCCGCCATGGAAATGAACGCTTTCAAGGACGAGTACCAGAACCAGGTTTGCAGGAACGCCAAGGCATTTGCCAAGGCTCTCGCGGACCGCGGGATTGATGTGGAGGGTGATCCCGCCGACGGATACACGCAGACGCACCAGGTTCTCCTGCGGGTCCGCAAGCACGGCGATGGCGCTACCGTCGCCCGCCGTCTGGAAGAGAGCTCCATAGTGACCAACTACCAGGCGCTGCCGGACGACGAGACGTTTCTGGATGCGTCGGGAATCCGGACAGGCGTCCAGGAGATGACCCGCTTCGGCATGAAGGAAAAGGATTTCGATCACCTGGCAGAGCTCGTCGCCGATGTGGTCATCCGCAGCAAGGACGTGAAGGAAGAGGTCGCCCGCTACCGCGAGCAGTTCCTGGGGATGCAGTACTGCCTCCCGCCGGAGACGTCTCTGTCGCTCGCGGCCCAGGTTCTGTCGTCCGTGTTTCCGAAGTCGGACTACGCGAAGGCCTTTGCGGACAATCTGGCTGTTGCCGCTTCTGGAGCCATCAAATGAGAGTACTGTCGGGAATTCAACCTTCGGGTCGACTGCACCTGGGTAACTACCTCGGCATGATGAAGCGCATGATCGAGTACCAGGAGAGCTCCACCCTGTTCGCTTTCCTCGTGAATCTTCACGCGTTGACGACCGTGACCGACGGCGAGTTTCTCAGGAAAAGCACTCTCGAGGCTGCTGCGGACTTCCTTGCTCTGGGACTGGATCCCGAGAAATCCATCTTCTGGGTGCAGTCGGACGTTCCGGAAGTGACGGAGCTCAGCTGGTACCTGTCGAACCATACCCCGATGGGGCTCCTGGAGAGGTGTCACTCCTTCAAGGACAAGGTAGCCAGGGGAGTCTCGGCGAACCACGGCCTGTTCGCATACCCGGTGCTTATGACCGCGGATATCCTCCTCTACCAGGCCAACATCGTGCCCGTGGGCAAGGACCAGAAGCAGCACGTGGAGGTGGCCCGGGATATCGCCATCAAGTTCAACAATGCGTACGGGGATGTCTTCGCCCTGCCGGAGCCGGAGATCGAAAAGGACCTCGCCACGGTGCTGGGGATCGATGGACAGAAGATGTCCAAGTCCTATGACAACACCATCGAGATCTTCGCCGATGAGAAGGCCCTCAAGAAGAAGGTGATGAGCATCGTCACCGACAGCACACCGCTGGAAGAGCCGAAGGATCCGGACAAGGACAACGTGTTCGCCATCTATCGCCTCTTCGCCACGCCGGAGCAGACCGAAGAGATGAGACAGAAGTACATCTCGGGCGGGTACGGCTACGGCCATGCCAAGAAGGATCTTTACGAACTCCTGCTCGAGCACTTCCGCCCTCACCGCGCAGAGAGAGAGCGCCTCCTGGCCGACGAGACGCACATCCGGAAGGTCCTGAAGGATGGCGCCGAGAAAGCTCGGGCCGAAGCCGAGATCACCATCAGGAAAGTCCGCGAAGCGGTGGGGATCAACTACTGAGCAGACACAAGTCCCTAGTCCGAAGTCCCTAGTCCAAGGAAAAGGGCATGAGAGGCGGTGCTACGTGCAAGGAGAAGGGCATGAGAAGCGGTGCTCCGTGCTACGTGCCCCGTGCTTCGTGCACGGAGCGGCCCGTGAGAGTTGTCGAGGAGGTGTGGCTGGCATGAAGAGGCTACTGTTAGCAGTTGCGCTGCTCACGCTGTTGCCGCAGGCGAGCTTCGCCACTCCAATGGGCACGGCCCAATACGGGGAAGTTCCGGCCCGCGAATACTCGGAGCGGCAGGATCAGTGCCATCTCATGTACTTCAACTGCTGCTCAGGTTGGACGTTCTACTGGCTCGGTTACTGTTTCGGGCAGTATGAGGACGCACCGTTGCCCCCGATGTATGGCACGTGCTTTGACCTGGCCGACTGCCCCGGCGACTGCCGCCACCTGGAGGATGTCTGGTGGGCGTACAACCACTACCACTACCGCGGATCGCTCGATGTGGAGATATACTGCGCCGATCATGACTGCTGTCCGGTGGGGGAGCCGATTGCCGGGATCTATGGGTACATACCTCAGATTCCAGGGTGGGGGCCGTTCCATTTCGGTGGTGTTCCTCTGTGCATCTGTGAGGAGCGGGGGACTGGGAAGTTCATCGTGATGATCACCACGTACTACCAGTATCCCGGCTGGGGTCCTCACTTCGCACCCTACTCGGACGTGAACTCCTACAACATCGCTGCCGGCTGTGAAACCGAGTGGCGTTGCGGGGGCCATTCCTACGTGTATCGCAATGTCGTTTCTTACTGCGATCTCTATGGCGCGCCCGGGCCTATGTGGCGACAGGGTTCCGATTACGGTTGCACAAACTACCCGTCGATCCCGCCCGGCTGTCACAACTACTCCTACAATACGGGCTTCTTCACCGAATGGCTGATCGACTGCTACATCAGCTGCCAGGGACCGACGGCAACCGAAGACGCCAGCTGGTCGGAGATCAAGGCGCTGTACAGGTAGGCCGCTTTTCTCAGGAGCGGCCGGAAGTTAGCCCGATTTCCGATTCACGATTTCCCATTCACTGGTACTCGCCAGCGGCCGATGGCGTCGCCAGGTACCCACAGGAAATAGTAAATAGGAAATGGGAAATAGGAAATAGGGTGAAGGCGCGACAGGGGTGGGCGTTGTTGTTCTGTCCCCCCGGGTTCCGCTTCGCTTCACCCGGGGCTCGCATTGAGCCGCCCCCTCCGGGGGCTTAAGTGCCCTTCTCCTTGGACTAGGGACTACGGACTAGGGACTGTCTCTAATGCCCTTCTCCTTGCACGAAGCACGGGGCACGAAGCACCGGTTCCTCACACTTCCTCCTTGGTTCTTCCGCGCTTCCCGGGTATCCTTGACAATACGCAATCCGCATCCATTCGGTTCAGGAGGTCATCGATGAAATTGAGAAAACCCAGCTATCGTCTCCTCGTCTGCGTTTCGGGAGTCATCGGCTGTCTCGCTGCACTTGCATCACTCCCCTCCCTTGCCGAGGAGTCTCTCCTTACTCCCCACCTCACGGACGGCAAGGTCCTGTTCTCATACGAGGCGAAGCCGGGCGCGAAGACCGTCCACCTGGCCGGGGAATTCAACGAGTGGAGCATGATCGCTGTCCCGATGTCGGATGAGGATGGAGACGGAATCTGGACCGTGGCCATCGACCTCGAGGACGGCCGCTGGGAATACAAGTTCGTCGTCGACGGCGAGGAATGGGTCACGGACCCCCATGCCCACGACACCGATCCCCGGGGCTTCAACAACGGGATCGTTTTCATCGGAATTCCCCGGCCGGAACCGGCAACCTCCCATCAATCCGACAGCGACTGGAAGGACGACTCGCTGCTGGCTCCCCACCCCGTCGGCGGAGGCGTCCTGTTCTCCTATGAAGCGCCTGCCGGTACCCGCTCGGTCCACCTGGCCGGCGAGTTCAACCAGTGGAGCATGACCCGGGACGCCATGATGGATAACGATGGTGACGGTATCTGGCGACTCATGTATCCACTGGAGGTTGGACACCGCTACGAGTACAAGTTCGTCGTCAACGGAGGTGAGTGGGTTACGGATCCCAATGCTCCCGAGACGAATCGGCAGAATTTCAACAACGGTGTGTACACGTTTCTACCGGCCGGGGTACCCTACGCTGTCCGCGTCCACCCGGCGTTCGGATCCCGGGCCAAGATAGTCACCCCCATCACCGCCACACTGATGTGCTACAAGGACAGGATCGATCCCTCGTCTGTGCAGGTTTCTCTGAACGACACGAGGCTGGATCATCGGTACGATCCGTCTACAGGGGAAGTTCACGCGCCTGTTCCCGATGACTTCCCGGACGGGGAGCACCGCGTCACGTTCACAGCCCGCGCTGTCGACTCCCAGGAAGAGGGCCGGACGACGTCGAGATTTACCCTGGATCGGGTCCCTCCCGTCTTCGAATCTCCTGATTTCTATGACACCGCCGTGGTCTACGAAATCTTCGTCCGGTCTTTCCTCGACTCCGATGGAGACGGCGAGGGAGATCTCAGGGGGCTGATCGAGAAACTCGATTACCTGAATGACGGCGATCCGGACACGGACAACGATCTAGGGATCGATGTAATCTGGATGATGCCCATCTGCGAATCCCCCTCCTACCACGGCTACGACATCACGAATTACTACCGGATCGAGCCGGACTACGGGACCAACGAGGACTTCTTTGATCTCTGCCGCGAAGCTCATCGTCGCGGAATCCGGGTCGTGTTCGACTACGTCGTGAATCACTCGGCCAAGGCCCATCCTTTCCTCCAGGATGCCTACGGCAACCCGGATTCCAGGTACTCGAGCTGGTACAGGTTCACCAATCGTGAGCAGACAAGCTACGAAGGCTTTGCAGGCTGGGATGGCATGCCGCTTCTGAACTTCGAAACCCGGGAGATGCGCGACTACATCATTGAGATGGCATTCTACTGGATGGACCCGGATGGAGACGGGGATTTTGCCGATGGCGTCGACGGGTTCCGGTGCGATGTGGCAAAGGGCCCGCCCCACGAATGGTGGAAGGAACTGCGGAGAAGTGTCAAGTCCAAGCGGGAAGATTTCCTGCTCTTCGGCGAGGTCTGGGACGGCTCACCGGATGTGCTGGATGAGTACTTCGACGAAGAGTACGACATGCAGTTCGACTACCCGCTGTACTACAGATTCCTGGACCTTCTCAACAACGGCGCTATCGACGACTTCGACTGGATGCTGGAAGAGGAGCGGACCACCTTCCCGCCCGAGGCGCAGATCTGCCGCTTCCTGGACAACCACGACAATGATCGCACCCTGAGCGCGCTCGGCGAAGATGAGCGTCTGAACCGCCTCGGGACCCTGTTCCTCCTCACCCTCCCCGGCACGCCCATGCTGTACTACGGCGAAGAAATCGGGATGGTCGGTAGCAATCCCCCGGACCAACGGGTCCGCCGCCCCATGGAGTGGAAGAAGGTCGAACGCCAGATGGACGATCCCGGCTCTCTTCTGAGCCGGCACCGGCGGTTGATCCAGCTGAGGAAGCAGTACCCGGCCCTGAGCGCCCGTCACGATTCCCGCAGGATCTCGTACCGTCGACTGATGACGGACAACATGGACATCTACGCGTACCTGAGGAGCTCGGAAGGAGAAACCCCCGTACTGGTGATCGGGAACATGTCCAAGTGGGAGATCGGGGGCACCTCTCTCAAGTGTCCCCTCTCCAACGTGAAGCCCGGCGACTACCGTCTCTCGGAAATCTTCCCCGGTTCAGAGCAATTCATGAAGATCCGCGTGCAGGAGGACGGCAGTTTTGGTCTGTCCCTGCCGAAGAAGCTGGGGCGGCATGAGGGAATCGTACTGATCCTGGAGTAGCCTGGGTTATTCAGGCTACCTGTATAGCACCATGGCAGAGCGGCCCGGAACACTCACCGTCAAACCGGACACAGTCGAGGGCCCCGTCTCCACCGGCGCCACCCCCGCCTCATCTTCATCCACAACGATGGTCCACTGCCCTCCCGGCGGGATCCTGAACTCTGCGCTCCGGGTGTCCGCGTTGTAAAGCACCACCCCCTCATCCCACTCATCGCCCGCATTCTTCCCGTTGAGGTGATACCCCACACACCTCGGAGGGACGGGGAAACCCAGATCGTCATCGAGGAACTTGAGGTTGCCCATCACCGCCCGCCGGGATGTCATCCGGAACATCGGATGCGCCTTCCGGAGAGCAATGAGACCCTTGTAATACTCGAATATGTCCCGGTTCTCCATCTTCCATCGCCAGCGGATCATGTTGACCGAATCCGGAACGTTGTAGCTGTTCTCGTTTCCACCCTTGGTTCTCAACATCTCCTGGCCGGAGTGCAGGAACGGGATTCCCTGGGAGGTCAGGACCAGCACCGCGCCCATCCGGTCCATCCTCTTCCGGTCTTCGTCCGTGACATCCGGGCGGTTCCGCGTGGTCAGGAACAACCGGTCCCAGAAGGTGTGGTTGTCGTGACACGCCACGTAGCCGATGGCTTCCAGCGGATTGTCGGCGAAGTCCGTGACAGCGCCGCGGATCCCGGCCTTAATCCGGTCAATGTGGCTGCCCACCTGCACAAAGGCCGGATTCTGGTCGAAAACGCCGCCCTTCACTGCGTCCCGGAAGTGATCATTGAAAACCGCAAACCGCTTTCCCCTTTGCGATCCCTTTTCCGTCTTCCTGATCGGAGTATCCCCCCCGCTCCACGGCTCGCCGTGGATGAGAAGGTTGGGATCGATAGCCCGGAGCTCATTGACCAGCTGGGTCATTGTCTTCAGATCGTGCAGTCCCATCAGATCAAAACGGAAACCGTCGACCTTGTACTCCGTGACCCAGTACCTGCATGATTCGATGATGAACCGCCGCATCATGGGTGCTTCCGACCGCGTCTCATTCCCGGTGCCCGACCCGTTCCAGAAGCTGCCATCCTCCCTCAGACGGTAGTAGTACCCGGGAGCGAGGCCGTTGAAGCTGAACACCCTGGCCGGGGAAGTCTCCGCCGTGTGGTTGTACACCACGTCCATGATGACTCGGATCCCGCGCCGGTGAAGCGCGTCCACCAATTCCTTGAACTCTACAACCCGGGTGGCGTCGTCCATCCGGGTCGCGTACCAGCCGTCGGGCGAGTTGAAGTGGACGGGCATGTAACCCCAGTTGTACTGCTCGTCGGACTCGTCGTTATCAAAATCCTGGACCGGCATGATCTGGACCGCGTTCACGCCCAGCTCCACCAGGTGATCCACGCCCGTCTTGATGTCGCTGTGTCCGAGGAGCGTAGTCCCGGTCTCTGTGAAGGCCAGGAACTTCCCCCTGTTCTGAATTCCCGACTCCGGATCGATCGTGAAGTCGCGAACGTGGAGCTCGTAGATAACGGCCTCTTCAATGGGGAAGTCCGGGCGATCCGCCACAGGAGTGTGATCGTCGATGATCATGCCTCTCCCGTCATGCGCCGTGTTACACCGGGAATAGGGGTCGATGAGTTCCCGGTCCGGCCTGAAGCGGGGATCGGACCCATCCGCCTTGAGCATGTAGTACCTGCCCCGGAGGTCATCGTCGATCCGCGCCTCCCACACGCCTTTTCCGGCAGGTCTCATGGCAGTCTCGCGCGCAGTACCTCCCCGGGGAGCGTCATACACAAGAAGCGTCACAGAAGCGGCCGTGGGGGCAAAGACACGGAAAACGGTTTTCTCCGGCGAGTAGATCGCTCCCAGCGGGACATCCGACACGTACGCCTCCGAATCCAGGATGGCGCCGAGAACCAGGTTCCCCGGCTTGTAACCCTTGGCCGTGATGGAGAACTCGCCGATGGGTTCCGTCAGATCCAAGGGTTCATGGAGACTCAGCTCCACGTTCAGAACTTTGCCCCCGACGGGCCGCACTGCCCTGGCGGATGCAATCTCCCGCTTGCGGCCCCGATGATCCCGGATTCCGAACACCGAAGGGCCGATGTCTTCCACCGGCATTGGCCTGGACAGAGCCGCTGTAACCTTGTCCGCCTGATCAATCAATCCCTTCTGAATCCAGGGGGAAATGTCGGGCATCTCAGTGAACAGATCCTCCTTTCCGCCCAGAATCCAGACCTCGTCCCCCATGAAGGGGAACCACGTCCGGTCCGGGGGGTCCTTCGAATCCCAGTTTCCGTACTTGGGAAGAAGGCCGACCTGCGTCCCGTCTCCGTAGCGCGCCCTGGTCACCTTGAAGACCAAGCCGTAGTCGTCGGAGTCCACCGGTCGAAGTTCTCCCGAATCCTCGTCGGTCTTCTCATCCCAGCACCATAACGTCCAGCCCCGGTAGTCCTCCGCTGGACGATGATAGTGAACCGTGAGCGTGGCCGCCCCGGCCGCGGCAGGTGCAACATCAGGCTTCTCGCCGAAGAGCTTCGGGTGCCCGGACAGGATCCAGACCTCGCTCCCCAGTTCGCGTGTCCAGATCCGGTCCGGGGCATCCTTGTTCTCCCAGTTGCCGAACTTCGGAAGGATACCGATCTGGAGCCCGGCACCATAGAGGGACCGGTCCACGACGAAGATCAGGCCGTAGTCGTCCCGGCCTGTGGACTCCAGCTCGCGGGAGTCCTGGTCCGTTTTGTCGTCCCATGTCCAGAGAGTCCAGCCATCGTAGTCTCCGCCGTGCCGGTGGTAGTGAACAAGGAACCGGCCCTCTTCAATCCGGACCGACGGCTGCGCCTCGGACTCCGGCTGCGGTGCCTGACCGGCACAACCGAAGCACATCATCATGAGGGTCAGAGCCACAAGGGGAATCCTGACTGCTCTCTCCATGTCCTCTCCCGTTCTCATCAAGACAGCGGGCGACCCACCGGGCCGCCCTTGCCTCTTCTACGATGCCTTTATCCTGACTCTATTGATCGACTGCTCCATTGCTCTGTTCCGGGCACGTGGCAACGCCCCTATGCATCTTTCTCCTTCTTCGTCCCCACCCGGAACAACCAGAAGCACAACACCGCAAACACCGCCACGGCGAACAGATGGCTGGTCGCCAGGGGACCAAGAATCCTGGACCCCACGGCCACGGTCTCGTCCAGTTCAAAGCCCGTCAGTGCGGCAATGCCCAGACCGGCCAGCGCGCCGCCGGCGATGAGCCCGGCGGAGGCCAGCATCGCGGGCCCGGATTCCTCTTCGGCAATGGCCTGGGCCTTGTCCAGCACCTTCTTTTTCTTCATCTTTCGCTCCACGAGCCACCGAATCATGCCCCCGAGGAAGATGGGGGCCGATGTGTAGAGCGGCAGGTATACCCCCACGGCGAAGGGGAGGCCCTTGACTTTGCCCAGCTCAAGAACAACCGTGATCATGATGCCGATGAAGATGAGTTCCCACGGCAGCTGCTGTTTCAGCATCCCGTCGATAACGGTGGCCATCAATCGTGCCTGCGGCGCCGGCAGATACTCGCTCCCGATTCCGCCGTCCAGTGCATGGGTCACCTGTCCGGTCACAGGATCCACCAGGTAGTTTCCGGCAGCGAGATCGTCCGTGGTCTCCCGAACCTGGATCACATCATACTCCGCGCCGTGGTACTTGTATTCATCCACCACACGAGCTTCCACCGGCGCGGCCAGGGGCTGAATCTCCTCGGCCCGGTACGTCCACTGGTGAACAGCAATCAGGGTAAAGCCGACGGCAAGAATCGAAGTCATGGCGCCAATCGTGTATGCAAACTCCTGCTTGCGTGGCGTGCATCCAAGGAAGAAACCCGTTTTCAGACTCTGCCCCACGTTTCCGGCGTTGGAAGCGCAGATGCAGACCACGGCGCCAATCGAGAGAGCAATGGCAGCGTACGCGCCCCCCGTCCATCCGATGGCCAGGAAAATCAGGCAGGTGGCCATGAGCGTTGCAATGGTCATTCCGGAAGTCGGGTTGGAAGACACCCCGATCTCCCCGACCAGCCGGGCGGAAACGGTGGCGAAGAAAAATCCGAAGACTGCGACCATGATCGCGGCGACGAAGTTGGACAGGTAAGCCCCGGGCATGATCACGATGGAGAGAACGACCCAAGTAACAATGATGGCCAGAATCATTCCGGCCAGCACGATCTTCAGAGACATGTCCTGCCGGGTCCGGGGAACCTCCCGGGTCTCCCCAGCCCGCCCGGAGGACCGCAGATCCCCCACGCTGGCCTTGAAGCTGCCGATAATGGTCGGCATCGCCCGGGCCAGGTTGATGAGTCCCCCGGCCGCCACGGCGCCCGCTCCTATGTAGCGGATGTACTGATTCCAGAGAACCTTGGCATAGCCATACATGCCGCCGTACTGGGCCAGGTCCGGTTCGGTGCCCGGCACCACGTGCTTGAAAAAGTAGATCATCGGGATGAGAACCATCCAGGAAAGAAGACCACCAGCGACCATGATGCAGGAGGTGCGCACACCGATGATGTATCCGACACCCAGCATCTCGGGCGAGGTCTCCGCGACCAGGGTCGAGCCCTTGTAGAAGTCCGGAGTCCAGAAAGGCTTTTCCCGCCAGAGGCGAACCGCGCTGCCCAGGAGTTTGTAGACGGCTCCAAGCCCGGCGCCCCAGAACACCATGGCCGCCGACGCCCCACCCGTTTCCCCGCTCTTGATCACCTCGGCGCAGGCCACGCCCTCGGGATACGGCAAAATGCCGTGCTCCTTCTCAATAAGGTAGGCGCGGAGCGGAACCAGATAGCACACCCCCAGGAGTCCGCCCGCCAGGGCAACGGCGAAGGCATGGAGCATGGACAGCTTGTATCCCAGGAAAAAGAGGGCCGGCAACGTGAAGATGGAGCCGGCGGCAATGGACTCGCACGCGGCTCCCACGGTCTGCGCTGTGTTGATCTCCAGGATCGTCGCCTTCTCCGCTATCTTCATCTTGTACAGGGCCCGGAACACGGCCATGGCGATGATGGCGATGGGAATGTTCACCGTGACGGTGAGTCCGGCGCGGAGACCCAGGTAAACGGTGACAGCTCCGAACAGGAGTCCGAACAGGGTCCCGAACAGGATGGACTTGAAGGAGAGCTCCCGCATTGTGGAATCATCGGGAACATAGGGCTTGAAACCTGCCAACGGGTCCGACATGGATCCTCCCGGGTGATGGAAACTCGGTGTGGACTCGACAGACGATAGATAGCGGCGATAATAGTCGAGAGAACCATCGGGGGCAAGGAATTTCCTCGCGCGGCGGATTCCCTTGCGCAATGTGGTCCAAGCGAGTAGAGTGCGCGACGATGCAGACATTTGACCTCACCATAGAGAAGATTGTCCACGGCGGGCTGGGGCTGGGCCAGGTCGAAGGCAAGCGCGTTCTTGTGCCGCTGGTTGCTCCCGGTGAACGCGTGCGCGTCATTCCGACCGAGGAGCACCGCCGATACATGAAAGCCCGGCTCTTGAAGATTCTGGAACCCCACCCCAAGCGCCGGGAGGCGCCCTGTCCCTACTTCGGCGCATGCGGGGGATGCGACTTCCAGCATCTTCCCCACGAGGAACAGCTGGCTATCAAGAAGGGAATGGTCGTCGACGCCTTCCGGCGGATCGGGAAACTGGACGTCGAGGGCATCGTGGAGGAGCCGGGATCCGTCTGTCCGGAATTCAGGTACAGGAACCGGATTCGACTCTCCTACGCACCGGGTGAACTGGTGGGGCTGGTTCGCCGAGGTTCCAACCAGGTGATCGGCATCGACGCCTGTCTCCTGATGCCCGAGGCCTGGAACAAAGCCGCACTTCCCTGGCTCAAAACGCTTCCCGCCGCAGACAAGGCATCATTTCGGATAGACACGGATGGCCGGATGATTGCCTCGCTGATGGGGCACACTGGAGCACGAAACCGTGTGATGAAGCGGATGTCCGCCCTGGGGAAGGGGGAAGCGCCCTTCCCGGGTGCACTGGGGGTTCTCTTCAACGCCAAGCCCATCAAGGGAACAGCCGAGTTCGAGGTGAATCTCGCCGGCCACCGGTTCCGTGTCCATGCCACGTCGTTTTTTCAGGTCAACTACGCGGGTGCGGAGAAACTCGTTGAAGTGGTCGGCCGAATTGCCGGTGAGTCGTCCGGCGGGACGCTGATTGATCTCCACGCGGGTGTGGGAACCTTATCGATCGCGCTGGCCGGGGAGTTCGAGCGTGTCGTGGGAGTCGAGATCGCCCGCTCCGCCGTGCGGGATTTCAAAAACAATATCGAGCTTAACGAGGTCTCTAATGTGGATCTCGTCGAAGGCCCGGCCGAGGAAATGCTCCCCGGGATCATCGCCGGTCTTCCCCCGGGCGCCCCTGTGACCGTGCTTGCCGATCCTCCGCGGACGGGCATTGCGGACAAGGCCGTGCCGCTCCTGACCGACCTCCGTCCCCAACGCATCATCTACGTTTCCTGCGATCCAGCGACACTGGCAAGAGACGTTGCGCGACTGGGAGAGAACGGCTATACCCTGCGTTCCCTCGAGATCGTCGATCTGTTTCCGCAGACCGCGCATGTGGAGTGTGTGGCAGCACTGGAGCAAGAACTGAGCAAGGACAGTCCCTAGCCGGCTCCTCCCCCACCACCACCCGCTCCGCCACCCCCACCGCCACCTCCGGCACCC
>JAGLYR010000204.1 GCA_023132135.1 Candidatus Eiseniibacteriota bacterium | reverse complement strand
CATACACCACCACAACTCCCACGCATTCGGCAAAAACCTCGAAGCATTCGACAGCGGCTGCCGCTGCGTCCACGGGATTCCCGGCCTTGTCCCTGAGATCCATCCACTCGGGCGTTGAGAACTCAAGGGGCCGCTTCCTGATTTTTTTTCCGAGCTTCTTGATCCAGCGCTGGTCCACCTTCTTGTCCAGCGCCAGCTCCGGGAGATTTTCCGCGAACCGGCTGGCTGCCTGGGAAGGATCCGCCGAAATCAGCGTCTCGATTTCCTCCCTCCGCCAACGACCATAGTTCCGGAAGGACACGGCCAGTGTCATGCCTCGGGCCGATCGGGTTTCCATGACTCCACTCAGAATAGCCACAGCCCAGCCGGCGGCCATGGCCACGAGTGCCGGCCCCAACAAACCTCTCCACACGTTGAGCGCAACGAGAACAACAAACCCCGTACCCACCGCGGCAAAGGCCAAGGACCCGATTAGCCACTTTCTCCGGTAGATCTCCCGCTCTCTGGAGATCAGCCCTTCATCCCGAAGTCGATTCGTGATGTCCTTGACGATCTTCGAGATTTTCCCGCTCCGCTGCCCGAACTTCTTCAGACGGGGTTCCCGCTCCAGTTCCCGAACTGTTCTCTCGTCCCACGGGGCGAGGTCCCCGGGGCAATCGGCTATTCGCGCGCGGATCTCAAACGAACTGGTCTTGAGAACACCCTTCTTGGCGCTCGCTTCAATCCTGAGGACGCCTCGACGGGCCAAATCAAAGACGACTGATATGATCGATCGCCTCGCATTGCTGCCGTAGTGCGCGAGACCCGCCGCTTCGGCAACACTCAGACTGGAATCCGGGTACGAGGCCACCGCAGAAGGAACCCCCAGCGGCTGCACCCGCCCGATCCGCCTCCATAACACAATCAGGAGAAAAACAATTGCCAGGGCACCAAGACCCAGGACCGCGATGAGACTCCGGGCATAGCTCGCGTCTACTGAAGGCGCGATCACGATTTTCTGGGGAAACTCGAGGACAATCCGGAAGCCCCTCTTGCGCTTGATAGAGTCCCGGTGGAATGTCAGCACGGTCTTGTCGCCCGAGACCACTACCCTGGCCTCGGGGCTGGTTTCAATCCCGGCATCGAAAACCCAGGGCAGCCGGACCTCGACGTCAACATCCTCTATGGGGACTTTCCATTGCTCTCCCACAGCAGCCCAGTCCAGGATGTTCGCTCCGGCCCTGCTTCTCAGCACACCGCGGGCGATGTACTCAATCCGGAAGGTCCGGGATCCGTCCGTCTCCGGGAAGCTCCATCGAAGCCTCAGGCTTGTGCTCCAATCTCTCTCAACTTGGGCCCTTTCCAGCGTCATGGGCCCGTCGGGACTGCTCACCGACACAAACTCGATGTCATCAAAATGCCGGACGGGGATCTTCCGGTATGCGTACGTGAAAGTGCCCTTTGTGAAAGCGTAGCGGATGGTCTCGGCGACGCGCAGATCCCCATTCTCAAGGACGTCAATCTGGACGTCATAGTCGGAGACGTGGTACCTCTTCGCCTCTGCTGCGCCGGTGGACATCGCCACCATGACCGCGGCCAGGAGCAGGATCCGTACAGGAATTCTCATCTCAGATTCTCCGATTCTAGCCTTCGCAGGATGAGGTCGGCCACCTTTTTCCCGCTCATCAGCATCCCGCCGAAGATAGGCCCCATGCGGGGACCGCCGAATACGGCGTTGGCAGCCATGCCCGCCACGTAGACGTTCGGGAAAATCTCCCGGGTGTTCTCCATCGTCAGGACCTCGGCTTGATCGGCCCACATGGATCCTTCACCGATCACACCGCCGCTTTCAGTCGCGAGCCCGGGACCGGTTTTCTCCTCAATGAGATGAGCGATTTCGGTGGCGTGCCCGGTGGCATCGATCACGAACTTCGAACGGACGGAAATCGGGTCCACGTGGAGACCCGCCATCTCCACAGCGCTCCAGTTGATGACGAGTCCCGTCACGCGCTCCTTCTCCACCATCACATCTTCCACACTGAGCAGATTCATGACGCGGGCCCCGGCCTGGATTGCCTTCGAGCAGAGAGTCGATGCCACCTCCACCGCGTCGGCGCAGTAATAACCCTTCCGCGCCCCGGTGGTTCTGATCCCGAACTCCCTGAGGATCTTCCTTCCACCCTCCTGCACGACGATCTCATTGAACTGCATGCCGCCGCCCCAGATACCGCCACCCAGGGACAGCTTCCTTTCGAAGAGAACCACCTTCTTCTTTGCTCTTGCCAGACAGTAGGCTGCCGTCAGACCCGCCGGTCCACCGCCGACGATAGCGACGTCTGTTTTCAGCACCGACAGCAGCTTCCTCATGTAGCTCTTGATAATGGCTTCGGAGATCTTGACATCATCGAGTTTCATGTAGGGTTGTGCTCCTTCTGTGTTGACGGACCCAGCTCACAATGTGAACTCCTAATTTGTAGCAACTGGTACCTATCGGCGTCAAGTAGTACGGAATCCGCCGGGTCCACACTTGTTCCTATTTGAGCAGCACCATTCGCTTCGTTTCGCTCCTGCCGTTCCAGGTAATGCGGTAGAAATAGACACCGCTCGCCACCGCCGCGCCCTTCCAATCTCTCCCATCCCACACCACGCTATGTGTTCCAGGCCCGTGATCCGCGTCCACAAGCGCTGTCACCTCACGGCCCAGGGTATCGAAGACTTGCATCACGACGTGAGACGGAGCCGTACCCGCGGGGATGCCATAGCTGATCTCAGTGAGTGGATTGAAGGGATTCGGGGTCGCCGGGCCAAGGTAGAACAGGGTCGGAACAGTCCCCCCCGGATCCCCTACACCCAGCGTGCCGGCACTGGCCGACAGGGACGGCTCGCTCTCGTTGCCCGCGAAGTCCGTTGCCGTCACCTTGTACCAGTAGTCACCGGGACCCGGAAGATCGTTGTCGGTGTAGCTTTCTGCCGGCGAATAGCCAATGGGCTCATCAATCTGGAAATCCTCCTCGTCGCCTCGGTAGACGGTGTAGTACTTGAAGTCCTCCTCGGGGACCGGATCCCAGCTAAGGACAATGCTCGCGCTGTCACGCTCGGCGGTCAGGTTCTGGGGCGCCGCGGGCTCCAGGTTGTCTACCGAGTAGCCGCTGTCGGGCTCGCACTCATAGTACACGTCAGGGCTCTCCGTCTGAGCCGTCAGGTACAGGACGGACCAGCACAGCCCCTCCGCGATCGTCGAATCGCACATTGTGGGAGAGATGGCGGTGTAAGTGCTCTCCCCAAGGGCAGGAACCGTCAAGACGTATTCCCAGCTGCCCGGGGGATAGCGCAGGGAGCCGCGCGTGCTTTTCTGTGGCTCACCGTATTCCGCCTTCAACCACTCATCGATCCGCCGCCAAAGGCTGTATTCGACAATCGGTTCCAGCGAGCCGGGGTTATCGGAATCATGAGAGGTCCAGGTCACCCGGACCTGCCCGCCTTGATCGCCGGGCACATCCGTGATGGACATGATTCCTTCCCAATCTCCACACCCAACCCCGAGACACCCGATGAGGGAGCACTGCGGATTCGGAGATGTCATGGGTGCGCAGGGAGAACCGGGAGCCAGTCGGAAGTCATCAGCCCCGGGATTGCAGAACAGGGGGTCTTCAGAGATGTTGCCAAGTATGCCGAGTTGATCTGCTACGCACCCGGTCCAGTCACCGCCCGTGTTGCCGTAGAGATCGCAGCAGGCAAGCGTAGCGCCGCTCGTGCCGTCGCAGACCGCCGCCCCACCATTGTTGTTGAACGCGATGATGGTATTCTGAACGGTAAGGGAACTGTTGGCCGCGCAGAACACCCCACCCCCCGCTTCGCCTGCCGAGTTCCCGGAGAAGGTGCAGCTGGTAAGCGTGGCGGAGGAGTAGTCCCAGCAGAAGACCCCGCCGCCACCGAAGCTCGCGGAGTTCCCGTAGAAGACGCAGCTGGTGAGGCCGGGGGAGCAGTAGTACTCAGAGCTCACTCCGCCGCCATACATGCTCCCCTCGTTTCCGTGGAAGGTGCAGCCGGTGAGAACGGGGGAACTGTAGGTCTTGCAACTCAACCCGGCGCCATACATCCTCGCCGAGTTGCCGTAGAAAGTGCAGTTGATGAACACGGCATCCGCGTCTTCGCAGTGAACCCCACCACCCCTGCCCCAGAAATCCGTCGCCGAGTTCTCGGAGAAGTCGCAGTGGGTGAGCGTCGGGGAGCAGTTGCTGCAGTACATCCCCCCGCCGTCGTCGGCCGAGTTGGCGGAGAACACGCAATCGGCGATAGTGAGGAACGAGTTGCCACAGTACAGTCCCCCACCATAGCCGCCCACCAGGCCGTTCGTGATCGTGAATCCTTCGATCGTGGCCGTGCCGTCCACGTTGTCGCAGTAGAGGACACGGCCCAGCTGGTCTGCGTCGATTGTGACGCAATCCGGTTGGCCGGTCTCGCTGCGCAGTACAACACCCGATTTCATCGCGATGTCATGCTCATAGTATGTCCCGCAGGCGACCAGGACAGTATCCCCCGCGCTGGCCGAGTCGATTCCCGCCTGAATCGTCGGCACATCCGTGGGCACATTCCAGACCACCGCCTGCGAAGCAGAGCAGGTTGCGAGAACAAAAGCGCATGAGAAAACAGTGACCAAGGATTTCATAGTCCAACTCCGGGTCAGGGCCAGGGGCGAAGCGTAACCTTATAGCAATGCAGTTTAGTATAATGCTGGCAGGATTCCAACGCGAAAGCAAACAGTGTTCACGGCTATCTGGCGGGTATGCTCTTCGAGGCTTCCGGCAGGAACAGCTTGAGATTGGCCACAGGTTGCCCATCGCCCTTGCCAATCATGTACTTCTTCAAGCGCGGCAGGATCTCCTCCATGGCTTCCACATAGAGACGGGTGCGCGTCACTTCCGGGTGCTTCTCGTATTCCGCGAGCAGGGCAACGAAGCGGTCGGCATCGCCCTTGGCCCGCTCGACCCGCTCGATCCGGTAGGCTTCGGCCTTCCGGAGAATCTCCTCGGCCTCTCCTCGCGCCTTGGGCATTACTTCGTTCCGGTAGCCCTGGGCCTCGTGGACAATGCGGTTCTTGTCCTCCCGGGCCGAGGACACATCCCGGAAAGCGTAGCCCACTTCGCTCGGGGGACTGATATCCTGGAAGTAGACGCCGATCACCTTGAGCCCGCACCCGTACCGGGCCAGGATCTCCTCTGTTCCCTCACGCACGCGTTCCTGGATAGCGAACTTCTCGCTGGTTAAGATATCGTCGACACCCAGGGATCCGACAACCTGGGTGAGAGTACTCTCGGCCGCCCTGCGCACGAGCCAGTGGGGGTCTTCCGCTGCAAAAAGGAACTTCGCCGGATCGGCAATCCGGTACTGAACCATCAGCTGGATATTGATGATGTTCTCGTCCCCCGTGAGTATCTCCGATTCTTCCTTGGCCGGCGGCAATCCTCGCACCCGGTCCACCACCCGGAATCCGACACTCATGATTTTGACTTCGGTGATCTTGGGTCTATCCACTTTCTCGACGGGCCACGGGAGACGATAGTGCATTCCCGGCATCGCCCCGTCGTTGACAATGCGGCCGAAGCGAGTGACGACTCCCTGTTCATCCGGCTGGACCACATAGAGGCCCGACGCGAGATAGAGCGCCGCGAAGACCAGCGCGCCCACCCGCAGCATCACCCGCCAGCGTGGAAACACGCCTCGCACTGTTTCAAGGATGGAGACCCTCTCTCTGGGTTCCGATTCCTGTGTTCCCGTCTCGTTCATCCTATTTCCCGACTGCCGGTGAGGCTTTTATGGATTGCCTTCCACCATCAGATTGAGCAACTCGGAGTCCGTTGAAAGGATCACGGTCGTCTTTTCATCCATGAATTTCCGGTACGACTCCAGCGTTCGGATCATCTTGTAGAATTCGGGGTTCCGCGAGTAGGCCGACGCGTAGATCCGGGCAGCTTCGGCGTCCGCTTCGCCAAGGATCCGTTGTGATTCCTTGTACGCCCCGGCCAAGAGCACGCGGGTTTCCTTGTCCGTCTCGGCCCGGATTTTCATCGCCTCCTCTTCGCCCTCGGAACGGTACTTCTTGGCCTGTCTTTCCCGCTCAGTGCGCATCCGGTCAAATACGCTCTCCTTGTTCTGGTCGGGAAGGTTCAGTCGCTTGACCCTGACTTCCAGGATCTCGATACCGTAGTCCTGCTGGGCGCGGGCCCGGCATTTCTCCGTCACCCTCTCCCGAATTGTATCCACATGCAAGGATTCAGAAACGGTCGAAACCAGCGCCGAAAGAGGGTAGTTCCCCAACTCGGCCCCGATCGCGGCGTAGGTCAGATCCGCCAGGAACAGCTCCGCCACGGACCGGTCCTTGACCGACTTCAGGAATCTCAGTGGGTCGCCGATTTGCCACCCGAGGTAGACATCCACCAGCACGTTTTTCTTGTCGCTGGTGAGGAACTCCGCCGGCTTCGGGTCGAACACGATCAGGCGACGGTCGAAGCGCCTGATGGCCTGGAGCGGCATTGGCAGCTTGATGCTGAGACCCGCCTTCTTGATCACCCGGACCGGTTTTCCGAACTGGGTAACGATGGCCATCTCTGTTTCGGCCACCTGGAAAAACGCGGAATTGAGGATCAGAAGAACAACCCCGACTCCAACAATCAGGGAAACCCACTTCACGCCCATTGCTACTGTCCTCCCAGCGCATCCGTACGAGTACCGCGGTAGAATCGCAGATCCACGGGTTGCTCTCCCGCCTCCGGCTCAACCACGAATTTCTCCATTCCCGGCAGCACCTCTTCCAGCACTTCCAGGTAGAGGCGTGTCCCGGTGACTTCCGGCGCCCGGCGGTACTGACTCAGAACCGCCAGGAATCGATCCGCTTCTCCCGAGGCCCGTTCCACCCTCTCGAGACCGCCGGCCTCCGCACCCAGCACATCCTTCCGCGCCTGGCCCCGGGCCCTGGGCAGCACGCTGTTGCGGTAGGCATAGGCCTCGTTGATGAGCCGACTCCGGTCCTCCCGCGCCGACGCCACGTCCCGGAAACTGGCCACGGCTTCGAGCGGCGGATGCACGTCCTGCAACTGAACCGTGGTCACTTCCAGGCCCATATCGTAGGGCTCCAGAATCGATTGGATCAGCACCCTGCACATGTCCTCAATCTGGCGTCGATCGGTCGTGAGGAGACCGTCGATATGTTCGTTGCCTATCACCTGCCGGAGAGCGGCCTCCGACACCACCCGGACAATCCGGTCCGGGTCCTCCGCTGCCAGCAGGAATCGGGTAGCGTCCGAAACACGGTATTGGACAACACTGTTTATGTCGATGAGGTTGACATCTCCGGTGAGCATGACGGATTCGTCCAACTTCTTGGCGTAGGAACCCGCCGAGTGCCTGCTCTCCCACTGGTAAGAGCGATCCGCCAGCGAGTACTCCGTGGCCTGTGTCCGGAACCCGATCTCGATCCTCCGGATTTTCCCGATGTCCACGGACTTGGCCTGCTCGAAAGGCCACGGGAAGTGAACGTGAATCCCGGGGCCCAGGTCCTCGCGAACAATGTGGCCAAACCGGAGAACCAGCAGCTGTTGACCGGGTTGGGCAACCGAGAAGGCCGTGGTCAGCCATGCAAGCAGAAGAATGCCCAGGCAAATCAGGATCACCACCCGGCGCGGGGGCGCAATCTGGAAGGGAACGTCCCCAAGCCCCGCTTCGTCCCCCTTCCAGCGCAGAATGACCCTCCGGATGAAGCGATAGACGAAAAAGTCCTCGATGGGCTTCCCCCGGACCAGGCCGCGGCCCGAGCTCACCACGACTTCGATCCCCGTCACCGCAATCAGGAGAGCGATGACAGCCGCGGCGGCGGAGTCCAGGTTGAGACCCATCCGCATTCCCACAAGGCTCACGAGCACCCCGATCGTGGTGTACATGTTCATCCGGGCATGGAACCCGTCGGCTATGAGAGCTGGAGAGTCGTGGGCCCGCCCGATTCGCATCTCAACTCGGGAAATGAGAAACGAACCGATGACACAGGCAAAGAGACCGATGAAGGCAATGGGAACGTTGGTCAAGGCCCGTGTGGGAACAGAGATCGCCTCCCGGAAGATCGCAAAGGCAGCATAGAAAATGAAGAGACCGATGACGATGGCCACAACGTGCTCAACACCGGCCCAGTTGACGATGCCTTCCTTGCGCTTCCGGGCTCCGAGCCCGACCCCGATTAGAACCAGGACCGAGACCAGAACGTCTGAAAGGGAGTGAAACGCATCGGCGCGTATGGACGCGCTCCCCGTCGTCTTGGTCAGGATTATCTTGATGACGACGAGCACGACGTTGAGAACAATCGCGAGAACTGCGACCCTTACCCGGATATCCAAATCACTACCTCCCCACCACACCCATTATAATCCCCCACATGGGTCAAGACAAGGGGAGAACATGCAAAAATCCGCAAATCAGGAGAAGGCAATCCTGTACGATTTCCCCCACCTTATCTGGATCGTCAGACATTGGGGTTGTCTGAAGGGGAGTTTTGCACTAACCTCGGCAACAGTTTGGCACTTCCCACGATTCTGTCCCTATGGCAAGGAGGCCGTCTCAATGCGAACCTGGCGAACCTGCGCATTCCTGTTGGCAGCATCTCTCGTGGCCCTTTCCGTGTACCCCGTGTCGGCCGATGAGGTGCGCCCGTTTACGACCGATGATCTTTGCCGGATGAAACGGGTCGGCGCCCCTGCGCTGTCGCCAGACGGCGAATGGGTAGCCTACGTGGTCAGCGTCTGTGACTTCGACGAGAATAAGTACAACTCGGACATCTGGTTGGTTCCCGCCGGGGGGGGCGACTCCCACCAGCTCACCACCAGCGACAAGGGGGACAGCTATCCGGTGTGGTCACCGTGCGGAAAGCAGCTGGCTTTCCGGTCCAGTCGAGGCGGAGACGGCGGCCAGATCTGGATCCTCCCCATGGAAGGCGGGGAAGCCCGGCGGTTGACGGAGTTCCCAGGAGGGGTGGACGACTTCGAGTGGACCCCGGACGGGACCCGCATCGTCTTCGCGGCCCGGACATACCTGGAGTGCGGGGACGACACCGGGTGCATTGAGGAAAAAGACGACGAGAAGGAAGAGAACAAGGTCAAGGCCAAGGTTCACGAGCATCTCATGTACCGCCACTGGAATACCTATGAGGATGGCAAAGCCCAGCACCTGTTCGCCGTACCGGCGGATGGATCCGGGGATCCGGTGGATCTTACGCCCGAGCTCGAGTACGACGCCCTGATTTACTGGTTGGCTTCAGCCGGGCGGGATTTCGACATCAGTCCCGACGGCAGGTATGTCTACTTCGCCGGCAACCAGGACAAGGACCAGGCCGTGTCGTACAACACGGAGATCTACAGGGTTTCCATAGCCGGTGGAGAGGTGGAGAAACTGACGGACAACCCGGCTGCAGACGGACACCCCCGTGTTTCCCCCGATGGGAAATGGTTGGCGTACCGAGCCACCCGCAGGTCATACTACGAGTCGGACAAGTACGAGCTGATGGTGATGGATCTCAAGACCCGCGAGATCCGGAGCCTCACCGACGATGTGGACCTGAGTGTGGGGACATTCTTCTGGACGGAAAACGGCAAGACCCTCTGTTTCGAGGCTGAGGACCGGGCCGACGCGAACCTCTTCTCTGTATCGCTCAAGGGCAAGGGCGATAGGGTCAGGACCATCGTGGGCGGCGACGGTCCAACAGGGCACGGGTACCATTTCGACTGCCAGGCGGGTCCCCGGGAAAAGTTCTTTGTCTACCGCTACCGTCCCATCGACAACTACTATGAGATCTTCCGCTGCAGCGGAGACGGCAGGAACGTGAAGCAGTTGACCTTCGTCAACCAGGAACTCATGGACGAGGTCTACCGTCCCCAGGGCGAGGAAATCTGGTTCGAGGGCGCCGCAGGTGCCCAGGTGCACGGGTTCCTGCTCAAACCCATCGATTTCGACCCCGGCAGGAAGTATCCCATGATGGTCCGGGTTCATGGCGGGCCGCAGCAGATGTTCGGCTACGCGATCCGCTTTGAGTACCTGCTCTTCAGCGGGGCCGACTACGTGGTCTTCTTCTGCAACCCCCGGGGCTCCACGGGCTACGGGCAGGATTTCACCGACGAGATCCGGGGCGACTGGGATGGCCGGGTGATTGAGGACATCCGGCGCGGGGTCCGGCACGTGGTGGAGAACTACTCCTTCGTGGATCGGGACCGGATCGGCGCATGGGGCGGTTCCTTCGGAGGCTTTGTGTGCAACTGGTTCCAGGGTCACAACGAGGGCTGGGACGGCAAGGACATCTTCGCGTGCCTCGCTTCCCACGCCGGCGACGCGGAACAGTGGAGCGGGTATGGTTCCACAGAGGAGCTCTGGTTCCCCGAATGGGAAACCTTCGGACCGCCGTGGGAAAACCCTGAGGAGTACGACAGAACTTCCCCCATCCGCTACGCCGGGAACTTCCGCACGCCGATGCTCATCACACACGGTGAGCTGGACTACCGGGTCCCCATCACCGGCGGGGAGCAGATGTTCACGGCGCTGCAGCGGCTCGGTGTACCCTCGAAGATGATCCGCTTCCCCGACGAGGATCACTGGATCCAGAAACCCCAGAACCGGGCTTTCTGGTATGGTTCCATCATGGATTGGTTTGATCAGTGGCTCAACCCGCATTCCTCACCAGCCTCGTCGCGGGTCAAATGAGGTTTTCGGCAATGCGCAATCTGATCGCAGTCGTTCTTATCCTGTTCGGCATCACCACCATCATCTCCGGGAGTGTGGAACTTTACACCAGCGGCGAAGACGGCGGCCTCATGGCGCGATTGTTCTACATCCTTGGGGGCATCGCGGGGGCGGGGCTCACTCTGGCCGGCGCAGCTCTGACGAGGAACCTCCCCTGGGCCAAGCTTCTGGCCGGCGCCAACCTGATCGTGGTGGCTGTGCTCTCTATCCTCAGCGCAGTCCAGCAGTACGGCCAGCCAACCGCAACGCATCATGCCATGCGGGCCCTCCTGGCGCTGGCGCTTCTCCTGGCACTGGCGCGCAAGAAAGAAACCTAGCCTGGGTTATTCAGGCTAGTCCGTCGTGGGCCCGATGCACTCCGGGCCCGGCGGGATGGCGGGCTTGCCTTCGGCCGGTTTCTCTCCGATCAGCACGCGGTGGGACCATGCACCTCGCCGATACCGCGCGTACAGGACAATGCCCAGAACCACGATGTAGACGGTTGCCCCGAACCAGCCCCCGAGCGCACCGAATCCGTTTCTTGCCATCGCGACATAGGCCACCGGAAGGAAGAGAAGGTAGGCCAGCACAATCTGGATCGCCGCCGGGACACGGGTATCGCCCGCCCCCCGGAGGATTCCTCCCGCGACCAGTGCCGCGGCGTCGAAGATCTGGAAAACCGCGGCGAAGATCAGCAGATTGGCCCCGATGTCGATGACGGCCGGGTCCGGGTTGAAGGCCCGGACAAGGGGTCTCCGTAACACGTAGAACACCAGCCCCATCATTCCCATGAACAGCACCGCGACCCGCAGCGAGTTGGCGGCGCTCCTGCGGGCGGCGGGCCTATCGCCCGCGCCCAGATACTGACCGACCAGTGTCGTCACAGCCATCGAGATTGCATGCCCCGGCATGAAAGAGACGTGGAGCAGCGTAATCGCGATCTGGTTGGCTGCGGCCTGCACCGCGCCCAACCGGGCAACCAGGGCCGTGAAGATGGCCCATGACCCCATATCCAGGAACCACTGGATACCTACCGGCCCACCGATCTTTATGATGTTCCTGAGCTGGCCGGGATCCAGACGCCGCACGGGCAACGTGCGGAACCGATCACGAAATGTTCTCTTCCTGAAGAGGACCAACAGGCAGATGCCCGCCTGGATGACTGTCGTGATCACGGTCGCAAGCGCGGCTCCGGCCACCTCCATCCGGGGCAATCCCAACTTGCCGAAGATGAGCCCGTAGTCAAGGACGATGTTCAACGCGCTGGCGAAAATGGCGATTTTCATCGGCGTCTTGGTGTCTCCCACCCCGCGGAAAAAATTCTCGCAGACGAAGGTCAGGAAAACGAACCAAGCGCCGGCCAGCCGGATGCGGAAATAGACGCAGGCATGGGGCTCGAGCTCCGGAGCAACGCCGAAGACTCTGACGAGTCCCCCGCCCCAGACTCCGATCGCCATGATGGGGAGAGCCGCCACAAGGGCCAGGTAGATACCCTGCCAGCAGATCTCCCCGCATCTGGCATATTCCTTCCTTCCAACGTGCTGGGCCACGTAGATCTGGACGCCGATCATGGTGCCCGTCACCAACGTCATCATGGTCCAGGTCAGCGCCCCGGCAAACCCCACGGCTCCCTGCTCGGCCGTACCCAACCGACCCACGAACATGGTGTCCACCGTCCACAGGACGGTCCACGACAGCATGCTCAGGACCACTGGATAAGCCAGGTCGAGAACCTGGGTGTATGAGCCCTTTTCGCCCCGCAGAGCGGTATGCGTGGTATCCATAGATCAACCAGTGGCAAGCGGCAATGCCGACGCCGAGACTGAGGACCAGGTATTTCGACGGATTGAAACCGGAACAGGTACAATCGGGTGAGTATACTGCAGGACAGACCGGATGGAATCCAGAAAGTTCGGTATTTCAGGTTCCCGCCAACTGGTGAGAAATGCAGGCTAGTCTACATTTCTCACCAGCCTGAGTCAGCGGAGACCGCAAGTGATCGGGGCAGCAAAGGTTGTGCATTGAGGGCCCCGCGGCATAGACACGGTGTCGGGTGAAAGGGTGACAAGCGACTGGGATTGGGGAATACTGCTGTCCCCCGCTTGCGCTCTCCATGAATAACCCAGGCTAGTTTACTGTTCTGCCCGGCAGAACCCGGCTTCTCTTGTCGAAGATCTTTGAGGTTTCACTCTTGACCAGAAGCCGCGGGCGACTGATCGCGGTTCGAACAACCCGGTCGACGGCATCCAGGCGCTCGTAGACACTGCGCTTCGCATGATACTCAGCCAGCTCCCAGGATTCCCCCATGTACATCACAAGGCCCGAGCCATCCGTTTCCAGTACGTACGAGGCCGGTTCGTCGCCGGAGACCGGCCGGGTATCCGGGACAAAGCGGAGACACCGTTCCCGGCCTCCCATCGCAGGCTCAAAGCTGACCAGAAGGGTGTCCCCGGCTGTACCAACGGCAACCCCGCATGTTCCCTTCTCGAGTTCCACCTCGACGATCTTCATCCCCCGGACACTCTTGATAACGTGTTCCGAGGAGACCACCGAATACTCGCTGGCGGCAATCTTGCGGGAGAGTACGATTCTGGAGGACAGGTGGAACTGAATAGATTCCAACTGGGCCCGGTTTCGCGCCAGGTCGAGATTGCTGAAGGGGCGCGGGCCAGAGCAACCGAAGATCCCTGCGCCGAAAGCAAGGACCAGAACGGACAGAACAATACACTTCCACCGCGGCGTCATGTGACTAACGACTCCTCCGGCCCAGATCATGCACAAGCCCAGGATTCGGGCGAGGGCATGATCCAGGCAGAGCAATGAGGCATAGACCCTGTCCCCTGAGAATCGTCAAACTGGGGCCGGATCTTTCGTGGAATCCACAGATTACGCAGATTCCTTGAAAAGATGCACGTCCTGCTGCGGGAACGGTATGGAACAACCCGCGGCCTCCAGTTCTTCCTTCATCTTCCGCGTGAGGTCGAACCGCAGGGCCCAGTAGTCCTCTTTCTTGCACCAGGGCCGGACCACGAGATTGATGGAGGAATCGGCCATCTCGCTCACGGCGACGGTCGGCTCCGGATCCTTCAGGGCGCGATCGTCGGCGGCGATTACGCGGTTGATGATGTCGATGGCTTTACCGATATCGTCCGAGTAGGAAATCCCGACAACCATGTCGTTCCGGCGGGTATCGTTGGCCGCATAGTTCTTGATGGTCTGTCCGTAGATGGATCCGTTGGGAACGATGATGCGGACGTTGTCCGGCGTGTTCAGCGTCGTCGCGAAAATCCCCACCGACTGGACGGAACCGGCGGTCCCCCCTACATTCACATAGTCGCCGACCCTGAAGGGGCGGAAAACCAGGAGCATGACTCCCGCTGCGAAATTGGCCAGCGTTCCCTGGAGCGCCAGACCGACGGCAAAAGCTACGGCGCCGAGTACGGCAATGATGGAACCGGTCTGGATTCCGAACAACCCCAGCATCGATACCACCACGAACGCCATGACAAGGTAGTAGACCATTCCCGAGGTGAATGGGATCAACGTCTCATCCACCGACCGCTTGGCCAGCCCCTTTCGGACTCCGCTCCGGATACCCTTGGCCACCATACTTCCGATGACCAGCACAGCAATGGCGCCGACCACCTTCAGACCCCACTGGGTTATCAGCCCTGTTGCAGTCTCCATCCAGTTCATGCCCATTCTCCTTTCTCACCTGTTTGTGCGAGGCAGGCCCCGCTCTATCCCTGGCCAAGTCTGGTCCCGTTGTGCTGAGACAGAGGACATTCTACGGACCGGCGGTGGTTTGACAAGGGGAAAGGGCCCTTTCGCCCAACCGCCGGTACTCCCACACACGCATTGACACCGTGCTCGTGGATTCATACAATGCCTGGTTGCAGTGTACTATTGAGAATCACACAATCACAACCGGAGGAGGGGGATGCAGAAACTTTCGGAACACTTCCTCGAGCTCATCCGCCGGGCATCAACCATCTTGCCCGAGGACGTTCGCAAGGCTATGGAGGATGCGGCCGTTCGGGAGGGCAAGAGCAGCTCCGCTGGCTCCACGCTTCTGAAAATGCTGGAGAACGCGACCGAGGCCGAGAAGACCTCCACGCCCATCTGCCAGGACACGGGCACCCTGGTTTTCTACGTTCACTATGGCCCCGAGTACCGGCAGAAGGCCATTCAGGACGCGATCCTGGAAGCCACAGCAGATGCCACGGCCAGGTACTACCTGAGACCCAACGCCGTGGATCCCGTAACCGGCAAGAACTCCGGCAACAATATTGGAAACGGTCTGCCCTACATCCACTTCGACCAGGGGGAAAAACCCGGTCTCAGTATCCGCCTGATGCTCAAGGGCGGCGGTTCGGAGAACGTCGGAGCGCAGTACAAGCTCCCGGATTCGAACCTTGGCGCCGGAAGGGATCTTGAAGGCGTCCGCCGGTGCGCCATCGATGCGGTCTTCCAAGCCCAGGGCAAGGGGTGCGGTCCCGGAACCATCGGTCTCGGAATTGGTGGAGACCGGGGAACGGCCTTCCTCGAATCCAAGGAACAGCTCTTCCGGGCTCTGGACGACAGGAATCCCGATTCCCTCCTGGCCGAACTCGAGGATCGACTCTACAGAGAGCTGAACGAGCTGGGCATAGGCCCCATGGGATTCGGCGGCAAGACCACGGTGCTGGGGGTCAAGATCGGGACGCGTCACCGCCTTCCGGCCTGTTACTTCGTTTCCGTGAGCTACATCTGCTGGGCCTACCGCCGGGCATCGATGATCCTGAAGGAAGGGAAGGTATCCTATGATTGAGATCCGCTTGCCCGCATCCGAGGAGGATATCCGGAAGCTGAAGGTCGGAGACGAGGTCGCTGTCACGGGCGTGATGATCACGGGCCGGGACACAGCCCACAAGTACATGGTCGAGGAATCCGCCGACGAGGTCCGTGAGGTTCTCAAGGGTGGCATGATCTACCACTGCGGACCGGTGGTGAGGAAGGACAACGGCACGTACTCCTTTGTCGCCGCCGGACCGACGACCAGCATCCGGGAAGAACCCTACGAGGCTGACATCATCGAGAAGTTCGGTGTTCGGGGAATCATCGGCAAGGGCGGGATGGCAGGCCGCACCCTGGAAGCCTGTGGGAAGTTCGGGTGCGTGTATCTCCACGCCATCGGAGGACTCGCTGTGATTCTCGCCCGGAGTGTGAAAAAGGTCCAGGGTGTTCACAAACTGGAGGAATTCGGAACGCCCGAAGCCATGTGGGTAATCGAGGTAGACGCATTCCCAGCCGTGGTGACCATGGATAGCCATGGGAATTCATTGCATGACGAGATTCTTGCGAAATCGGAGGCGGAGTATAAAAAACTGATCGGCAAGATCTAGCCTTAGTCTGGGTTATTCAGGGATCCCTGCTGCGCTCTCGCTACGCGTCCCTATTTTCTATTTCCTACATTCTATTTCCTACTTCCTCGCCCCGGGAGGAGCCAGAGGCTTGTGGAGGGGCGGAAACCAAGTAGGGAAATAGGAAATAGACAGTAGGAAATAGGGCGAGAAACGCGGTCTAGTTTGTTTCCTCTATTGTCCGAGCCAGGAGATCTGCCGCCTCGTCCAACGCGGGCTGGGACGGCTCCCCAGCCAGAACCTCTCTGACTCTGTTGATTCTCCAGTCCCTAATCAGTACCGGGTCCCGAAGATTCTCGAGTGTCGCCCTGGCCTCGTCGATCCGATCACTTCTCAGCATCGCCTCGACGTCCACCAGAAGGCTCCGGCCCTCCGGAGATCCCTCGACACTCATCCGGGTTGGCTCCCCGCCCGGGGAGCAGGCACCGGACATTCACGTGGGAACTCCCAGCTTCGGCAACACGAACCGCATCCCCACGAACCAGATGGCAAGGAATGCCAGGATGATCCAACCGTCTTTCATCTATGTTTACCTCTGTCTAGGGCGGAGCGCACGGCTCCCCACTGGCTACCGTCACCCAAATGACGACGGTGTCCCGCAACCGCCACACCCGGTCGTCGAGAAGATGGAGAAAATCTTATTCACGTTCTCGGAGTCACACTTCGGGCACACAATCCGGACATCCGTCTCATTGTGCCCCTGCAGATACTCGAACTTGTTCCCGCATTTGTTGCATTCGTACTCGTACAGCGGCATAATCCGTCACTCCATGAAATGAGATCCTGCTTCCAACCTGCTTTCGAGCTTTCGACTCAATACATTAGACATAACAGCTGTGGAAAGGATTCAGCAAATCGGCGCCGCAACTATGTGGTCTGCATAGTAATCCGGGCAGCAAGAGTTGTCCATGGTATTGAGGGCCCCGCGGGATGAACACGGTGTCGGGTGGAAGGAGAAAGGTGAAAGGTGAAACGCCAAGTCTTACACCGAATACTCCACCTTCACCCCGGTTACCTTTCTACTTTCGCCTCTCGCACTCCCGCACTCGCCACGTCACCGTTTAGCCTGCGGAATTCTGCCCTATTTCC
>JAGLYR010000203.1 GCA_023132135.1 Candidatus Eiseniibacteriota bacterium | reverse complement strand
ATACAAGGCAATAGGAAATGGGAAATAGGGCGAAGGCCGAAGAAAAGGACAGAGGATGTTGAACGCCCGGAGATGGTACTCCATCATCATCGCTCCACATGACCGAACCAATAGCTGGAAGGTGAGGGTTCCCGCGTGGGTTCTCTGGGGCCTGGGTGGATTCTGCGCCGTGGCGGTCATGGGATTGATTGCGCTGGGGGTGCTGATCGGAGAGTACCGGGAGACAATTCGCCAGGTGGAGCTCCTGACCGTGGAAAACCGGGAGCTGGCCAAGGCGAACGGGAAGGTACTGCAGCTCGAGGAAAATCTGCTTGCGCTGGGCGAGTTCCACTCCCGGATCCGCGAGTGGGTTGGTCTGCCTGTGGACACAGTGCTTTCCAAGAACGGGCAGATCACAGGGGGCGGACCCCTGGGGACGATCCCGCCATTTCTGGTTGTCGGGAGCGCTGCAGATGCAAACTGGGAGTGGCCCGCAATGGGGTGGATTTCGAGAGGATTCCGCGCGGCATCCGGCAAGGACGCGGGCCATCTGGGGATTGACATCGTAGCCGCGAAGAGTGAACCAGTGCGAGCGGCGCGATCGGGAATCGTCGTTTTCTCCGGGTGGGACGCCCGCTTGGGGAATCTGGTCATCATTGGCCATGACGATGGTTATGAGTCCAGGTACGGGCACAATGAGGATCTGCTGGTGGGGGAAGGGGAAACGGTGGTCAAGGGGCAGGAGATCGGAATTATCGGAAGCACGGGGGTGAGCAGCGCCCCCCACCTGCATTTTGAGATCAGGAAGGACGGGGATCCCATCGATCCGATGGAAGCTCTGACCGGCCGGGATTGACCGGGGGCGCAGGCGGGTCAGGAGGGTGGGAGGGGTTGTTGAGAAACGCCGGGGGCTTTGGGGGACGGCAGTGTGGTGTCCTTCGACGGGCTCAGGACTAACGGTGTTTTCGTGTCAGGAGAGCAAGCAGCCCTCCGTTCGCCCTGAGCCCGTCGAAGGGTCGACGGAGCTGTCGAAGCGGCGGGACTAGAAATCGGTGTTATGTGGGGTTGTTGAAGAAGTCATCATCGCACGAAGCACGGGGCACGTAGCACGAAGCACCGGTTCCGAACCTTCGACCCCGACACGGTGGCCAAACCGATGTTACTGCAGCGATCCGTGAGGGCGGCGCACAGAGGCTGGTGAGAAATGCGGGCTAGACGAGGGAGGGAGCATGAAAGAGAAGTCGAGGGAAGATATGATCAACTCAGTCATTGGGCAGGGATCGGTCCTGAAGGGAACGGCGGAAATCCAGGGGTCCATCCGGATCGATGGCGAGGTTGAGGGGAATCTGACGGTGACAGAAATGCTGGTCGTCGGGAAGTCGGGAGTCGTGCGGGCGGATGTCAAAGCCAAGTCGATGATCGTTGGAGGCCGCGTTTTCGGGAACGTATCGGCATCCAAACGGGTTGAACTGGAAGCAGGCTGCCATATGGAGGGCGACGTTACCACCACAAGCCTGGTGATCGCCGAGGGTGTGTTTTTTCAGGGGAGCTGCCGGATGAATGGGGATCCCGCCAAGAGCGGGGACGCGCCCCAGGCGGCACGAATTCCTGAAGAGACGAAGGTAAGTGGATAACTCTGGGTAATATGTGGATAACGCTGGAAGTGGTTGCGATACAACATGTTATGCCTGTATCTTGGTGCCGGGAGATAACACTTATCCACCGAGAACGACGGTGGACGGAGGGAAGAGGTCTTGACTGCAACAGAAGCGCACGAACAGGATCTGGCTGGAATCAAGGAACTCCGGGAGGCACATGCCCGGATCCGGGCGGAAATGGGGAAGGTCATTGTGGGCCAGGAAGGCGTCATTGAGCAGTTGCTCATGGGCCTCCTCGGCAACGGGCACTGTCTTCTGGTGGGAGTGCCGGGACTGGCCAAGACCCTGATGGTCAGCACGCTGGCCAGCATCCTGAATCTCCGTTTCAGCCGGATCCAGTTCACGCCGGATCTCATGCCTTCAGACATCACGGGGACAGATATCCTTGAAGACGATCCGGAGACGGGCCGACGGGGATTCAAGTTCATTCGGGGACCCGTCTTCGCCAATATCATTCTGGCGGACGAGATCAACCGGACCCCGCCGAAAACCCAGGCGGCTCTTCTCCAGGCCATGCAGGAGCGGGAAGTGACTGCTGGAGGGCAGACGCATGGCCTGGAGCCACCGTTCTTTGTGCTGGCGACGCAGAATCCCATCGAAATGGAGGGGACCTATCCGCTTCCCGAGGCGCAGCTCGACCGGTTCATGCTGAATGTGCACGTTGATTATCCCAGCGCAGAGGAAGAGGGACGGATCGTCGAGTCCACCACGAGTGCATACGAAGCGCAGCTCGACCAGGTTCTTTCGGGGGAGGATATCATCCATCTCCAGGGACTGGTGAGGAGAGTGCCGGTTTCCGATCACGTGCTCCACTACGCGGTGAGGCTGGCTCGCTGGTCCCGACCTGGTGAGCCCGGATCTCCGGATTTCATTCGAGAGTGGGTGAGCTGGGGTGCGGGCCCGCGAGCGTCCCAGTATCTGACCCTGGCCGCCAAGACGCGAGCAGTCCTGGATGGACGCTTCACTCCCGAGGTCGATGATGTAAAAGCGGTGGCGCTGGCCGTTCTTCGTCACCGGCTTGTGACTTCCTTTAACGCAGAGGCCGACGGGATCGCCGCACCCGAGATCGTGACGAGATTGACAGAAGCGGTTCCCGTAACCGTTGGGTAGTCGATTGGCAGAGCAACACACAAAACGTTTCCTTGATCCTGCGGTTGTCGCGCGGCTCGCCACAATGGAACTCAAGGCCCGGCTGGTGGTGGAGGGATTCATCGCGGGCCTGCACCGGGGGCCCTACCGGGGATTCTCCGTGGAGTTCGCAGAGCATCGCGCGTACATGCCGGGCGATCCGATCAAGCATGTCGACTGGAAGGTCTATGCGAAGACAGACCGGTTTTTCATCAAGGAGTTCGAGGAGGAAACGAACCTCCGCGCCTACATAGTACTGGACGCGAGTGCCTCGATGGGCTATCGCTCGGGCGGTATGTCGAAGCTGGAATACGGGTGCGTACTGGCCGCCAGCCTGAGCTACCTCATGCTCAAGCAGCAGGATTCGGTCGGGTTACTGACTTTCGACACGAAGATCCGCAGGTTCATCGCTCCCCGCTCGACCCGTTCGCATTTGCATCTGTTGCTGGGAGAGCTGGGACGGGTGGAGGCGGGCGAGAGGACGAATGTGGGAGCAGCGCTTCATGACTTGGCGGAGCGAATCCAGCGGCGCGGGCTCATCATTCTGATCTCGGATCTGCAGGATGACTCCGGCAAGGTACTTTCCGGGCTCCGGCATTTCCGCCACCGGAAGCATGAAGTCCTGGTCTTTCATGTTCTCGATCCCAGCGAGGTGGGATTTCCCTTTGAGGGGGAAGTCATTCTTCGGGATCTGGAGACGCACCAGGAAATCCTGACCGAACCATGGCGAGTGAGAGACCGGTACCAGGGGGCGATTCGCGAGTGGCTCCTGGAGTACCGCCGCCGCTGCGGGGAGAGTTTGATTGATTACGTGCCCACAGAAACGAGCACCCCCTACGACAGCCTGCTGTTCAACTATCTGCATAAGCGCAAGCGATTGGGGTAGGACACCATGCTGGGACTGACGTTTCTCAACTCCATCTTCCTTGCGGGTCTGGCGGCGGCCGCTCTCCCGGTAATCATTCATCTGCTCCACCGGAGACCCGCGCGGCAGGTGGACTTCGGTTGGCTCAGGTTCGTAACGCAGCTCCAACCGCGGCGGACGCGCCGGGTCCGCATGCAGGAAATCCTGCTGTTGGTGGTGCGGATTCTCCTGCTGGTGTTCCTGAGCCTCGCGCTGGCGCGCCCCGCCCTCAAAGGCGGCTTGCTGGGAGCGAGCGAAGGGCGTGCGCGGACGACCGCCTGTATCGTGATGGACCACAGCTACAGCATGTCCGCGCGCATGGAGACGGGAACGCTGTTCGATCTGGCGAAGCAGCGGGCGCAGGAAGTGCTTTCGCTTCTCGAACCCGGCGATGAAGTCGTGCTGCTGGCGAGTGGGTCGGCGAGCGGGCCGGTGGTTGCCGACCCGGTGAGGGACCTGGGATTCGTTGGCAGGCGGATCGAGAGCCTGGAGGTATCCTCTGGCAAAGGTGAGGCGGTAGCTGCTCTCGAGGAGGCCGGTCGGGGACTCGAGACGTCGGACAACCTGAACAAGGAAATCTACTTCATCACCGACTCGCAGGAGGCAAGTTGGGGTGGAAGGAAGGACGGATCCCGGGTGAACCTGGCTGAGGATGTCACTCTGTACTGGGTGCGGGTCGGAGATCTGCCGGAAGCGAATGTCGCGGTCGTTCGAGTGGAGGCTGTGGAAACGCTGGGCGTGGGAGCGGACAATCGGCTCTTTCAGGTTGTCGTCCGAAACCTGGGGAATCAGCCCCGCAGGTCGTTGCTCGTGGAGCTGGAGTGCGGCGGCGAGATGAAGGATCAATCTCTCGTGGATCTGGAGGCGGGCGCCGCGGCTTCGGTGCTTCTGAGGATGGAGCAAACCACAGGTCCCGTAGCCGGGGTGGTGCGGATTGCCGGGGATGCAATCCCGGTGGACGATACCCGGTATTTCGGTCTGTCGGGTTCCGAGTCTGTGCGCGTGCTGGTGGTGGGTGGTGGGTCAACGGTGCTGCGCGGGCGAAGCTCGGGGTTCTTTGCGGGCGTGGCCCTGGATCCTGAGGGTGAGGGATCGGCGGGGATACGCGTATCGCTGGTCCGGCCGGGTGAGATCTCCTCCGGCGAGCTGGACCCTGCAGCCGTGGTCATCCTTGCCGACGTGCCCCGGCTGGAGCCGGTGCAGATGGATCTGCTTCGCCAGTTCGTCCGGCGGGGTGGAGGTCTTCTGATCCTGGCCGGGCCTGGCCTGGATCTTGGATTCTACAACCGAACACTGCTGCCCGAATTCCTGGATCTGACCCTTCTGGGTCCAGAGGGCAATGTAGACGGGAATGGGTTTCTCCGGTTCCGTCTCCTGCGGGCCGGCCACCCCATGTTCCGGACCCTCCGGGGCGAAGCAGAGAATCTGCTGGACGACGTTCACTTCTGGAAGGTCATGGCATCGAGGGTTGGTGAGGACGTGTCGGTGCTCGCGGAGTTCTCCAACCACCGCCCCGCACTGATTGAGGGGCAGAGTGGCCGGGGAAGGGTGCTTTTCCTGGCCACCTCGGCCGACCCGGCATGGACGGATCTTCCGCTCTCGGGAGGGTTTGTTCCTGTTCTCCATGAGGCCGTCCGGTACCTGTCCTCCGGTTCCGGTTGGGGCGAAGAGTCATACCCGGTAGGGGGTTCGGCGGGCGTGATGCTGAGTGGGGGACGGGGAGGTGTGATAGGAGTGGATCCCACGGGGGAGGAGATTCTCCTTGAACCCCACATGGTGGAGGGGCGGGCCAGGGTACGCTGGGATCATCTGGAATATCCGGGAATCCATCTTCTCCGGCGCGGGGACGAGGAGGTTGCACGGTTCGCTGTCAATGTGGAGACGGCGGAGTCGGCGCTGGACGTTCTTGACCGGGAGGAGACAGAGGCCCGGATCTCGGGTGGCCGGCTGAAATTCATTGGGCCCGATGATGATCTTGAGACCGAGGTAACCACCCTTCGTTACGGACGCGAGTTGGGGTCGGCGTTTCTGTGGGCGGCCTTTGGTTTCCTGGCGCTGGAGACGTGGATGATTCGAGGGCGGAGGAAGAAGGACTCCGCAGATAAGTTGAGGAGAGAACTGTTTCGATGAACCTCGGAGAGAAGATCACATCGCTCTTCGCTGAATCCTCGGCCTTCCGAGCGGTGGTCGCTGAGAGAGAGAATAGGAAGACCGGGGTCCGGGTCTCGGGCCTGGCGGGCTCGGCCAAGACCGTTCTCACCGCGTCTCTGTGGAGAAAATGCCAGGGTACTGCGCTGCTTGTCTGTCCCACGGAGGTGGACTCGGAACGGGCGGTGGACGATTTGTCCTTTCTCCTGGGCGAGTGCCACGTCCGCCATCTCCGGGACTTGGAGATTCTGCCCTACGAGTCCTGTTCCCCGGACATGCGCGTTGTGGAAAGGCGGCTTGCCGCTCTCCTTGCCCTGCTGGATCGGGAAGCGGCAGTGGTGGTGACCAGCCTTCGTGCACTCTCCCGTCGGCTTCCTCCGGCCCGTATTCTGGGAGCCGCCATCCGGCGGCTGACGATTGG
Organism: Candidatus Eiseniibacteriota bacterium; assembly: GCA_023132135.1. GTDB lineage: Bacteria > Arandabacterota > Arandabacteria > JAGLYR01 > JAGLYR01 > JAGLYR01. The sequence goes on along the minus strand of JAGLYR010000203.1, from coordinate 2,454 downwards.
TGACGAAGTCGAACCCGGCGAATTCGGGGAGCACCTGGCATCCGGTGGCTACGAACGGGTTTCTCGAGTTGAATACCAGGGGAGCTACAGCATTCGGGGCGGGATTATCGATGTCTACTCGCCCGGTAGTGAGTACCCTGTTCGCATCGACCTGTTGGGAGTCGAAATCGAGTCGCTCCGGGATTTTGATCCCCAGACCCAGAGATCGCTGCGCCAGCGGGAAGAGATTCGAGTTCTTCCCGCCGGCGAGGTCATTCTGTCTCCTGAAAACCTGTCTCTCGCCGAGGAGCAACTCGGGAAGTGGGCGTCCGGCGATGAGAGCGATCTCGACGAACTCGGGGTCCGAATTGCCGCGGGCACCTTCTTCCCGGGCATCGAACAGTACATCTCTCTTTTCTACAACAAGACGGGCGGGATCTCCGATTACGTTCCAGAAGATGCCATGGTTGTTCTCGATGAACCTCGCCACCTGGAACAGGAGGGCAGGGAGATCTGGGAGGAAGTCGAGGAACTCTACGGCCGCCGGAAGAGAGGCAAGCGATTCGCGGTGAAACCTCGCACGGCGTTCCACGAGCCGCTCCACGTGTTGAAAACACTGATGGCGAGAGGCGCTCTGGGTTTCTCCCGGCTCCCTGAGAACGGGGAAGAGAAGTCCATCGCGTCGGGTACCATGTCCCAAGAGGCGCTGGGCAGCAACCTAGAACTCCTCGCGAATCGGCTAAGGCGTTTCAGTCGCCAGCGCCAGAGCGTGTTCGTTCTTTGTGGAAGCCAGGGTCAGCGGGCGCGTCTGGAAGAGATCCTGGGGGAAGCGGCCGACGGAGTCGAATTGGGTGTGGGATCGCTGGTTGCCGGATTCTCGCACGGGGAAACGCACCTTCAGATCCTGACGGATCACGAGATTTTCGGGAGGTACCGCCGCCGGCGGGCGCTACGCCAGTACAGGGGTAAGGGTTCGGTGGGCACTCCCGATGCCCTGAGAATCGGCGATCATGTGATTCACATCCATCACGGGATCGGGCGCTACGTCGGAACGAGACGACTCCGTGTCGACGGCCGGGACACCGAATGTCTCGAATTGGAATATGCCCAGGCGGGCAAGCTCTATCTCCCGGTTCTGCAGATCGATCTGCTGGAACGGTACGCTGCGCCGGAAGGTACGAAACCGTCGCTGCACACCCTGGGCAGCTCAAGCAACTGGGAGCGCACCAAGAGCAAGGTGCGGAAGGCAACGCAGGAAGTGGCCAGGGAGCTCCTCCGGACTTACGCTGTCCGAGATGCCCGGAAGGGGCACGCCTTCAGTCTGGACACACCGTGGCAGGGGGAGATGGAGGCCGCCTTCGTCTACGAGGAAACCCGGGACCAGCACAGCGCCGTTGAAGAGGTCAAGGCAGACATGGAATCGACCCGGTCCATGGATCGCCTCGTTTGCGGCGACGTGGGCTACGGGAAGACCGAGGTGGCGATCCGGGCGGCTTTCAAAGCGGTGATGGATTCCAAGCAGGTGGCCGTGCTGGTTCCCACAACGGTGCTGGCGCAACAGCACCTGGTGACCTTCCGGGAGCGCATGGCCGAGTATCCCGTCCAGATCGATATCCTGAGCCGGTTCAAGACACCCAGGGAGCAGGAGAGAGTTGTCGAGAAGCTCCGGCAGGGCGCTGTCGACATCGTGATTGGCACCCACCGTCTGCTCCAGAAGGGTGTGGGATTCCGGGATCTGGGGCTGGTGGTGATTGACGAGGAACACCGCTTCGGCGTGCGTCACAAGGAGAGACTGAAACAGTACAGGGAACTGGTGGATGTGCTGACCATGACAGCGACCCCCATCCCGCGGACGCTCTACATGTCTATGATCGGCGCGCGCGACGTTTCCATCATCAACACGCCTCCCAGGGACCGGGTGCCGGTGGAGACCCACGTGCTCTCCTTCGATGAGCGGGTGATTGCCAACGCCATCCGGCGCGAGATGGACCGGGGCGGGCAGTGCTTTGTGATGCACAACCGCGTGCGCTCCATAGAGGCCATGGCGCGCTTGGTGAGCGATCTGGTTCCCGACGCGCGGATCACAGTGGCGCATGGCCAGATGAAGGAGCGGGATCTCGAACGGGTCATGGGGGAATTCATCGATCGCCGCTACGACATTCTTGTTTCCACGATGATCATCGAGTCCGGACTGGACATGCCCAACGTCAACACCCTGATTGTAGACCGGGCCGACAAGCTGGGCCTGGCGCAGCTCTACCAGCTCAGGGGCCGGGTTGGAAGGTCGAGGCACAGGGCCTATGCATATCTCCTGGTACCCCGCCGGCTTCGCCTCACCGATGAGCAACGCAAGCGCCTCAAGACCCTGACGGAGTTCACCGACCTGGGGTCGGGCTTTAAGATAGCCATGCGTGATCTCGAGATCAGGGGCGCCGGGAACATCCTGGGCGCCCAGCAGCATGGTCACATGCTGGC
>JAGLYR010000202.1 GCA_023132135.1 Candidatus Eiseniibacteriota bacterium | reverse complement strand
GACAGGCCCCCAAACCGTTCGTCCTGAGCCCGTCGAAGGACAACCACACTACCGCTTTCGCGTACCAACCACATGCAGACCACAGAGTTGCAGTATCAGGCGGGAAAACTTGTGCATGAAGCAGGGTAGGGACTACGGACTAGGGACTTGTTCTAATGCCCTTCTCCTTGAAATGTACTTGCGCGGCACCGAGAAGGTGTGATAACGTAACCCGGTTGTCTAGGCAGAACGTTCAAAATGGGGGGTGTTCGTTGGCAGATTTGCGGAAGAGAGCCGGTATTGAGGAAGAGGACAAGCTGACAGCAACTTTCGTGGCCGCGCGCGACTACATTCTGCGCCACACAACGAGGCTTTTGGCTATCGCTGTAGCCATAGTCCTCATCGTCGCTGTTTCCAGCCTTGTTGCAAGATCGAGAACGCGCGCGCGCGACCAGGTTCAGGCGCAGCTGTCCGAGGCTCTTATGATGTCGCAGACCATGAACCATGAGCGAGGCGCTCTCATGCTGGAATCCCTTATGGAGAAGCATCCGGGCGGGGCTCTCGGCGAAGACATCATGTATCACTGCGCCACAGCGCAGTTCCTCAGCGGGAATCATCAGCGAGCACTCGAGCTTTTCCAGAAGCTGGAGCAGAAGCATCTCCGAGACCCGCTGCATCGATTCGCCGTGCGCGATGGCATTGGCAATTGCTACGAGGCTCAGTCTGAGTTCGGGCGCGCAGCGGAGCACTACGAGCGTCTTGCAGAGGACGCGCCGGATGAGATCCGTATCCCGGGTATGCTCGCGCAATCCGCGCGTTGCTACGAGCTCGCTGCCGACTACGCATCATCTGAGCGTCTTGGTCGACGGATCGTGGAGGAATTTGGAGACGACGACCAGTGGCGTCGGGAGGGTGAGCGGTTGGTCGCCAGAGCGAAGGTTCTCGGACGAACGGAACCCTGATTCGGGAACAGTATGTGTGAGAAGACTCTTCGGGAGGACATTAAGCAGGAGCCGCAAGTGCGCATAATAGGTATTATGTCAACTTAGACACGCTGCATCTTGTCCGCCCTCTACCACCCACCCAAGGTCTTGGCTACCAGCTCCCGCCCCAGCTTCCCAATGGCTGCAAGAAGCGCCTCCTCCTCGGTAGCAGCAATTGTGCTCTCCTCGACGGACTGATCCGGTTCGTCGGCAGACGCAGATGTGGCGGGCGTGTAACTGGCCCAGGCGCGGAGATCTTCGTCGGCCCAGAGCGTCCTGGAATGTTTCCGGTCCTCGTACTCAACACTGACAACGATCTCGATCTTGTACTCAATGACGGCGCCCTGAGAATCGAATGTGAACGGGAAACGGCGGTACTCGACGATTGTGCCCCAGAGGATGGACTCTGACTCCGGTTCGGCGACGACATCGAGATGGTTATCGGCGACGAAGGCCGCAGAAAGGGCACTGGTGACGGTTTCGCCAAGGCCGTGCTCGAGAGTGTTGTTCTTGAAAAGAGGAATGGCGATGGACTTCAGGGAGCTGCGGCCGCTGGCAGAGGTTGAGTAATGGGCGCATGCGCAAAGGAGTGACAGGGCCACAAACAGCGTGGTCCGAAGGAGAACTCTAGGACGGGATGGGCACATGGTCGGCTCCGCGCTTGGTCTTGCGGATGTCGTGAAGCTTCATCCGGTAGCGGAGCTTATCACGATTCATGCCGAGGAGCAAGGACGTTCTGGTCTGGTTCCACGCGGTCTGGTTGGATGCCTGGAGTATGATCTCCTTCTCGACTTTATTAAGAAGCGCTTCGAAATCGAAGCCGGATTCAGGGAACTGCCCGCAAGTGGCCTGTTCGAGCTGTTCCAGGAGAGATGAATGGCGCGCGGTCTGGGAGGGTCTGATACCCAGGCCCTGGGCAGTGAGCAGATCACCCTCTCCGAGGAGAATCGCACGTTCGAGTGTGTTTCTGAGCTCGCGCACGTTGCCGGGCCAGGAGTACTGCAGGAGCAGAGCCTCAGCTTCGGGAGCAAATCCCGCGAAGGACTTGCCAAAGGTGCTGTTGAACTCGTGCATGAAATGCTTGCCCAGGATCAGCGCGTCCTCCCCCCTCTCCCTCAGAGGAGGTATGAGGATGGGAACCACCTTGAGGCGATAGTAGAGGTCCTCACGGAAGAGTCCCTGCTCCAGCGCCAGATTGAGATCGCGGTTGGTGGCAGAGATGATCCGGACATCGACGCGGATGTCTTTGGTCCCACCGATCCTCTTGAAGATCATTCGCTCCAGGACACGGAGCAGCTTCGCCTGTATCGAGAGAGGCATCTCCCCGACTTCATCCAGGAACAGCGTTCCACCGTCCGTCAGCTCCAGGAGCCCCTTCTTCATCGCCTTGGCGTCTGTGAATGCCCCCCTCTCGTGACCGAACAGCTCCGATTCCAGCAGCTCGTTCGGAAGAGAGGCACAGTTGAGGTCCATGAAGGGGCCGTTCCGACGCGGGCTCAGGTTGTGGATTGCGTGGGCAACGAGCTCCTTGCCGGTTCCGCTCTCGCCTTCAATGAGAACGCTGGTGCTGTTGGACCGCGCCACCTGCTCCGTCATGGACATCACCTGGCGCATTATGTCACTCTCGCCGATGATGAGATCGGCATCGGCGCGCTTCTGGTTCTGCCGCCGCCAGTGCGACAGCTCCATCCAGAGGCGGTGTGAATCCATGGCTTTGTGGATTGTGACGATAAGCTGATCTACGTTCAATGGCTTGCTGACGTAGTCGAAAGCCCCCAGTCTCATGGCCTCGACGGCGGACCTGATGTCGCCGTGAGCCGTAATCATGATCACGATGATCTCCTGCGCGGTTTTCTTGATTTCTTCGAGGACTGCGATCCCATCCATGTCCGGCAGCTTCAAATCCAGCAGCACGATGTCGGGCAGAACCTGCTCGCAGATCTCGAGAGCCCTTTCACCGAGCGCTGCCGTCCGGACTTCGAAATCCTCATCTTCCAGGGTCTGCGCCAGGAAGCGCCGAATCGAATCCTGATCATCGACGATGAGGATGCTGGCTTGCATGGTCCTGCTCCTTATGAATGGTGGATGGGAAGTACAACCGAGAAACGCATCCGGTTCTCCGGGCCTGCGGCAAGTTCAAAGTAGCCCTTGTGTGCTTCGACAATCCCGGCGGCGAGATAGAAATCCGCCTGCGCCCCCCAGTCGGGGGAAGATGGATTCAGGGTCTGCAGATCCTCCCTCGGATCAGAATGGCTGCTGGTGCCGCTGATCTCAACCACTGCCCATTGGGATGGGACTGCGCCCGGCGGACGGTGGGATGCTGTCGAGCGGAGCTCAAGCCGGACCTGGAGGGGACTCCCTTCCCTTGCGAGTCCCAGGGCCCGTCCGAAAATAGCGGACAGCGCACGCGTCATCCGGCTCGCGTCTCCCGGGATAGCCGGAAGCAGCGGGTCCACTTTCACTGACACGGGAACGTTCCTCCGGGCGATTTCGGACTGCCACGTGCTCAGAATCTCCCGAAGGGCAACGGCAAGATTGAGTGTGGATGGTTCGAACTCCGGCGTAGTTTGAGCAACCTGGGCCAAGCGCTCGATGCATTCGTTCAGGTTGTTCACTTCGGCCTGGATTATCCCGATGGTCTCGGTGTGTTGAGGATTTCCCTTCAGAGCATGTCCGAGATACTGAATGCCGGTGGAAATCCCGGTTAGCGGGTTTCGGAGATCGTGGGCAAGGATTGAGGCGTATCTGCCGACGGCGCTGCAGCCGTCGGAGATTCTGTGGGCAACGGCGGGAGACCGATGCATGTCTTCTTCGAAGATCAGGCAGAATGCGTAGGCCGGTTCGCTCCCCCACCGCAGGGCAACTGCCCGGACAGTTCGAGTTCTATGGCCCTCGGGCGTACGTACTCTTGTTTCGACAGTCCACCCTTCCTCACTGGTTTCAGCATTCCCGGGCCAGGACGAGAATGCTTCGCCCTCGAAGATGCCCGTCAGGGGTTGCCCAACCAAGTCGCTGCGCGAGCGGCCTGTTTCGTCCTCCAGCGCGGCGTTGGCTGCCAGGACAGTTCCTGCGCGGTCGCAGAACAACACGGGGTCAGGAATGCGGTCTGCCAGGAAACATGCGATCCGGGTCAGGGTGGCGGCTTGCGTGTCGACGGCGGTGGTTGGCATTTCATCTCCGGTGTGCTATTTGGCCCAATTGCCTCCAACCTGTTGTCGGTTCATGAGGTGGAGCGCTTGAGGAAAAAGCCCCAATGGGAGGCTACACGTGTGCGAGATGCCAATCGACGGTCAGCTTAAGACCTTCCTCGAAGGAAACCGAGGGCTCGTAGCCCAGGTGTTGGCGGGCGCGGGTGATGTCGGCCCGGGAGTGGCGAACGTCTCCGGGCCGGGGGGACAGGTACGTGGAATTCGGAGTCACACCAATCAGATGTCCGAGTTGCTGAAGGAGCTGGTTGAGGCTGAATTCATCACCGCACGCTGCGTTGATGACGAGTCCGCACGCGTCCGGGGCCGGCGCCTCGGCAGCCCGGAGGTTGGCGTCCACGACATTAGCCACGTACGTGAAATCCCTGGTCTGTTCCCCGTCGCCGAAGACCTGCGGAGAGCCTCCCTCCAGGAGAGCGCGGATGAAGAGAGGAATGACGGCGGCATAGGGAGAATCCGGATCCTGGCGAGGGCCGAACACGTTGAAATACCGGAGACATACGGTTTCTAGACCGTAGACGTGGAAGAAAGCCCGGCAGTAGTCCTCCCCGGCCAGTTTGGAGGCAGCGTAGGGAGACCGGGGATCGGTCGGCAGCCCTTCGTGCTTGGGAGAGATGGGCGACTCACCGTAGGCGGAGGATGAGGCCGCGTAAACCAGGCGTGCGACGCCGGCCTCGCGCGCTTGCATGAGAATGTTGAGGGTGCCCCCCACGTTGGTTTCGTTGACGCCCAGTGGATCTTTCACAGATCGGGGAACCGAAGCCGCGGCAGCCAGATGGAAAACCCATTCCATATCCCGGAGGGCGGCGGCCGTTGTCTCCTTGTCCCGAATATCGCCCCGGATTACCTCCACGTCCTTTCGGATATCGGAGAGGTTCTCCTCCCTGCCCGTGGAGAAGTCATCCAGGATCCGGACGCTCTGTCCCCGCTTAACAAGGGCTTCCGCCAGGTGAGCACCGATAAATCCTGCACCTCCCGTGATGAGGCACCGTTTCATGTTCCGCTCCCATCCGGTTCTTCCGAAAACCGGAATGTGGACTAGAGTCGGTGGATATGAGTTCCCGTGATTCCAGAGAGCGCATTCCTGGTGTCGACGACTATCCTGGCGTTGTTCGCCACGCTCTTGTAATCGAAGTTCGAGTGGTCCGTGACAATGGTTACGCAGTCGTACATCGGCAGCGTCTCGGCCGAGAGCGGCGCTGACTGGAGGACGCTTCCATTGGTTTCGAGATTGGCTACGTATGGATCACTGTATGAGACCTCGGCTCCCTTGGACTGGAGAATTCGAATGATGTCCAGCGCGGGGGATTCACGGACGTCGTCAATGTCCCTCTTGTAGGCGACACCCAGGATGAGGATCCGTGAGCCGCGTAAGCTCTTGGCTACCTCGTTCAGGGCATCGCTGATCATTCCGACGACGTGGTAGGGCATACTGCCGTTGATCCTGCCGGCCAGCTCAATGAACCGGGCCTCAAAGCCTATCAGTTTGGCTTTCCAGGAGAGGTAGAACGGGTCGATGGGAATGCAATGGCCGCCGAGTCCGGGTCCCGGATAAAAGGGCATGAATCCAAAGGGTTTTGTGGCGGCGGCGTCAATGACCTCCCACACATTGATCTTCATCTGGTGACACATGAGCGAGATCTCATTGACCAGTCCGATGTTGACACTGCGGAAGGTGTTCTCGAGCAGCTTCACCATCTCAGCTACCTTCGTCGATGACACCGCAACCACGTCCTTGAGGCACGACTGGTAGAGCATCACGGCGGTTTCAGTACAGGCGGGAGTGATTCCCCCCACGACCTTCGGGATGTCGCCCGTCTTGAACTTGCGGTTCCCCGGGTCCACGCGCTCAGGCGAGAAGGCCAAATGGAAATCCTTGCCCACCTTGAGCCCGGTTTTCTCCAGGCTCGGCAGGATGACCTCTTCCGTAGTCCCGGGGTAGGTTGTGCTCTCAAGAATAATCAGCTGCCCGGGTCTCAGGCGTTTGCTGATCTCCTTGACAGCAGCGATGATATGGGAGACATCCGGATCCTGTGTCTTCCTGAGGGGCGTAGGAACACAGATATTGATGGAGTCCAGTTCGCCGATTGTGTCCCACTCTGTCGTAGCACTGAGCTTGCCTTGGCGCACCAGCTTCTGCAAGCGGTCGCTGTCCACATCGGGGATGTAGGAATCTCCCTTCAGGATCCTGTCGACTTTCCAGTTGGCCGTGTCGATTCCAACAACGTCGAACCCTGCACTGGCGAACTCAACGGCCAGAGGGAGACCGACATATCCTGTTCCAATCACGCCGACTCGAGCTTCGCGGCGCTTGATTTTTCGCCTGAGTTCAGATAGCGGCATGGATCAGATTCTCATTTCCGGAACGGGACACCGGCCATCATCGCGCCGGTTCACAGGTGCAAGCCAATACGCCATGCGAGATTACGGCCACATGAGGGGCGTGTCAACGGGTTTCCCCGGATCGCCCGGCGACCTCCTCCCCTACCAGGCACACGCGGTTGCGGCCCAGATTCTTGGCCCGGTACAGTGCCTCATCCGCTCTGCCCAGCAGCGTCTCCACCACCTCGCCATCCTCAGGAAAGGAGGCCACGCCCAAACTGGCCGTGATCTTGCGTTTCTCTCCGGGGAAGTGATGAGATTCCACGGCCGCCCGTATTCGCTCAGCTACGATCTTTGCGCCGCCCTTTGCGGTCTGCGGCAGGATCACCCCGAATTCATCGCCTCCATACTTGGCCAATGTATCGACAGCTCGCAGCTGGGACTGAACAATCTGTGCAAAGGAGGTCAGAAGACGGCTGCCGGCCAGATGCCCGTGGACGTCGTTGTACTCCTTCAGATGATCGACGTCCAGCATCACGAATGAGAGAACTTGTTTGAATCGATGGGCGCGCTTGATCTCGCGGCCCAGACTGTCGAGAAGATACCGGTAGTTGTAGGCTCCTGTCAGATCGTCCGTGGTGGACAGCTTGCGGAGGCGCCGGAGAGTCAGCTGCTGCTGGAACGCCAACTGGGCCATCTCGGCCAGGCGCGCCAGGTTATCGAGGACAGCATTCGCATCTGGAAGGGGCTGTTCGAATAGCAGTATGAGACTCCCGGGCGCGGGGGCCGTTGCCGTCAGGGGTGCCGCCAGGATGTGGTGGGGTTGAGACACTCCGGGCAGCCCGTCCGCGTCCCAGTCCGCGTCCTCGTCCTCCTTTCCGCCCGCCGGCGGGAAGGCCAGAGACACGGCTTCGTCCATGGCCCGGACAGCCAATCCCCGGCGTTCCGGAAGCGTTGTCCATCCAGCCTCTGCCTGGGGGCCAAGCTTGTACTGATCCCGCGTCATGGTGTACCGGGTGACGGGCTTGCCGTCGACAACGAGTGCGGCCGCTGACGCGCAGAAGAGAGCGTGGCAGGTCCTCAGGAGAGCCCGGGCAATCCTGTCCGGGTTGTCATCCGGCTGGACCGACGCGAACATGTCCCGGATCGCCGGTAGTCCTTTCGCCAGGTCGATATGCGTATCTAAAGCCATGAGAACAAGTCCTTGGTGCGTCTAGTCGGGGCGACCCGGTGGGTCGCCCTTTTTCCCCACGCGCCTCACGATCTGCACAATCAACCGGGCCGTGAGGGCGAAAGCGGCCACCATGGCGGCGGGAACATAGAACAGCTGCCGCAGGGGCAGGTCCCGCGTTTCAACAAGATCCATGAATGCCAGAAACGCCCGGACAAGGGTCACGGCCAAGGCGGCGAGAACTCCAAGACGGAGGAGCAACGCGACCTGCTCCCCCCGACTCAAACTCCCCCAGGATTTCTGATCTCGAGCGCTCACTCCCCCACCCGGATCTGTCGGCTCGCCCGACAACAAGAGAATCGGCCATGGATAGCGAAACCTGAGAGACGAAGTCCGGTTTCTGTGAATCTGCGAACATGATAGGTGCCCGCCGGGAGTAGGTCAAGCCACATCCCCCGGCCATGCGGGCTATGCCGGCAGGTTGTTTTCTGGCTTGCCGCGGTGGACCCGTTGCTGTAGTGTCGGGCAGTTCGTAAAACGGCGAATCGGACTCACCGAATCCCCAAGGAGTTGAAGGATGAACGAAGCACCGGACGCGCAGGTTCCTGATCGGCCTCCCCCACCGAGGGCCTATCGCTGGGCTGTACTCGTTGTCATCAGTCTGGCCATGTTTGGCAACTACTACGTCTACGATACGATCAGCCCGATAGCGGACCTTCTGAAGAGCCAGCTTGGGTTCTCCGACAGCAACATCGGAATGCTGAATGCGATCTACAGCCTGCCGAATATCATCATGGTTCTGATCGGCGGAATCATTATCGACCGTATCGGTGTGAGACGGGCCACGATGATTTTTGGCATTCTGTGTTTCGCTGGCGCAGCGATCACGGCCATGACGGGCAAACTTGCGATCATGGCGACAGGCCGTCTCGTATTCGGTCTCGGGGCGGAGTCTCTGATCGTCGCTGTTACGACGGCGCTTGCCAGGTGGTTCAAGGGAAAAGAGCTCTCTTTCGCGTTTGGCGTGAATCTCACGATCGCCCGCCTGGGCTCCTACCTGGCCCTGAGATCTCCGACGTGGGCAAAGGCAGCCTTTGAGAACTGGCAGTTGCCGCTCTTGATCTCCGTTGCAGTCGGGACGCTTTGCATCATAGGGCCACTCATCTACTGGGTGATGGAGAAGCGAGCCGTCAAGCGTTATGCGATGGGACAGGCCGGTGAGACAGACAAGATTTCGTTCTCCGAGCTGTTTGGCATGGGTAGATCCTACTGGCTGGTGGTTCTGCTGTGTGTGACGTTCTACTCGGCGATCTTCCCGTTCCAGACGTTTGCCATCAAGTTTTTCCAGGAAGCGCACGGGGCAACCCGGGAATACGGTGGAGATCTGTCCGCCATGATCACGCTGTTCGCGATGATCTGCACGCCGCTTTTCGGCTACCTTGTCGATCGCGTTGGCAAGCGTTCGCTGTTCATGATGTGCGGCTCGCTGATACTCGTTCCTGTCTATCTCATGATGGCCTACACGGATGTTCACCTGAGGGTCCCGATGGCGATGATGGGGATAGCATTCTCACTTGTTCCGGCGGTGATGTGGCCGTCAGTGGCGTACATTGTCGACGAGAAGCGACTCGGCACGGCCTTCGGCCTGATGACGATGATCCAGAACATCGGCCTCGCCGGTTTCAATCTGATGATCGGATGGGCCAACGATTTCTCGGGAGCGAGCGCCGCAAACCCCGGAGGATACTCCTTGGGAATGTGGATTTTCTCAGTCTCCGGATTCCTCGGGTTTTTCTTCGCGTACCTCTTGCGGAGAGCGGAGACGGGCCCCAACGCACACGGGTTGGAGACAATTACGGTGACGAGAAGTAAGTAGGATGAGTACGAGAACCATTTACCATTTACGATTTACCATTTGCGGTTCATCGGGGAAGGTCGGCAAATCGGAAATCGGAAATGGGGGAAAACGTGAGGGCCAGCCTTGTGGCTGGCCCACGTTTTCTGGCACCCCCGGCGTGACTCGAACACGCGGCACACGGTTTAGGAAACCGTTGCTCTATCCACCTGAGCTACGGGGGCGTTTCTAGCTCTCATACACAATCAACGCGTGAACGTCATAACCCTTGAGTCTATTCCCGCCGCCGAGGAAGGCAAGGTCAATCAGAAAAGAGAACCCCGCGACCACGCCTCCGAGATCCTCAATGAGTCCCGCAGCCGCCAGAGCGGTTCCCCCCGTGGCCAGAAGATCGTCTACGACGAAGACCCTGAGCCCATCCGTGATCGCATCCTCGTGAACCTCGATTACATCGGTCCCATATTCCAGGGTGTATTCCTTGCGGCGTATCTGTGCGGGGAGCTTTCCGGGTTTCCGAATGGGAATGACACCTATGCCGAGTGCCTTGGCAACCGCGCTCCCGAAAAGGAATCCCCTGGCCTCGACACAGGCGATAACGTCCGCATTCCGCGCCCTGGCCTGCTCAGCCATGAGATCCACAGCACGAGCGAACGCCTGTCCGTCCTTGAGCAATGTGGTGATATCCCGGAAGACGATGCCCTTTTTCGGGAAATCCGGTATGGATCGAATCCTGTCCTGGAGCTGCACGAGATACCTCCACGCTAGGCTGGATTATGCATGAACCCCAGTCTGGGGTTCATGCATAATCCAGGC
>JAGLYR010000201.1 GCA_023132135.1 Candidatus Eiseniibacteriota bacterium | reverse complement strand
GGTGCGGCGCAGATGGATGGTGCGATTCTGGTAGTGAGCGCGGCGGACGGCCCGATGCCCCAGACGCGGGAGCACGTGTTGCTGGCGCGTCAGGTGAATGTGCCGGCGATCGTGGTGTTCATGAACAAGGTGGACCTGGTGGACGACCCGGAGATCCTGGAGTTGGTGGAGATGGAGGTCCGGGAGTTGTTGTTGAAGTATGACTTCCCCGGGGACGACCTCCCGGTGGTCAAGGGGAGCGCAAAGGAAGCAACGGAATGCGGGTGTGGGAAGAAAGACTGTCCGAAGTGCGGGTTCATGTGGGAATTGATGGATGCGATAGACGAGTCCATTCCGTTGCCGCTTCGCGATGTAGACAAGCCGTTCTTGCTGCCGGTCGAGGATGTGTTCAGCATCACGGGACGCGGGACGGTGGGGACGGGTCGTGTGGAGCGCGGGACGGTGAAGGTTGGGGAGACGGTGGAGCGCGTGGGGATCAAGGAGACCCGGAAGACAGTGGTGACGGGCGTGGAAATGTTCCGCAAGATCATGGATGAGGCGCAGGCAGGGGACAACATCGGGCTTTTGCTCCGCGGGATGGAAAAGGATGAGTTGGAGCGGGGAATGGTGTTGGCGGCGCCGGGGTCGATCACGCCTCACACGAAGTTCCGCGGCGAGGTGTACATTCTGACAAAGGATGAAGGCGGGCGTCACACGCCGTTCTTTGACGGGTACCGGCCGCAGTTCTACTTCCGGACGACAGATGTGACGGGCGTGGCGAAGCTCCCGGAGGGGCGTGAGATGGTGATGCCCGGGGACAACGTGGAGATGGTCGTGGAGTTGATCATGCCCATCGCGATGGAGAAGGAGTTGCGGTTTGCGATCCGAGAGGGTGGGCGCACCGTGGGCGCTGGAGTAATCGCGGAAGTGATCGAATAGCAATCCACCGCGTGGAGGCGGGAGCGGGCCGTGAGAGAAGTCGTCATTCTGGCATGCAGCAAGTGCAAGCGCCGGAACTACACATACAAGAAGAACAAGCGCATCCAGACCAGCCGGCTGGAATTCAAGAAGTTCTGTCGGTTCTGCGGGGAGCACACGCCCCACAAGGAAACGAGGTAGTGCCCGCGTCGGCCTGGGATGCGCCGGGTTGGGTAACCTGGGAGAGGACAGGCCTGTAGCTCTAACTGGCAGAGCGTCGGACTCCAAATCCGGTGGTTGCAGGTTCGAATCCTGCCAGGCCTGCCAGTTCTGATGGCTCTCGCGAAATCCTTCGCGGAACATAGGGTGAATCGTTTGGGCGGGACGAGATGAAGGACAAGATTCAGAAGTTCCTGAGAGAGGTCAAGGTCGAGATGTCGAAGGTGAGCTGGCCGTCCCTCGACGAACTGAAGAACTCGACCAAAGTTGTGATTGTCGCTGTGTTTCTCATCACGGTCTTCATTGGTGTGGTGGACCGGATTCTGGGGTTTGTAATCACGCGGTTGGTGAGATAGCGAGATCGCAACGAACGGCTTGAAATGGGTGGAGCTGCAGACATGAAATGGTATGTGATTCATACCTACTCGGGACACGAGAACAAGGTGAAAGAGAATCTGGAGCGCGCCATTCAGAGCAACAACCTTGAAGAACGGATTGCGCAGGTGATGGTTGCCACCGAGCAAGTCACGGAGATGAAGAACGGCAAGAGGACGGTGATCACTCGCAAGTTTTTCCCCAGCTACGTTCTGGTGGAAATGGAACTGGACACCGAGACGATGCACGTGGTCAGCAACACACCGGGTGTGACGCACTTCGTGACCGAGGGCTCCAAGCCGGTTCCCCTCCGGGACGAAGAGGTAAAACGGGTGCTGGGGCAGGTGGAAGTGGCGCAGGCGAAACCGTCGATGGAAGTTCCCTACCGGATCGGGGACCATGTGAAGGTTGTCGACGGTCCCTTCACGGATTTCAGCGGTGTGGTGGATGAGATCAATCCAGAGCGCGGAAAACTCAAGGTGATGGTGAGCATCTTCGGGCGGGCCACGCCGGTGGAGCTGGACTTCCTGCAGGTAAAGGACCTCTAGAGCAACAGAGCATTGAGAGAGCAGGGAGTAGGTTCCGGGTAGACTCCAAGTAGACTCCAACGAGACGGTTTGTGCACAAAGCAGGCCAGGAGAGAATTGATATGCCACCGAGAGGGCTCAAAGGAAAGAAAGTCATGGCCACGGTCAAGCTGCACTGCCAAGGCGGCGCGGCGACGCCGGCTCCGCCGGTGGGCCCTGCGCTGGGGCAGCACGGGGTCAATATCATGGAGTTCTGCAAGGCGTACAATGCCCGGACCCAGGAACAGGCCGGGTTGATCGTGCCGGCGGTGGTGACCATCTACCAGGACAGGACGTTTTCCTTTGAGACGAAGACTCCGCCGGCTGCCGTGCTGCTGAAGAAGGCAGCCGGGATTGCCAAGGGCTCGGGTGAACCCCACAAGGAGAAGGTGGGCAAAGTCACTCGCGCGCAGATGGAGGAGATTGCCAGGACCAAGATGCGGGATCTCAATACGGAGGACCTGGATCAGGCCGTCTCTATGATCGCGGGCACAGCCCGGAACATGGGCATCGAAGTAGAGGGGTAGCCAGGAAGATGAAACGCGGCAAGCGATACCGGGAGTCGGCCAAGGACATCGACCGCACGAAGGTCTATTCCCTTGAGGAAGCTGTTCGCCTGGTCAAGGAGAGCGCGAAAGCCGGGTTCGACGAGACTGTCGATTTCGCCGCCAATCTCGGTGTGGATCCCCGGCGGGCCGACCAGATGGTCCGGGGAACCGTGCGGCTTCCCCATGGTACCGGCAAGAGCGTGAAAGTCCTTGTCTTGGCCAAGGGGGAGAAGGAAAAAGAGGCGGCTGAAGCGGGGGCGGACTACATCGGTTCGGCCGACTTCATCGAGAAAATCAAGGGAGGTTGGCTCGAGTTCGATGCCGCTATCGCGACCCCGGACATGATGAGTGAAGTGGGGAAGCTGGGGAAAATCCTGGGTCCCAGGGGGCTCATGCCCAACCCCAAGGCGGGCACGGTGACCTTCGAGGTGGGCAAGGCGGTCCAGGATCTCAAGGCGGGTCGAATCGAGTACCGCGTGGACCGGGCGGGCAATATTCACGCCCGGGCAGGCAAAGCCTCCTTCGGCGAGGACCAGATCATCGATAATATCCGGGCACTGATCGCCGAGCTGGTCCGGGCCAAGCCAGCCAGCGCGAAGGGCCGGTACATCCACTCCATAACGCTCTCGAGTACGATGGGACCGGGAGTGAAAGTGGACGCGCAGGCGGAGATTGGTGCATCCCACGGGACGTGAGGATGCACAGGCCAGACAGACAAGGGAGTTACCGAATGCCGACACCAGAGAAGGAAGCCGTCGTCCAGGAACTGGCGGCCCTGTTCCGCGAGAGCCAGGGGGTCTACCTGACGGATTTCACTGGTCTGGACGTAGCAGCTATGGGAGTCCTGAGACAGAAGTGCCGGAAAAACGGCGTGAAGTTCCGGGTGGTCAAGAACCGGTTGGCCAAGTTGGCGGTAGTGGGGACGGAGGCCGAGAACCTGCTCCCCTTCCTGACCGGTCCCATCGGGATTGCCGTCGCCGAAGACGACCCCGCTGTTCCAGCACGGGTGCTCAAGGAGTTCGTGGACGAGTACGAGCGTCCCGAGATCAAGGTGGGGTTGATCGAAGGACGGGTTGTGGAGGCTGAGGCAATCTGGCGCATTGCCAGATTGCCGTCGCATGAAGTTCTCCTGGCGCAGTTCATGGGCGCGCTGCAGTCTCCCCTGAGAGACATGATGTGGGGTTTGAAGAGCGTGGGGCAGGGGTTCGTGAGAGCCTTGGCGGCGATCCAGGAACAGAAGCAGGCCCAGGAGAGTGGTCAGGGATAGTAATCGGTGATGAGCGCAGGACCCTTGTCCTTGCGGGGACGTGATGGCAGTGGGTCTGGGAAGTGAAAGACGACGCGAGGACACGGAGGTGAACGGATGAGTCCGGCGGCCAAGGAGCCAAAAGAAGAGGCAGGAACCGAGAAAGCAGAAGCGGCGACAAAGGAAAAGGCCACAAAGAAATCGAGTGCCAAGAAGGACAATGTCGAGAAAGTCATCGAGCTGATTGAGAAGATGACGTTCCTCGAAGTCGCCGAGTTGGTGAGCGCGATGGAGGAGAAGTTCGGCGTGTCGGCGGCAGCTCCGGCCATGGTCGCAGCGCCGGCGGCGGGCGGCGATGCCGGTGGGGCAGCCGAAGTCAAGACGGAGTTCGATGTCCATCTGACAGCGGCGGGCGACAAGAAGATCCAGGTCATCAAGGTCGTGCGGTCGATTCTTCCGCAGCTGGGTCTGAAGGAGGCCAAGGCTCTCGTCGACAAGGCGCCCACGGTGGTCAAGGAAGCGGTGCCGAGCGAAGAGGCTGAGGACATCAAGGCGAAACTCGAAGAAGTGGGAGCCCAGGTGGAAGTGAAGTAGGACCCGGTTATCGCAGGGCTCGACTTCTTCCAGGGGGTGCGTGTTGGTATTGAATTCCCCGGCAATCGCGGAGCGTGTGAACTACGCGAAATTGCCCCACATCATGGATCTGCCGAACCTGATCGAGGTTCAACTGCAGTCCTTCCGGTCGTTCCTCCAGGTGGATGTGTCGCCGGAGAAGAGAAGGCGTCAGGGCCTCCAGGGTGTGTTTCAGGATATCTTTCCGATTTCCGATGCACGGGGCAATTTCTCGCTGGAGTTCGTGCAGTACACGATTGGGGATCCGAAATACAGTGTTGAAGAATGCCAGGAACGCGACGTGACGTTTGCCGTCCCGCTCAAGGCTGTTCTCCGCCTGGTGATTCGGGAGGGGAGTGATGAGAAGAAGGAAGTCCGGGACATCATCGAGCAAGAGGTGTATCTCGGAGAGCTCCCGATCATCACGGATATTGGCACCTTCATTATCAATGGCGCCGAGCGCGTCATAGTGTCCCAGCTGCACCGTTCTCCGGGTGTCTTCTTTGAGGGGGAGACCCATGCAAGTGGAAAGCGGCTCTACTCGGCGCGTGTGATCCCCTACCGGGGATCGTGGGTGGAGTTCGCTCTGGACGTGAACGACCAGATGTTTGTTCTCATCGACCGCAAGCGGAAGCTCCCGGTCACGATCCTGCTGAGAGGGTTGGGGTACGCGACGGACGAGGCCATTCTGGATCTCTTCTACGACACGGAAAAGATCAAGATCGCCGGCCAGCGAATGGGCACGCTGTCCAAGTTCGTGGGGCGGGTTACAGCGAAGGACGTGGTGGACAAGAAGACAGGCGAGGTGCTCCTGGGAGTCAGTGAGGAGCTGACCGAGGCGCTCTTGGAGTCTTTGCGGGCGGCCAAGGTCAAGACGATCACGCTGCTTGTGGATCGGGAGGAGCGTGATAACGGGGTTCTCCCGAACACCCTGAGGCGGGATCCGTGCAAGACCGAAGAAGAGGCCCTGAAGCGGATTTACAACCTGCTCCGTCCCGGGGATCCCCCCTCGGTGGAGACTGCCCGCACACTTCTGGAGCGACTGTTCTTCAGCACCCGGCGGTACGATTTGGGCCGTGTGGGGCGTCACAAGATCAACCAGCGAATGGACCTGAGTATTCCGATGGACACTACGGTTCTGACCAATGAGGATCTGGTGGCCATCATCGAGTACTTGCTGTCCCTGCGGGCGGGAAATGGGCACACCGATGACATCGACCATCTTGGGAACCGTCGGATCCGCTCGGTAGGGGAACTGCTGGAGAACCAGTTCAGTATCGGCTTGTCCCGCATGGCCCGGATCATCCGCGAGAGGATGAGTCTGCAGGACGCCGAGGGGATGATGCCCTCGGATCTGGTGAACGCCCGGACTATCTCGGCCGTGATCCGGACCTTTTTTGGCTCCTCCCAGCTGTCGCAGTTCATGGACCAGACCAATCCGCTGGCGGAGCTGACGCACAAACGCCGTCTCTCTGCGCTGGGGCCGGGTGGACTGACCAGGGAGCGGGCCGGTTTCGCCGTTCGGGACGTGCACTACACCCACTATGGGCGGATGTGCCCGGTGGAGACGCCGGAGGGGCCCAACATCGGACTCATCAGTTCGCTGTGCACCTATGCCCGCGTCAACGAGTACGGGTTCCTCGAGACCCCGTACCGGGTGGTGAAAAAGGGAAAGGCGACCAACGAGATCCGGTATCTCTCGGCCGACATCGAGGACCGCCACGTCATCGCCCAGGCGAACGAACCTCTCGACGCCGCCGGTCACCTTCAGGAAAGCACGCTCCTGGCCCGGCATCGAGGCGATTTCCCTCAGGTGAAGCGCGAGGATGTGGACTACATGGATGTCTCTCCTCTCCAGCTGGTGAGCGCCGCCGCTGCCTTGATCCCGTTCCTGGAGAACGACGATGCCAACCGCGCGCTGATGGGCTCAAACATGCAACGCCAGGCGGTGCCACTCCTCAAGACAGAGGTGCCCATCGTGGGGACCGGTCTGGAGCGGAAAGTGGCTGAGGATTCGGGCGCCGTGGTCTTGGCGAAGCGGGCGGGAGTCGTGGAGCATGTTTCCGCCAATACTATCGTTGTTCGCCTGCCGGGCACGAGCGCGGCGGAAGATCTGTTCGGCGTGGGCGAGGCGGACGAGTACAACATGGCCAAGTTCGTCCGGTCCAACCAGGATACGTGCATCAACCAGCGACCGGTGGTAGTTGAGGGCCAGCGTGTAAAGAAGGGTGATCTTCTGGCCGACGGACCGGCTACCAAGGACGGTGAGTTGGCTCTGGGCGTGAACCTGCTGGTGGCCTTCATGCCTTGGCGGGGATACAACTTCGAGGACGCGATCGTAGTGAGCGAAGCGATTGTGAAGGATGACCGCCTTACGTCCATCCACATCGAAGAGTTCGAGATCCAGGTCCGGGACACCAAGAGGGGCCCAGAGGAGATCACCCGGGAAATCCCCAATGTGGGCGAAGATGCTCTCAAGAACCTGGACGAGGACGGGATCATAATGATCGGCGCGATGGTCCGGGCCAGCGACATCCTCGTAGGGAAAGTGACCCCGAAGGGCGAGACGGAACTGTCCCCCGAGGAAAGGTTGCTCCGGGCTATTTTTGGCGAAAAGGCCGGAGACGTGCGTGATGCGTCGCTGAAAGCGCCTCCGGGGATGGACGGCATCGTGGTCGACATAAAGGTCTTTTCCCGTCGAGAAAGGGATGAAAGGTCCCGGGCGGAGGAGAAGAAGAAGATAGACCGTCTCCGCCGGACGAGGAACCGCGAGATCGGCAAAATCAAGGAAGCTCGCGACGACCGGGTCAAGGAGCTGATGACGGACCTGAAAGCTGAACGGCTCGCGGATCTTGAGACGGGCGAAATCGTGGTCCGCAAGGGTCAGAAACTGGTCAGTAGTCTTCTGGATGAGCTGGACTTCGACTATGTGGACTGGGACCAGTCAGCGACCCAGGAACCATCAGTCAATCGGAAGATCCGCAGGATTGTCGATGCGGCCTGGGATGCCATCGAAGAGGTCCGGAAGAAGACCACCAAGGAAACCGAGCGGATCTCGCGTGGGGACGAGCTGCCCCCGGGCGTGGTGAAACTCGTCAAAGTGTACGTGGCTCGCAAGCGGAGACTCTCCGTCGGTGACAAGGTGGCCGGGCGCCATGGCAACAAGGGTGTGGTGGCCAGGATTCTCCCCGAAGAGGATACGCCCTACCTGCCGGACGGGACTCCGGTGGAAATCATCCTGAACCCACTGGGCGTTCCGTCGCGCATGAATGTGGGCCAGATCCTCGAGACCCACCTGGGTTGGGCGTCGCAGGCTTTGGGAGAGCGGGCGGCATCTGGTGTGTTCGATGGGGCCAGCATCGACGAAATCAAGAGCAAGCTGGAGGCCGCAGGGCTTCCCCGGTCTGGGAAGATTCCCGTCTACGATGGTTTCACCGGGGACCTGTTCGAGCACGAGATTACCGTGGGCTACATCTACATGATGAAGCTCTCGCATCTGGTGGATGACAAGATCCACGCGCGGTCCATCGGGCCCTACTCTCTGGTAACGCAGCAACCGCTGGGCGGGAAGGCCCAGTTCGGCGGCCAGAGATTCGGGGAGATGGAGGTTTGGGCGCTGGAAGCCTACGGCGCGGCGTACGCGCTGCAGGAGTTGCTGACTGTGAAATCCGACGATGTGGCGGGGCGATCCCGGATCTACGAAGCCATTGTAAAGGGTGAGAACCCACCGTCGCCGGGAGTCCCCGAATCCTTCAACGTGCTGGTCAAGGAGCTCCAGAGCTTGGGGCTTGACGTTGAGTTGGAGAAAGAGGATCGCTAGCTAATCCGCCGTTGCTCAAGACGGCAGGAGGTGTCCACCGTGTTGGAAGTCATGGAACGTCGGGGCAAGGCTTCCGGGGATTTCACCTCAATTCGAATCAGGCTTGCTTCTCCGGAGACGATCCGCTCCTGGTCCTACGGCGAAGTGACAAAGCCGGAAACCATCAACTATCGGTCTTTCAAACCGGAACGGGATGGTCTTTTCTGCGAGAGGATCTTCGGGCCGGTGAAGGACTGGGAGTGCAACTGCGGCAAGTACAAGCGAATCCGCTATCGCGGGGTCGTGTGCGACCGCTGTGGCGTCGAGGTAACCCAGTCCAAGGTCCGCCGGGAACGGATGGGCCATATTGAGTTGGCTGTACCTGTCTCCCACATCTGGTATTTCAAGGGTGTGCCGTCCAGGATTGGTCACCTGCTGAACATAAGCACCCGCGATCTGGAGAGGGTGCTCTACTACGAATCCTACGTGGTCACCGATCCGGGCAACAGTCCGATGAAGCATATGGAGCTGCTGACCGAAGACCAGCTGCGTCAGATGGAAGAGGAATTCCCCGGGCAGTTCCAGGTGGCCATGGGTGCCGGGGCCGTGAAGACCCTGCTCAAGCAGATCGACCTGGAGGAGCTCTGGGCCGAGCTTCGAGCCGCATTCAAGGTCGAGACCTCTGTTCAGCGGAAGAAGGATTTTCTCAAGCGGCTCAAGGTCGTGGAGGCTTTCCGGCAGTCGGGCAATTCGCCGGACTGGATGGTTCTGGACGTGGTCCCGGTGTTGCCTCCGGACCTGAGACCCCTGGTCCCGCTGGAAGGCGGCCGCTTTGCCACTTCCGATCTGAACGATCTTTACCGGCGGGTGATCAACCGGAACAACCGGCTGAAGAAGCTCATCGAAATCAAGGCCCCGGATGTCATCCTGCGCAATGAGAAACGCATGCTCCAGGAAGCGGTGGACGCTCTGTTCGACAACGGGCGCCGTTCCCGGGCCGTGCGAGGTCCGGGGAATCGGCCGCTCAAGTCCCTGTCGGACATGTTGAAGGGCAAGCAGGGCCGGTTCCGCCAGAATCTCCTGGGCAAGCGGGTGGACTACTCCGGACGGTCCGTGATTGTGGTGGGACCGGAGCTGAAGCTCCACCAGTGCGGGTTGCCGAAGAACATGGCACTTGAGCTGTTCAAGCCCTATATCATCCGGCAGCTGGAGAGCCAGGGGTATGTCCAGACTGTCAAGAGTGCGAAGAAGCTGGTGGAGAAGGAGAAACAGGAAGTCTGGGACATCCTGGAGGAGATCATCCAGGATCATCCGGTGTTCCTGAACCGGGCGCCGACGCTCCACCGCCTGGGCATCCAGGCCTTTGAGCCGGTTCTGGTCGAGGGCAAGGCCATCCGGATTCACCCGATGGTGTGCCAGGCGTTCAACGCGGACTTCGACGGCGACCAGATGGCCGTACACGTGCCGCTGTCCTTCGAGGCCCAGATGGAAGCGCGATTGCTGATGCTCTCGTCGGACAACATTCTGTCTCCGTCTCACGGGCGGCCCATTGCTTCCCCGACCCAGGACCTGGTCCTGGGGTGCCACTACATGACCAAGGGGAAGTCGGGTGTGAAGGGTGAGGGACGGCTGTTCTCGTGTCCCGATGAAGTCGTAACCGCCCACGATCTGGAGCAAGTGGACCTGCATGCGCACATCAAGGTTCGCATCGATGGCGAGATGGTCGAGACGGTGGTGGGACGGGTGCTGTTCAACCAGATCGTGCCGCCGGGGCTCGGCTTCGCGAACAATCTCATGGACCGCCGGTCGCTGGAGCACCTGGTGGGTGACTGTCACCGGAAGCTCGGATCGTTCGAAACCTCCAAGTTCCTGGACAGGCTCAAGAGGCTGGGTTTTGAGCATGCTACCACCGGGGGGGTCACCGTCGGGATCGACGATATCCTGATCCCCGGTGAGAAAGTCAAAATCATCGAGGATACCCAGGCGGAAGTCGACGAGGTGACCGCACAGCACCGGAAAGGGTTGATCACCGACCGGGAGCGCTACAACAAGGTCATCGATATGTGGACCCGCACCACCTCTGATGTCGGTAGCATCATGTTTGAGAACATGAGCAGAGACCAGAACGGGTTCAACCCGATCTTCATGATGGCGGAATCGGGCGCAAGGGGAAGCAAGGAGCAGATCCGCCAGCTGGCCGGGATGAGGGGGTTGATGGCCAAGCCCCAGAAAAAAATCACGGGTCAGATGGGTGAAATCATCGAGTCGCCTATTACCTCCAATTTCAAGGAAGGGCTGACGGTGCTGGAGTATTTCATATCCACGCACGGCGCGCGCAAGGGACTGGCCGACACGGCACTCAAGACGGCGGATGCGGGGTATCTGACCCGGCGGCTTGTGGACGTAGCCCAGGACGCGATCATCAGCATGGAGGACTGCGGTACGATCATGGGCCTCGAGGTGGGAGCGCTGAAAGAAGCGGAGGATGTCATCGAGACCCTGGCCGACCGGATCCTCGGGCGGGTGTGCATCGATGACATCCGCAACCCGATCACCAACGAAGTCATTGCCCAAGCTGGTGAGGAGATAAAGGAGGAACAGGCCGAGGAGATCGAGAAGTGCGGAATCGACAGGGTCAAGATCCGCTCGGTCCTGACCTGCGAATGCCGGCGCGGTGTGTGCGGTAAGTGCTACGGTCGCAACCTGGCCACGGGGAGAATGGTGAACATGGGTGAGGCGGTCGGCGTGATCGCCGCCCAGTCCATCGGGGAACCGGGAACACAGCTGACGCTCCGGACCTTCCACATCGGGGGAACGGCCGGACGAATTGCCGAGCAGTCGGGCATCGAGGCCAAGTGTAAGGGAACGGTTGAATTCACCAAGGTGCGGGCGGTGAAGAGCTCCGACGGTACCAAGATTGTGGTGGGCCAGAGGGGCGTGATGAAGGCGAAGGACGAAGAAGGACATGTGCGCGGGCGTTTCAACGTGCCATACGGCGCGGCCCTCCGGGTGGGGGATGGGGATTCGGTGGAGGAGGGGCAAACCCTCTTCGAGTGGGATCCCTATTCAATGCCCATCGTTGCGGAGCGGACCGGCAAGGTAAAATTTGAGGGGATCGTGGAGGGTACAACGGTCCGGGAAGAACTGGACGAGAAAACCGGGTTGCGCCAGCGTGTGATCTTCGACGACAAGGAGAAGGCGCTGCACCCGCATATCCAGATCCTCGATGCCAGCGGCCGCAAGATGGGGGTCTACGCTATTCCTTCCGGTGCACACCTGCTGGCCCAGGATGGTATGAGGATTCACGCCGGTGAGTACCTGGTCAAGATTCCAAGGGAGATCAGCAAGACCCGCGACATCACGGGTGGATTGCCCAGAGTGGCGGAACTCTTCGAAGCCCGTAAGCCCAAGGACCAGGCGGTGGTTACGGAGATCGACGGGAGCATAGAGTTCGGCGGGATCAGTCGAGGTCTACGGAAGATCGTGATCACGGGTGAGACCGAGACCCGGGAGTATCTCATCCCCCACGGCAAGCACCTCCGGATCCGCGAAGGAGACCAGGTGGATGCGGGCGATCGGCTTTGCGAAGGGCCCATCAACCCCCATGACATTCTCCGGATCAAGGGAATCAATGCCGTCCAGGAGTATCTGGTGAACGAGATTCAGGAGGTTTACCGTCTCCAGGGGGTTCGGATCAACGACAAGCACATCGAGGTCATTGTCTCCCAGATGCTCCAGAAGGTCGGGATCATCGATGCGGGCGACACCTCCTTTCTCGAAGAAGAGAGGGTGGATAAAGCCCGGCTGAGGGAAGAAAACGCCAGAATCGTCAGCGAAGGGGGCCGGCCGGCCACTTTTGAGCCGTTGCTCCTGGGAATCACGAAAGCGTCGCTGTCGACGGAGAGCTTCATCTCGGCCGCTTCGTTCCAGGAGACCACGCGGGTTCTGACCGAGGCGGGAATCCACGGGCAGCGGGACTACCTGCGAGGACTGAAGGAGAACGTAATCATCGGCCATCTCATCCCCGCGGGGACGGGCATCTCCAGGAACCGGAACATTCGGGTGACCCCGGAGGAAGTGGAGCCGCCGCCGCAGGAAGAAACTGTGGTGGTGGCCGAAGGCGAAGCAGGCTAGCGAGCATCATGTGCAAGCGGCGCCACAGTAGATGATTTGTGCATAGTGCGGGCCAGAACCCGTCGTCCAGAGAGGTGACGGAAGGAGGGTTTGAGAAGGGTGCCGACTATCAACCAGTTGATTCGAAAGGGAAGGAAGCCGGTCAAGGCGAAGGCGACCGCCCCCGCTCTGAAATCGTGCCCACAGAGACGCGGCGTCTGTACACGAGTCTACACAAGCACGCCGAAGAAACCGAACTCGGCTCTCCGCAAAGTAGCGCGCGTGCGGCTCACGAGCGGCGTGGAGGTCACGGCGTATATCCCTGGCGAGGGACACAACCTGCAGGAGCACTCCATAGTGCTGGTTCGCGGGGGACGGGTGAAGGACCTGCCTGGAATCCGGTACCACATTGTCCGGGGAACCCTGGATGCCAGTGGTGTTCAGGAGCGGAAGCAGGGGCGGTCGAAATACGGGACAAAGAGAGGCAAGACAGCCGGAGCGTAAGTAAACGCCATAGATGTGGGAGTATCGCATGCCAAGAAGGAAAGTGGTCGCCAAGCGGGAGATTCTCCCCGACCCGAGATACGGCAGTACGTTGGTATCGAAGTTCATCAACTGCGTGATGAGCGACGGCAAGAAGAGCACGGCGGAGCGAATGGTGTACGGCGCGATGGAGATCATCGAGAAGAAGATCGGCCAGGATCCCCTGGGAGTCTTCAAGCAGGCGATCAACAACGTGAAGCCCGTGCTGGAGGTCAAGTCTCGCCGGGTGGGCGGAGCGACGTACCAGGTTCCGGTGGAGGTTCGCCAGGATCGGCGTACGGCCTTGGCGTTGCGGTGGATCATCGGGTTCTCGCGATCCCGTCCGGAGCATTCGATGAGGGAGTCCCTGGCTGCGGAGCTGATTGCCGCATCGAAGAACGAGGGCGCCTCGGCGAAGAAGAAGGAAGACACACACCGAATGGCGGAGGCCAATAAGGCCTTTGCCCACTACCGGTGGTAGTGCAGATGCAGCGACGTGTCAGCAACGGATGTCGGACGCAGTACGACGGCGGATCAGGGGCATTCACCCCAGGCCGTTGTGGGGCGAAGCGGAGTAGCGGACTCAAGGACGTGAGATATGCCCCGAAAGTTTCCGGTGGAGAGAACGCGGAACAGCGGCATCATGGCGCACATCGACGCCGGAAAGACCACGCTCACCGAGCGGATTCTGTACTACACAGGCAAGGTTCACCGATTGGGAGAGGTGGACGACGGGGCCGCCACGATGGACTGGATGGAGCAGGAAAAAGAGCGCGGGATCACGATTACGTCCGCGGCAACCACCTGCTACTGGAGAAACAACAGGATCAACATCATAGATACGCCGGGCCACGTGGATTTTACCGTAGAGGTGGAGCGGAGTCTCCGGGTGCTGGACGGAGCAGTGGCGCTGTTCTGCGCCGTGGGGGGAGTGGAACCCCAGTCGGAAACCGTGTGGCACCAGGCCGACCGGTACAAGGTGCCTCGCATCGCGTTCGTGAACAAGATGGATCGCGTCGGGGCGGACTTCGAGGGAACCGTGTCGGAAATGCGAAGCCGTTTAGGAGCCCAGGCAATGCCGGTAATGCTCCCCATCGGCTCTGCGGAGACGTTCGAAGGCATCATCGATATCATCAATCGGAAAGCGTTGTACTTCGACGCTTCGACGCAAGGCCTGAAGTTCGAGGAGAAAGACCTGCCGGATGGGTACGAGGAAGAGGTGGAAGAACACCGAATCCGTCTGGTGGAGCAGGCCGCGGAGCATGACGAAGAAACGCTGGAGCATTTTCTGGAAGAGCGGGACGTGAGTTCCCGAGATCTGAGGCGGGGTTTGAGGGCAGCGGTGTTGAAGTCAGAAATCATCCCGGTGTTCTGCGGGAGCGCTCTCAAGAACACGGGGGTACAGCAGCTGCTGGACGGAGTCGTGGACTACCTGCCGGCGCCCGGGGATCTTCGGTCCACGACAGGAGAGGATCCGCGGAAACCCGGAAAACGCACAGTTCGCCATGGGAAAGACGATGAGCCCTTCTCGGCCCTGGCGTTCAAAATCGTGGTGGATCCCTACGTGGGGCGACTGACCTATGTCCGGGTGTACTCGGGTACGCTCAACCGGGGTGGCCAAGTCTACAATGCCAGCCGCGGAGTGAAAGAAAAGATTGGACGGATCCTGCTGATGCACGCCAACAAGAGGGAAGAGCTGGAGGCCGTCTATTCGGGGGAGATCGTTGGAATGGTGGGTCTCAGGAAAACCGGCACAGGGGATACCCTGTGTGATGAGACAAAACCGATTATCCTGGAATCAATGGATTTCCCGGAGCCCGTGATCTCTGTGGCCATTGAACCCAAGAGCGTGGCCGACGAGCAGAAAATGGAGGAAGCGCTGGCCAAGCTAGCCAGCGAGGATCCGACTTTCAAGGTTCACACGGATGCAGAAACAGGGCAGCGTATCATCTCCGGTATGGGGGAGCTTCATCTTGAGATCCTGGTGGACCGGATGATGCGGGAATTCGCCGTCCGGGCGAATGTCGGGAAACCACAGGTGGCTTTCCGGGAGAGCATTGGAGGGGAAGCTGAAGCGCTGGGACAGTTCATCCGGCAGATGGGCGGCCATGGGCAATTCGCAAAGGTCGTGCTCCGGGTAAAGCCTCTGGAGCGGGGCGCGGGATTCCAGTTCGAGGACCGCGTGTCAGGGGATCTGGTGCCCAGCGAGTTCCATCCGGCTGTGGAGGAGGGTGTCCGGCAGTCCCTGGAGAACGGGATTCTGGCGGGCTACCCCATGGGCGATATCAAGGTGATCTTTGTGGGAGGGGAGTTCCACGAGACCGACTCGACAGACGTTGCCTACAAGATGGCCGCAGCCGATGCCTTCCGCCGGGCAGTGAACGAGGCGGGCCCGGTTCTTGTGGAGCCGATCATGGACGTGGAAGTGGTAGTGCCGCAAGACCATGTTGGAGATGTGATCGGCGACCTCAATGCCCGGAGGGGCCGGATCATGGCGCAGAGGCAGCGCGGGGATGCGCGGGTGGTGGAAGCGTCGGTACCCCTCATGGAAATGTTCGGGTACGCGACGGTGATCAGATCTCTGAGCCAGGGGCGGGCGACCCACACCATGCAGTTCTCAACATACAGCAAGGTTCCCCGGGGGATCACAGACCAGATTCTGGTGCGCCGGGGGAGACGGGTCCAGGGCCGGTCTGCATAGTGCAGGCCAAGGCGGCTTGGAGGAGTGCATCGCAGGTAAGGCAACGGGGAATAGTGGAGAAGCTGCGATTCCCTTAGTGAGTGCCTGGAAGTCATTGAGTTCAGTCAAGGAGGCAAGGGGTGCCCGGTCAGAAAATCCGAATCCGGTTGAAGGCCTACGACCACACCATGTTGGACCAGTCAGCGGGGGAAATTGTGAAAACGGCCAAGCGGACGGGTGCAAGGGTGAGTGGTCCGGTGCCGCTCCCGACCCGCAAGCGGATCTACACGGTTCTCAGGTCGCCGCATGTGGACAAGAAGTCGCGGGAGCAATTCGAGGTCCGGACGCACAAGCGTCTCATCGACATTCTGGATTCAACACCGCAGACGGTCGACGCTCTGATGAAGCTGGATCTGCCTGCGGGTGTGGATATTGAGATCCGGGTCTAGGCCGCTATGATACCGGGGAAACCGGTTCGACGGGGACAAAACTGAGAGCAGGGTTATGATCGGACTGATTGGAAAGAAAGTCGGGATGACGCAGGTATTCGCGGATGACGGGCAGGCAATCCCTGTGACCGTGATCGAGGCGGGGCCGTGCACCGTGGTGGATGTCAAGACTGAGGAAAAGCATGGCTACTCCGCAGTGCAGCTTGGGTTTGACAACTGGACTAAGAAGCGGCCGAAGTCGAAGCCGGTCCAGGGGCAGTTCGATCGGGCCGGTGTTCCCGCCAAGAAGCATCTGAAGGAGTTCCGTGTGGCAGACAGTGGCCCGTACGAGGTCCGGCAGGACCTCAAGGCAGATGTCTTCACCCCGGGCGAGAAGATCAAGGTCACGGGAACAAGCAAGGGGAAGGGCTTTGCCGGTCCGGTCCGCCGCTGGGGCTTCAGCGGGTTTGGAGATTCGCACGGGGCCAAGGGCAGCCGGGCGGCGGGAGCGGTGGGGATGTGCGCCACTCCAGCGAGAACTCTCAAGGGGCACAAGATGGCTGGGCGGATGGGTGCAGTCCGCAGATGCGTGAGGAACCTGGTCGTGGTCGAGGTTGACCCCGAGAGAAACCTGCTCATGGTCAAGGGTGCAGTACCCGGGGTCCGCAGGGGCTATGTGTACGTAGAGAAGCTGCAGGAGTGGACGCCACCGGCACCTGAGGTGAAAGAGCCCGAGGAACAACCGGATACACATCTCGAGGGGCAAGCGACTGAACCGGCTTCGCAGGTGCCGGAAGACCAGCAGGCGGGACAATCCGAGGAAGAGAAACCGCAAGGAGAATAGGGACCGTGGCAAGCATCTATTCCATGTCAGGTGAAGTGACCGGGTCGGTGGACTTGCCGGAAGCCGTTTTCGGCATCGAGCCCAACCACGATGTTCTATGGGATTCGGTGCGGGTCTACTTGGCGAACCAGCGCCAGGGCTCGGCTTCCACCCTGAACCGGAGTGAAGTCAACAAGAGCGGAAGCAAGCCTTGGCGCCAGAAGGGCACAGGCCGGGCCAGGGCCGGGACGGCGCGTTCTCCCATCTGGGTTGGTGGAGGCGTGATTTTCGGACCGAAGCCCAAGGACTATTCCATGAACCTGCCCAAGAAAAAGAAGCGGCTGGCGGTGCGATCTGCGCTGAGCAGCAAGGCCCAGGACGAGGAATTGATGGTCGTGGACCGGTTCGCGCTGCAGGAGCCCAAGACCCGGCGGGTCGTCGAGGCCCTGAAGAATCTGGGTCTCTGGCCGAGAAAGTGCCTCCTCGTGACTCACGCCTACGACGAGGCTCTCTGGCGGGCAGCGCGGAACCTGAAGGGTGTGACAGTGCGGACTGCAAGGAGCCTGACGCCCTATGAAATCCTGGATTGCGAGGCCCTTGTAGTGGATCAGGCCTCGGTGAATGTGCTGGGGGAGGTGCTCGGAGGATGAAGGAACCAAGGAGAATCATCCGCAAGCCGCTCCTGACGGAGAAGGGTGCAAAGCAGAAAGCGGGAGAGAACAAGTACAGCTTTGTTGTCGACCGCAACGCCAACAAGATGGAAATCAAGGCTGCCGTCGAGGAGCTCTTCGGGGTGAACGTGGAGAAGGTCTGGACGGCGGTTTTTCCGGGCAAGCGAGTGAGGCTGGGTGTCCATGTGGGAACGCGTCCGGTGTGGAAGCGCGCGACCGTGAAGCTCCGCCAGGGCGACCGAATAGAGATTTTTGAAGAAGTCTAGAATCCGGCCGGGCTATGGCCCGGGCCAACGCCGCAGGTTTCGACCTGGCGGGAGGAATCAGGATGGGTATCCGAAAACTGAGACCCACAACCCCGGCGTCGAGGCATACGAGTCGATCGACATTTGAGGAGATCACGCGCCGGAAGCCGGAGAAGTCCCTGCTTCGCCCCAAGAAGAGATCCAGCGGGCGGAACAACCAGGGCCGAATCACAGCCTGGCAGCGGGGTGGCGGTCACAAGCGTCATATCCGCATCGTGGACTTCAGACGGGACAAGGATGGCATTCCGGCCAAGGTGGCGTCCATCGAGTACGATCCGAACCGGTCGGCGCGCCTCGCGCTCCTCCACTATGTGGATGGGGAGAAGCGGTACATTGTAGCCCCGGTGGGCGTCGGTGTGGGTGATCGGCTGATGTCGGGAACGAAG
Organism: Candidatus Eiseniibacteriota bacterium; assembly: GCA_023132135.1. GTDB lineage: Bacteria > Arandabacterota > Arandabacteria > JAGLYR01 > JAGLYR01 > JAGLYR01. Next base: position 23,357 of record JAGLYR010000201.1, on the reverse strand, counting down.
GATGTGGAGATTCGGAGCGGAAACTGCCTGCCGCTGTCGAGAATCCCCCTGGGTACGTTCGTGCACGCGGTGGAACTTGTCCCGGGGAAGGGCGCGCAGATGGCGAGGGCCGCCGGGACCTACGTCCAGCTTTCAGCCCGGGAGGGCAAGTACGCCTATCTCCGGATGCCGTCCGGTGAAGTCCGGATTGTTCCTGTACAGTGCCGGGCCACCGTCGGCCAGGTGGGCAACGTCGACCACGAGAACATCTCGCTTGGAAAGGCAGGTCGCAGCCGCTGGCTGGGCCGTCGCCCGAACGTCCGCGGTGTGGCGATGAACCCGGTTGATCACCCGATGGGTGGAGGTGAAGGCCGGAGCTCCGGCGGACGGCACCCGGTTTCGCCCTGGGGCAAGAAGAGCAAAGGCATGAAGACGCGCAGGAAGAAGCTGTCTGACAGATACATCGTCAAGCGCAGGAAGACGGGAAGATAGCACCGGAGGTGTTGCGTTGCCCCGATCGTTGAAGAAAGGTCCTTATATTGATCAGAAACTCCTGAAGCGGATTGTCCAGATGAACCGCACGGGAGACAAGCGTGTGATCAAGACCTGGGCCCGCCGGTCCACGATTTCACCCGATTTCGTCGGTCACACGCTGGCAATTCACAACGGGAACAAGTTCGTCCCGGTGTACATCTCGGAGAACATGGTCGGCCATAAGCTGGGTGAGTTCTCGCCGACGCGGGTTTTCCGAGGTCACGGCGGAAGGGGCGCCAAGGCTGCCCGCTCAGCCGGGAGGGTTGGCGCGTTCAAACCGGGCGGCTAGGTGACCTCAACGCCAAGCCGCAACACGGGCAATGTGAGCTGGTGGGGACAAGGAAAGGCCAAGCAGGGAAATGGAAGCGATCGCTAAGGCAAGATATGTTCGGATTTCGCCGCGAAAGACGCGGTTGGTGATAGATCTCGTCCGTGGGAAGGATGTGAACGAAGCGTATGCCATCCTGCGGTCGACGCCCAAGAAAGCAGCGAGGCTCATCGAGAAAACGCTTCGCTCGGCTGTGGCCAATGCCCTGAGCAGGGAAGAAGGCGCTGATCTCGATGTGGATGATCTTGCGATTATCAAGGCGACGGTTGACGGGGGACCGATGATGAAGCGGTACCGGCCGAGGGCCATGGGTCGGGCGTCGCGGATCCGCCACCGGACGAGTCATGTAACCATTATTGTGGGAACGTAGTCAAACGGGTGCCTGGGGTCTGAGGTAGGAGAGGAGAGGGCACCAAAGGAGGTACGTGTGGGTCAGAAGGCCAATCCAATCGGTCTGAGACTTGGAATCGTGAGAACCTGGGACTCCCGTTGGTTCGCCACGCGCGAGTACGCCAAGTTCCTGAAGGAAGATCTCTTCATCCGGAAATACGTGAAGGGTCGTCTCGTGCGGGCAGGGGTTTCGAAGGTCATCATCGAGCGGGCGCCGAACAAGGTGACTGTGACGATTCATACGGCCCGTCCGGGAATGGTCATTGGGCGCAAGGGAACAGAAGTGGACCAGCTCCGGGACGAACTCCAGCACCTCACCAGCAAGGAGATATACATCAATATCCAGGAGGTGCGGAAACCGGAGATTGATGCCCAACTGATTGCTGAGCACATCGCGTCGCAGTTGGAACAGAGAATGGCCTTCCGGCGGGCCATGCGCAAGGCGGTCATGTCGGCAATGCGGATGGGGGCTCTAGGGATTCGCGTTCAGTGCGGGGGACGCTTGGGTGGGGCGGAGATGGGGCGCAGTGAGAAGTATCGTGAGGGACGCGTGCCGCTTCACACGCTCCGGGCCAACGTGGACTTCGCCCGTCACACGGCGCATACCACGTTTGGCTGTGTGGGAGTAAAGGTGTGGGTATACCACGGGGACGTGTTCGGCAAGCCGTGGATTCCCGAGGAAAAAAGCGACTGAGCGATGGGGTAACGCGCTATGCTAATGCCGAAGAGGGTTAAACACAGAAAACAGCACCGTGGTCGGCGCAGGGGTCTGGCTATGCGCGGCAGCAAACTGGCCTTCGGGGAAGTCGGATTGCAAGCTCTGGAACCGGCCTGGATTACGGCCCGGCAGATCGAGGCGGCACGAGTTGCGGCAACACGGCACGTGCGGCGGGGTGGGAAGATGTGGGTGCGCGTGTTCCCCGACAAGCCCATCACGCTGAAGCCGGCTGAGACAAGAATGGGAAAGGGAAAGGGAACGCCCGAATACTGGGTCGCAGTAGTGAAACCGGGTCGTATCCTGTTCGAGATCGGTGGAGTGCCGCTCGATATCAGCAAGAGAGCGCTGCAGCTGAGCGCTGCGAAGCTTCCGATCAAAACGCGTTTTATCGTTCGGGAAGACATAGGTGTTGAGGTATGAAACCTGAGAAGATGAGAGAGATGTCCGTACCGGAGATTGAGCAAATGCTCCGGGATCTGGAACAAGAGAGATTCAACCTGGAGTTCCGTCTCTCGACGCAGAACGCGGAGAACCCATTGAGGGTGCGCGCTGTCCGGCGGGACATCGCCCGGGCCAGAACGATTCTCAGGGAGCATGAGAAGGGAATCCGGAAACTGGGCCAGGCCGAGGGTTAGCGGAAGGCCCGGAATTGTACGGGAACGGGCGCGTGGACAAGCAACCCGGTGGTTGTCCCCGGGATATCCGGAGTGGAGTTGATCTATGGACGGGCAAAAGAAGGTCCGGATCGGAGAAGTTGTCGGCGACAAGATGGATAAGACCGTCGTGGTCAAGGTGGAGCGGCGATTCTCCCATCCAGTGTACAAGAAGACCGTGAAGCGGAGTCGGAATTTCAAGGCGCATGACGAGAAGAACGAGTGCAGGGTGGGGGATCGCGTCAGGATCATCGAAACCCGCCCCACAAGCCGTGACAAGCGGTGGCGAGTGCTCGAGATCGTCGAAAAAGGCGAGGGGTAGGACGGGCGATGATTAGAGCGGAAACCAAACTGACAATCGCCGACAACAGCGGAGCACGGCGGGGGAAGTGCTTCCATGTCTTCGGTGGAAGCGGCCGGCGCTATGCTCGCGTGGGCGACATCATCAAGGTGTCCATCACCGACTGCATTCCCGGCGGAATGGTCAAGAAGGGCGAGGTTGCCAATGCCGTCGTGGTGAGGACGAAGAAGGAAATCCGGCGGCGCGATGGATCCTACATCCGTTTCGACCAGAATGCGGCGGTGCTCATCACGGACCAGAAGGAACCGAGGGGTACGCGTATCTTTGGACCTGTGGCCCGGGAGCTCCGGGAAAAGGGTTTCATGAAGATCGTATCGCTGGCGCCGGAGGTTATCTAGCCCGCCAATTGGTGAGATGGCAGGAGCGCGAGGTGGTAAGGAATGCATGTAGTCAAGGGCGACACCGTAGTTGTGATCTCGGGCGATGACCGGGGAAAAACCGGCCGGGTTCTCCAAGTGCTTACGGACAAGAAGAAGGTGTTGGTTGAGGGCGTGAACTTCGTCAAGAAGCACAGCAAGGGAACGCAGCAGAACCCGCAAGGCGGAATCCAGGAGAAAGAGATGCCCGTTCATCTCTCCAACGTTCTCCCGGTTTGCCAGCGCTGCGGGAAGGGCGTTCGGGTGAAGAAACTGAAATTGGGAGATGGCCGCCGCGTGCGTGCATGCGCGACTTGCGGCGAGGCGGTCGGAACGCAATAGGCTGATTTGAAACCGAATCCAAACCGGTTGGGAATGTACGGGAACCGAACCGGAAGCGACTTGGCGGATGAACTGAAGGCGGACCAAGGATGAAGTCCAGGGCGGAAGAAAAATACGAGAATGAAGTTGCCGGAGAACTGGCGAAGCGGTTCGGCTACAAGAACCGGTTCCAGGTGCCGCGACTGGAGAAGATTGTGGTGAACATGGGAATCGGCGATGCGCTCCAGAACGCCAAGTTGCAGGAGTCGGCTGAGAAGGAGCTGGCGCTTATCACGGGGCAGAAGGCGGCGATCCGGCGGGCGACGAAGTCGGTGGCCTCCTTCAAGATTCGTGAAGGGATGGTCGTGGGACTCGCGGTGACGCTCAGGCGTCGGCGGATGTACGAATTCTACGACCGACTGGTGAATGCTGCGATCCCAAGGGTGCGCGATTTCCGGGGAGTTCCTACGAAGTCCTTCGACGGGCGCGGGAACTACACGCTCGGGATTCGCGAGCAGATCGTTTTTCCGGAGATTAATATCGACAAGGTGGAGAAGATTCGCGGAATGAACGTGACCATCGTAACCACGGCGAAGACCGACGAAGAGGGGCTGGCCCTGCTTCAGGCAATGGGGATGCCCTTCCGGAAGTCCCAGTCCTGATTGTCCGGGAACCTGCCGCGGGGTTCCGTGAAAACCAGCGAAGAGGGAGAGGATTGTGGCCAAGAAGGCACTGATTGAGAAGTCCAAGCGAACCCCCAAGTTTGCAGTGAGGCGATACAACCGCTGCCACCGATGCGGCCGGCCGAGGGCGTACATGAGAGAGTTTGGTATCTGCCGGATCTGTTTCCGCGAGCTTGCCCTGGAAGGCCAGATCCCCGGGGTGCGGAAGGCAAGTTGGTAATCCTTGAGACCGGAAGCGCAAACGTAACACGAGGTAGGAGAAGAACATGACGATGACGGATCCGATTGCCGACATGCTGACGCGCATTCGGAATGCAAGCCGGGCGAAGCGCAGGAAGGTGGACATTCCGGCCTCCAATGCCAAGAAGGCCATTGCAAGTGTGCTGCTCAGGCACAAGTTCATCGGCGATTTCAAGGTTATTGAGGATGGCCCGCAGGGCACGATCCAGATCCACCTGAAATACACGAGTCGTGAGGAAAGCGTGATCGTGGGTCTGAAGCGTGTGTCGACGCCGGGTCGGCGTGTCTATGTAGGCAAGGATGAGATCCCGAGAGTGCGCGGTGGGCTGGGAACGGCCATCCTGTCGACGTCCAGGGGGATCCTTGCCGGCAGAGAATCGGAGAAGGAAGGCGTTGGAGGGGAAGTGCTCTGCTACGTCTGGTAGCGCGGTGTGACTGAACCGGACAGGTTACCATCCGCGTACATCCAGGCAACACATCGAGCCCCGAACCGGGTGGGTGCCCGGGCTGGGGCGGAGGCGGGCTCTCGGATGGGAGTCGGCATGAATGCAAGCGAGGCGAGCGATGTCGAGAGTCGGGAAACAGCCGATCCCGATTCCCAATGGGGTCAAGGTAAGCATCACCGGTAACCGGGTCGAGGTGTCGGGAGAAAAGGGCACCCTGAGCCGCGAGTTTCAGCGATGCGTGACCTTCAGGGTCGAGAATGACCAGATTGTGGTGAGTCGCAATGGGGAGAGCAGGACGGACCGCGCGTTTCATGGGCTCTCCCGCGGACTTCTGGCCAGCATGGTAGAAGGAGTCTTCCAGGGGTTCCGGCGGGACCTGGAGGTTCACGGGGTAGGGTACCGGGCGGAGATGAAGGGGGATACCCTTGTCCTTGACGTCAGGAAGTCGCACATCATCAATTACAAGGTTCCCAAAGGAGTCAAAGTCGAAACCCCGGACCGCACGCGGATTGTGGTAACGGGAATCGACAAGCAGGCGGTGGGTCAGGCAGCGGCGGAAATTCGCCGTTTCAAGCCTCCGGAGCCGTACGGTGGCAAGGGAATCCGCTATATGGGCGAACAGGTTCGGAGGAAAGCCGGCAAGGCGGGCGCGGCCACCGCTTAGGACACCCTCGGTTGGGTGAGCGGCGGCCACCGTTTGGTGCATGCCATCACGATCCGGTCGGGGATTCCCAGAGGAATGTGCAACGATGCTGAGAGATTACCCAAAGAAGGTGAAAAATCGGCTCCGCAGAAAGCGGAGGGTGCGGAAGAAGATCGTCGGGACGAGTGAGCGGCCACGGCTGTCAGTCTTCCGGAGCTGCAAGAACCTCTACGCGCAAATCATCGACGATACCCAGGGGAGAACCCTCGTTGCTGCTTGCAGTCTGTCGAGGGAAATCCGAGAGCAATCCGGGAAGGACGACGAGAAATACGCAACCCCGAGGGCTACCGGACTCCTGCTGGCGAAGCGCGCACAGGAAAAGGGTGTCACGCAGGTTTGTTTTGACCGCGGCGCCCACCTTTATCACGGTCGAGTGAGAGCTTTTGCAGAGGCCTGCAGGAAGGGAGGCCTCGTCTTCTGAGGGAGGCGTCTTGCGTAGGAGAGAATCCAGGGGAAGCAAGTCGGAGTTCATCGAAAAGGTTATCCACATCAACCGCGTAGCCAAGGTTGTCAAGGGTGGTCGGCGGTTCAGCTTCAACGCGCTCGTGGCGGTTGGGGACGGGAACGGGCGAGTGGGCGTTGGGTTGGGCAAGGCGCGGGAGGTTGCCGAAGCGATCCGGAAGGGAACGGAGGTGGCGAAGAAGAGCTTCGTCAGCGTACCCATGTTGGGCAGCACGATTCCCCATGAGGTTCTGGGCCATTCGGGGGCCGGGCGTGTGGTGTTGCGACCGGCATCGCCGGGAACCGGGATTATTGCCGGAGGAGCTGTGCGTGCGGTGATGGATGCCGCAGGTGTGCACGATATTCTTACCAAGTGCATTGGAACCAACAACCCGCACAACGTCGTCAAGGCTACGATGGACGGTATCGCGCAGCTCCGGAGAGCAGCAGACGTGGGCCGAATGCGGGGCATGAGCGTCCGGGAAGTACTGGGAATTGAGGAAACGACAGGAAAGGAATCGTGAGATGGCGCGCTATCTGAGAGTCACACAGAAGAGGAGCGCGATCCGCCGGCAGGAACGACAGAAGAGAACCATTCGTGCCTTGGGGATCCACCGTCTCCACGAGTCAGTTGAACACAGGGATAGTCCTCAGATCCGGGGGATGATCGAGAAGGTGCGTCATCTCGTTGAGGTCGAGGAGATTGAGAAGGAGGGCTGAGGACTCGTGAGACTCAGCGATATTCAGAAGACCAAGGACGCTTTCAAGAAACGCAAGCGGGTCGGGCGAGGCCCGGGTTCAGGGCATGGCAAGACCAGCTGTCGCGGCCACAAGGGCCAGAAACAGAGGGCCAAGGTTCACCGCTGGTTGGAGGGTGGCCAGATGCCGCTCCAGCGGCGGGTGCCGAAGCGGGGTTTCCGGAACCGGTTCACTACCCGTTTCCAGGTACTGAACCTGAAGGACCTTGAGAGATTCTCTGGTGATCAGAAGATCGATCCTGCGGTTCTCGAGAACGCAGGTCTGGTCAGGCTTACCGGGGGGCCGATCAAGGTCTTGGCGGGGGGAGAGATTTCTCGCCCTCTGGAAATCTGGGTTCATGCGGCCAGCCAGAAGGCAAGGGACAAGATCAAGGCGGCAGGTGGGAAGCTGGAGCTGATTCAATGAGCGGTTCGGTAACGGTGCCGCCAATCCCGTAAGGGGAGATAATGATACAGAGTATTCAGAGCATCTTCAAGATTCCTGAGCTGAGGAGGAAAGTCCTCTTCACATTGCTGATGCTGGTTATCTACCGGGTCGGAGGGCACGTGCCCACTCCGGGGGTGGACGGACAGGCGATGGCCCAGGCCTTCTCTCAGGCGAGGGGCACGCTTCTGGGGCTCTACGACATGTTCGTAGGCGGGTCGTTTGCGAAGGCATCGGTCTTTGCCCTTGGGATCATGCCGTACATCAGCGCTTCGATTATTCTGCAGCTCCTCACGGCGGTGATTCCCTACTTCGAGAAACTGCAGAAGGAGGGGGCTGAGGGACGGAAGAAGATCACGCAGTACACACGGTACGGCACCGTTTTCCTCTCGGTGATCCAGGCGTACGGGATCAGCATTTTCCTCGAGAACTTCGCCATGGGCGGGGGAGCGAGCGTTGTCCCGAATCCCGGGTTGGGTTTCCGCCTGCTGACCGTGCTGACCCTGACCTCGGGTACGATCTTCGTGATGTGGCTCGGCGAGCGGATATCCGAGCGAGGAATAGGCAACGGGATCTCGCTCATTATCTTCATCGGGATTGTGGCGCAGAATCCCAATGATCTGTTGCAGTCGATCCGTGCTCTCCAGACGGGGGCAATGCGCTATTCGCACGCGGGAATGCTCATAATCATCATGTTGCTGGTGACGGCGTCGGTCATCGCCATCACCCAGGGACAACGGCGGATTCCCGTTCAGTATGCGAAGCGGATCATTGGCCGGAAGGTCTACGGGGGGCAGAGTACACACATCCCGTTGCGCGTGAACACGGCGGGCGTGATTCCCATCATCTTTGCGCAGTCGGTGATCATGTTCCCGGGGACCATCGCCACGTTTTTCCAGGGAAGCGATGTGGCGCAACGGGTCAGCGAGATGTTCTCGCCGACGTCGATCCTCTATAATATTGTCTACGGCCTCATCATTATTTTCTTCACCTACTTCTACACGGCTATCATTTTCAACCCCGTTGATCTGGCGGACAACATGAAGAAATACGGGGGGTTTGTGCCCGGCATCCGTCCGGGGCAGAAGACGGCGGAATACATTGATCGCATCCTGACGAGGATCACCCTTCCGGGGGCTATTTTCCTGGCGCTGATAGCAATCCTGCCGTCGATGCTGATCGAACAGTTCAAGGCGCCCTTCTACTTCGGCGGAACGGGGTTGCTGATCATCGTGGGTGTCGCGCTGGATACACTCCAGCAAATTGAGTCGCATCTTCTCGTGCGTCACTACGATGGTTTCATGAAGGGCGGGAAGATGAGGGGTCGACGGTAGAGGGAGAAACGGGGATGCGGCTCGTGCTTCTAGGAGGGCCTGGAGCAGGAAAGGGTACGCAGGCCAAGCTTCTGCAGGCTCGCTTGGGAATCCGCCAACTGTCGACTGGGGATCTCCTGCGGTCCGCGGTGGAGGAAGGGTCCGCGCTGGGGAAGGCCGCCCGGGGTTTCATGGAGCAGGGGCAGCTGGTTCCCGATGAAGTGGTTCTGGGTCTGATTCGGGAAGTGGTCGGGTCGGACGAGTACAGCGATGGGTTTGCCCTGGATGGATTTCCCAGGACCGTTGCGCAGGCGGAAGGGCTGGATCGCCTGCTGGAGGAACTGGGGCTAAGCTTGGACGCGGTCCTCAGCATCGAAGTTCCGGATGGAGTGATCGTCCGGCGGCTTGGGAATCGCCGGACCTGTGGGCGGTGTGGGGAGTTGTTCAACCTGGACACTCGCCTGCCGAGGACCAGCGGGCTGTGCGACTGTTGTGGGGCGAAGTTGGTGCAGAGGGACGATGACAAACCGGAGACGGTGAGGCGACGCCTGGAAGTGTACCATGACCACACGGAGCCGCTCAAGACCCGCTATGCCGAGCAGGGATTGCTGCGTACCGTGGATGGGGATCGAGACGTGGAAGCCATCTACGAGGACCTCGCCGCCGCACTGGCATAGCAACAGCTGCACCGGGGTCCGTTTCGGAGGGGTGGGGTGTTCAGGAAACCGGCGAGAAGTGTGAAGACGGAAAGGGAGATCGAGCTCATGCGCGCCGCGGGGCGCATTCTGGGCGGCGCGCTCGGGATGATCGAGCCCTATGTCGTTCCGGGCACAACGACGGGTGAGCTCGAGCGGAGGATCGACGAGTACATCCGAGATCGCGGAGGGGTCCCGGCTTTCAAGGGGTACCATGGGTTCCCGGGTAGTATCTGTGCGTCGGTGAACGAAGAGGTGGTTCACGGGATTCCCGGCCGTAGGGTCCTGGAAGACGGCGACATCCTGGGAGTTGATGCGGGTGTCCTCAAGGACTCGTACTATTCCGATGCGGCCCGGACGTTTCCCGTGGGGGAAATCTCGAAATCCGCCAGGAAGCTGCTGAGAGTCACAGAGGATGCTCTGCGCAAGGGGATCGAGAAAGCCCGGAGTGGGAACCGGCTCTCCGACATCTCCCATGCCGTCGAGCAAACGGCGGAAGTTGCAGGGTTCTCGGTTGTGAGGGTATTGGTGGGGCACGGGATCGGTCAGCAGATGCACGAGGAGCCGCAGATTCCCAACTTCGGCCCTCCGGGGCGGGGAGTTCTTCTGAAGGGTGGAATGACGCTGGCCATTGAGCCGATGGTGAACGTGGGTGGGGCGGATGTGGTAACGCTGGATGATGACTGGACGGTGGTGACGAAGGATCGGTCCCTCTCGGCCCATTTCGAGCATACGGTGGTGGTGGGGGATGGTGGGGCCGAGATTCTGACGGCCAGCTCCCCTTAAGTGGGCACAGGCTCCCGGTGGGGAGAGAAACGCAGGAAGCAGGAAGGTTCCGGTGGCGAAGGAAGAAGGTATACAGGTCGAAGGTACAGTGGTAGAGCCGTTGCCCAACGCCAGCTTCCGGGTGGAGCTGGAGAACGGCCACCTTGTGCTTGCACACATCTCGGGCAAGATGAGGATGAACTTCATCAAGATCCTGCCCGGGGACAAGGTGACGGTGGAGCTCTCGCCGTACGACTTGAGCCGCGGCCGAATCATCTACCGATACAAGTAGCATCTTCGAGGAAGTGTCCTGGAAGGTGCATCTTCGGTGGAGATTCGGAGTCGCAGAACGGAAGTGGTGGATATGAAGGTTCGATCGTCAGTGAAGAAAATCTGCGAGCGGTGCAAGATCATCAAACGCAAGGGTGTCGTGAGAGTCATCTGCACCAATCCGAGGCACAAACAAAGGCAGGGGTAGGATCACGGACGCAGCCGAAAGGTGCTTTCGGATCCTGCCGGGAGGCTTGACACGTGGCACGAATTGCTGGAATTGATCTTCCTGCGGAAAAGCGAGTCGAGATAGCGCTGACCTACATTCACGGAATTGGTCACAGCGCGGCCAGGGAGATTCTGGGGAAAAGCGGTATTGACGGGTCGATGAAGGCCAAGAATCTTACCGAGGAGGACACGATCAAGCTCCGTAACGTGATCGAGTCCGAGCACAAGGTGGAGGGAAGTCTCCGGAGTGAAGTCAGCGGCAATATCAAGCGCCTGATGGATATCGGGTGCTACCGCGGTCTTCGACACCGGAGGGGTCTGCCGGCCCGGGGACAGAGAACGCACACGAATGCGCGCACGCGGAAGGGCCCGAAGAAGGGTTCCGGCGCGGTGCGCCGCAAGCGGTAAAGTCCGACAGGTACATCATAGAGATGGTCTGGGCCAAGCCCGGATCGGGAGGTTCCAGTGGCTGAGAAGAAGGTCAGACGCGGCCGCAAGAAGGACAAACGGGTTGAGGCCAACGGGATTGCCAACATCCAGTCGACGTTCAACAACACGATCATCACGATCACGGATATGACGGGCAACGTAGTCTCGTGGGCCAGCGGCGGCAAGGTGGGATTCAAAGGATCGAGAAAAAGCACCCCCTTCGCCGCGCAGCTCGCAGCGGAGCAGTCGGCCAGGGAAGCTATTGCTCTGGGAATGAAGAGGGTGGAAGTCCGGGTGCGCGGACCGGGATCGGGGCGTGAGGCCGCGATCCGTTCGTTGCAGGCGGCGGGCCTGGATGTTTCCGCCATTCGGGATGTGACACCCATTCCTCACAACGGATGCCGCCCGCCGAAGCGGCGTCGTGTGTAGGAGAGTGAATCCCGGGGAACCGGGCTGTTGGAGGTAGCATTGCATGGCACGTGAAACGGGAGGGAAGTGCAAGCTCTGCCGGCGGGAAGGGACCAAGCTCTTCCTCAAGGGAGACCGATGCATGAGCACGAAGTGCCCGATGGAAGGCCGCAAGCAGAGCGCGCCGGGCCAGCACGGTGCTCGGATGAGGCGGAAGGTGTCGGAGTACGGGATCCAGCTGAGGGAGAAGCAGAAAGTCCGCCGGATGTACGGGGTTCTGGAACGCCAGTTCCGGAATTACTACAAAGCAGCGGCGAGGCAGAAGGGCGTGACGGGGGAGAATCTGCTCCGGCTTCTTGAGCGCCGTCTGGACAACGTTGTCTATCGCCTGGGCTTTGCTCCTTCGCGTCCTTCGGCCCGACAGATCGTGGGTCACCGGCATGTCCTGGTGAACGGGCGGATTGTCGATATCGCTTCCTATTCGGTGACCGTAGGGGATGTGGTGGAGGTGAAGGAGAAGAGCCGCGGCATTGATCTGGTGAAGTCGTCCTTGGACAAGCAGAAGCAGCGGGATCCAATTGGCTGGCTCGAACTTGATGTCAAGGCAATGCGCGGTGTCGTGAGGGAACTGCCGAGCCGGGATACGGTCACCGTCCCGGTGGAAGAACAGGCAATCGTCGAGTTGTACTCCAAGTAGAAGAGGGAATTCTACTCTGCGCGTGGTGGTCCTGCGGGGCCGACCTGGAGCGGACCTTGTGTGTCTGCTTGGGCCCGCACGGTGCACCACGAAGGGAGCAGCCTGCCCATGAAGTGGAAAAGCCTGACCATGCCGAAGAAGGTCGAAGTGGATGAGGGGACACTGACTTCGACCTACGGGAAGTTTATAGCGGAGCCCTTGGAGAGAGGGTTTGGAACAACGCTGGGAAATGCGTTGCGCAGGGTGCTGCTGTCGTCGCTCCAGGGTGCTGCAGTGACGGCCGTGCGATTTGAAGGTGCGTTGCACGAGTTCACCACTATCAGAGGCTCGGGTGAGGGCAAGGACAAGGGAAGCGGTTCCACGGCGGTGCTGGAAGATGTGAGCGAGATTATCCTGAATCTGAAACAGATGCGGATGAAGCTCCACGCGGACCACTCGCGGACCATCCGGATGGACATCAAGGGACCGAAGGATATCACGGCTGCGGATTTCGACGGGGATGCAGACGTCGAAATCCTGAATCATGATCTTCACATCGCCACGCTCTCCAAGGGTGGCAACTTGAAGATGGAAGTCGAGATCGGCTGCGGCCGTGGATACGTACCGGCGGAACAACAGCAACAGGCGGAGCGGCCCATAGGGGTCATTCCGGTGGATGCGATCTTCACACCTGTCAGACACGTGAACTACACTGTCGGTGACACGCGGGTTGGCCAGAGGACGGATTACGATACTCTGGAACTGGAAATCTGGACAGACGGGTCGATTTCTCCCATTGACGCAATGTCCATGGCCGCCCGGATTCTCCGGGACCATCTGGCCTTCTTCGTCCAGTTCGAGGAAGAACCGGAGGAGGAAGTGGAAGAAGAAGTGGATGAGGAGGTCGAGCGCGTCCAGGATCTACTCTCCAGGAGCGTGGACGAGCTGGAGCTCTCGGTCCGTTCATCCAATTGCCTGACCGCCGCCAGTATCCGGACCATCGGCGAGCTGGTTCAGAAGACAGAACAGGAGATGCTGAAGTACCGGAACTTCGGGCGGAAATCACTGAAGGAGATCTCCGATATCCTGAAGAACATGGGGCTGCACTTCGGCATGGACGTCTCCAAGTATTTCGCGGAAGAAGCAGCGCGCGCCAGGGAACCGGAAGAGGTAAAGGAAGACGCACTGGTCGAGTAGACAGAAGGATAGACCAATGAGGCATGGGAAAGAGGGACGAAAGCTCAGCCGTACAGCGAGTCACCGAAAGGCGATGTTCAGGAATATGATGGCATCGCTGATCAGGGAAGAGCGGGTGAAGACCACCGAGGCCAAGGCGAAGGAGGGGCGGCGGTGGATCGACAAACTGATCACCCTGGGGAAACGGGGGGACCTCCACGCGCGGCGGGTGGCGGGCAGAACGGTGCAGGACAAGGCCGCACTCAAGCGATTGTTCGATGAGATCGCGCCCCGGTATGAGAGCCGCCAGGGCGGCTACTCGCGCGTGCTGAAGCTCGGTCCGCGCAAGGGCGACGCCGCGCCCATGGCATTGCTGGAGTTGGTGGAGCGGAAGGTCGTGAAGGCTCCCCCGGCCGAAGAAGGAAAAAAGAAGCGCGGGAAGAAAAAGACAACTGAAGAAGACGCCGGGGAGTAAAATAGCGGGGTGTTTGATTTTTCATGCAGGGGCGGCCCGCCGGGTCGCCCCTGTTCCGTTCCTCTTCACTTGCCCGAGACCCTCCTCACAGGTATCATATCTGATCACCACCATCACACTGCTCGCAGGGGATTCGCATGCTTTCTCGCACTCTCATCTCCAGACTTCGCCAGATCACCGGCCCGGAGGGCATCATCGACGGAAGCGAGGATCTCCTGATCCACAGCGGAGATGCGGTGGAGGCGGGCGCGCATACGGATGTGCTGGTCTCTCCAGGGACGGAGGAGGAGACAGCCGCTGTCCTGGCTCTGGCCGCGGGTGAGGGGATTCCCGTTGTTCCCAGGGGCTCGGGGACCGGGCCCTCCCTTGCATCAGTCGCGCGCGAGGGAGAGATTGTGCTCTCCTCTGCGCGGATGAACCAGGTTCATTCCGTTTCTGCGGAGGATCTGATAGCGGTGGTGGGCCCCGGAGTGAAACTCGAGGATCTCCACCGCCATGCGCTCGCAGCCGGCCTGCTCTACCCGGTACATGCCGCAATCGACCGGCCCGCGACGCTGGGCGGCACCATCGGGGAGTCGACCAACGGCCTGAGGGCCGTCAAGTATGGGGGTACCCGGAACTACGTGATGGGCATGAGGATCGCCCTTCCCGGCGGGGAGGTGGTTCAGACGGGCGCGCGGACCCTGAAATGCGTCACGGGCTACGATCTGGCCCGCCTGTTCACGGGATCCCTGGGTACACTGGGGGTCTGCACCCGGATTTTTCTCAAGCTTCTTCCCATCCAGGAGACAAACGTGGTGACGGTGGCCATTTTCGACCGCGCCCGGGAAGCAGCTGAGGCCTCCCAGCGGATACTGGAAGACGGCATCAGGCCCTCGATTCTTGAACTCATGGATCGTACCACGCTGTGTGCTGTGGCGAAGACGGGCAATGCGCCATTCCCGGATGATGCCGGGGCGCTTCTTCTCATTGAGACGGACGGCTTGCGGGTGGCCGCGGATGGACAGGCGGAGCGAGCCGGGGCAATCTGTCACGCATCCGGAGCGCATCAGGTAAGACAGGCTGGGACGGCACACGCGGTGGAGGCTTTCATGAACGCCCGGCGGCGCGCCTTTGCGGCCCTGGCCGGAACCGCTCCGGCCATCGTGCTGGAGGATGTCCGGGTTCCCCGGTCGAAGGTGGCCGACCTGGTGGGAAGCCTGAGGGCTCTGCTGGAAATCGAGGGAGTAGCCATGGCCGTTTTCGGGCACGTCGGAGAGGGACGGCTTCATCCGGCGATACCCGTGGATCCGGGTGACAGCGAGGATGTGGAGCGGGCCCGCAGGATTGTCGAGAAAATATCCGGTGAAGTTCGTTCTCTGGGCGGTCAGCTCGGACCCGAACGGGGCGTTGGCCTGGGCCCCCGGGTGTTTCTCGAGAGAAGAATCGCTCCCGAGAAAATGGAGATGGCGAGACGGCTGAAGGAGACGTTCGATCCCGTGGGTATCATGAATCCGAGGGCGGTGCTGTGACAAAGAGACTCCGGGAAGTCGAACAGGAGATCCGACGGTGCTCCCGATGCGGGCAATGCCGGTCGGTCTGTCCCGTTTTTGCAGAGAGTCTCGTTGAGTCCCATGTCGCCCGCGGCAAGATCGCTCTGGCAGGGGCGGCCCTGGATGAAAGCCTGGATGTTTCCAGGACGCTCTCCAACCGGATGAGCCTGTGCCTCAACTGTAAAACGTGTATCGAGAACTGCCCGGCGGAAGTGCGGGTCGATGAGATAGTCCTGGCCGCGCGGGATCATCTCCACGAAAAGGGCAAGAACCCCTTCCTCAAGCATGCCTTCATCGACAACGTCTGGACGAGGGGGAGAGTGTTCGCCCGCTTTGTCCAGACAGCATCCCGGATGCAGCCGCTTCTGTTCAAGCGTGGGGAGGGGGGAGGGGGAACCGCACGGATTCCCCTGGCGGGGGTCGATTCCGAGAGGCGCATCCCGATGTTTGAATCGAGGTCGTTGCTGTCCCGGATACCGGAAGTGATCTCGCCGGAAGGCAAGCCGCGCATGCGGGTGGCCCTGTTCGTTGGCTGCGCGACCAACTGGGTGTATCCCGGCATCGGAGAGTCAATGATCCGGGTCCTTGTGGACTCCGGCGTGGAAGTCGTGATTCCCAGGGGGCAGGAATGCTGCGGCGTTCCCATGCTCAACGCCGGTGACTTCGACCGCGCCGGGAAGCAAATGGAAAAGAACCGGGCGATCTTTGCCGGGCACGGGTATGACGCTGTGGTCACGGGCTGCGCATCCTGCGGGTTGGCTCTCAAGAAGGAGATGGAAGAGATCCTTGAGACCGGTCCGTACTTGCCGCAGGTTCCGGTCTACGATTTCACGGAGTTGCTCGCCAGGGAGATCGGCGTGGAGCCCGGAGCGTTGGACAAGACCGTCCGGGTGACCTACCACGACCCCTGCCATCTGAATCGCGGGCAGGGCATCACGGCCGAGCCCCGGGAGGTTCTGCAATCAATCCCGGGCGTGGAGTTTGCCGAGATGCCCGAGGCCGACCGTTGCTGTGGCGGTGGAGGTCTGTTCTCGCTCTCGCACTACGATGTGGCTCTGAAGATTGGTTCGCGCAAGGCTGAGTCTATCCGCGAAACCGGCGCCCATATCGTTGCCACCACCTGTCCCGCCTGCATGATCCAGCTCACCGACGCCATTGCGCGCTCCGGCCAGGATGTGCGGGTGATGCATGTGGCGGAACTGCTGGTGAGAAAGCTAACGAGTAACGAGTAACGAGGAAGAAAAGACAAGCCAAAGGCAGCAGGGCCTCCGGCCTCGCTGCCCTTGCTCGCACGGGCGCTTTGGGCTGATACTCGTTATCTCAACAACACCATCTTCCTCGTCTCCGCCTTTTCTCCCTCCACGCTCAGGCGGTAGAAGTACACGCCGCTCGCCACGGGTGCGCCGTTGTTGTCTTTACCCTGCCAGATCACCTGGCCTGCCCCCGCGCTCTGATGTCCGTCCACGAGGGTCCGGACGAGACGCCCCGTGACGTCGAAGACCTGGAGCGAGACACGCCCGTCTCTCGGAATCGAGTATCCGATGGTCGTCACCGGGTTGAACGGATTGGGCGTGTTCTGGTCAAGAACGAGACGCGGCCGCGTGATTTGATCGACTTCGGAAACCGAGGTCACCGGCTGAAATGTCAGAGTAATCCCACCCGTCTCACGCACGAGGTCGCCGCCTGGGATGTAAAGATAGCTCTCCACGTGAACGCGGCCGCCACCTCCGCCTCCGCTGGGTGTCACCGTGATCTCCGCAGGTCGGGATTCAAGAGGCCCGAAGGTCATTGGAATGCCCACGGGTTGATCGAGAGCGACGGTCCAACCGGCCGCGGCCTCTTCCTTCTCGATTTCCAGAATCATCTGCATCGCTGTGGGCTCGGGGTTGGTGATCCAGAAATGCATGGATACCGGTGACCCGGGATGCGCCGGGAGTTCAAAGTCCGCCAGTGTGGCATAGTTGTTCTCCCCCAGTGGCCAGTTGCTCTCGGGTGGATCGCCGGGACACTCGATCTCGCTCCACAGGGAGAAGTAGGGTTCACCGAAACCGTTGGCCGGCGGCGCGGTCCACGGGATGGGTCCTACAGTCATGGTATCGCCGGGAGCAAGAGTCGGGATCGGAATCTCGCCGATGTAGTACTCGCCGGGCGCGGACTCAGCCGCTGTTGGGTCCTCGTAGTAGAGGCGGCACACGGCTCCCGCCGGAATGGGGTCCAGCCCGAAGTTGCCGACCGCAACGGAGATCTCGTGGGTCGGGCCACCCGGGCTCGAGAGATGGATCCCGGAACCACCGCTGTCCCACCAGTGGTCCCCGTACGGCCAGCCGAAGTGGCCGGGGTCCACGATGCCAAAGCACCACCCCTGGAGCAGTCTCCAGTCGGTCCCCACAGAACCGATCTCGTCGGCGTAGTTCTGATAGGATCTCGACGACACAGCAGGACTCAGCGTTCCCCATGCAGTGTAGTCCACGACGGGATTCGCAACGAATCCTCCCGGCGCGGGGCCCGTGAGCTTCCAAGTTGAATAATCCCAGTCGCCGGTTACGGCAATATTCTGCAGGTTATGCGTCAGGGCTTCGCCTCCCTGGCGGCCCAGGCACGTGAGCTTCAACTTTCCCTTGGCATTGGCCACGGGATAGAAGCCATCGAGAGGCTTCGGTCCTGGATAGGTCACGAGGAGGGTTCCGTCGAACTTGCAGAGAAACCCCACAGAGGGTTGCCACAGAAGCATGGCCTCCCACGGTGCGGCAAAGATGAAACGCTTGCCCGTCCAGACGTGATTCCAGAAGTAGGCCTGCGAGATCCATTGGGACTTCGCCACTGCGGGATCGTGAATGAGAAACGCCGGTCCGTTGATCGTGTTTCCCCCTTGCAGACCGAAGTTGTCGTATCCCATGAGAACCACGGCATGCCCGATCAACGTGTCCTCGGGGGGACAATTCTCGTCGTCCTTGAACCCCTCAGAACCGTCGTCGTAGAGAGAATCGCAGTAGTCCTCGGGAGGGTCGATAAGGGCGATGATGGGGTATCCCGATGCGAGCAGGTCCTCCAGCACGACGGGATGGATGCCCGGCTCTACAGTGTCCTCAGGGGCGAGCACCGTCCAGATGCTATCCACCACGGAGTATCCGAGGTCGCGCCACGTGTAGCCGCTGGCCCCGTTCTGGTTTGGACACAGGGTATCTGGGGGAGAGCACTGGTTGCGAGTTCCGGTCAGAGCCGTGGTGGCGCTGGAGAAATGACCCGCCCGGCGTAGATCGCTCTGGCTTGTCCCAAGCCAATTGCCGTTCGGGCAGTTGACGCGATCGTTGGTGTTGGCGGCGGCCGCGATTTCCTCCTGAGGATTCGGCATGACGTTGGCCGGGGGAAGGTTGTCCCCGAAGCGATCGAAGACCATTTCCAGACAGGCCAGCATGCATCGCCCGTTGGGTCGAGGTGGACTGCAAGGTTCGTTCAGGGGGTGGTTTGGATTCGCGTAGGTGTACTGGCCGTGGTAGGGCACGGCCGGCGGATGTGCCCATGCCACGCAGTCGTTCTCCGGATCCGTTGCGAGACCGGGTTTGATGAAGTCGGCAACGTCGGCCTTCTGGATTCCCCAGACCGAAAAGTCATCGTACCATGCGTTGAGGAAGTTGTCCCACGACCCGTTGTCCTCGAGGAAGAACTGCGATGCCGGCATCAATCCCGCCTGGTAGTTCACCGTGCCGATGAGGGTCCCGTCGACGAACACCCAGTACTTGCGGATGGAGGGCTGACAGTGGACGGTGATCCAGGCCCACCGGTTCGCCGGCAGGTAGGATGAAAAGGAGTCGCCGGATAGCTGGTTGTCCACAAAGGAGTTATCGCCGACCGGGTCGTACAGGATGGGGAGCCAGGTCTGATCCAGCAGAAGCCGGATGTGCCCAAAGATCAGGAATCGATCCCAGTGGAAGCTGCTCCATCGGAAAGCGAACTGGACGGTGTAGTCCTGGTTGAAGTTGATGGGAAGCGTCCGAGAGTAGGCGCGGGCGTATTGTCCCTGGGCCGATGCTCCCGTGACTTTGAGGGAGTAGTCCCCTCCGTTGGCGACTGTACTGTCGACCTCAATCGTGGCTCCGCTCTGGTTGATGAGCCAGCAGGTCTTGTTTCCATCCTCGAAGTTGTCCCACCAGAGCTTGAGAGTGGCAGACTCGGCATCCCGGCAGAGGAGAAGAGCGAGGAGAATGAGGAGCGCCGAACCGCCATGACGGAGAGAATGGTGTGTCTTCATGGCTGGTTCCTCCTTAGAAACATGGGACATCGCGTGGGTCCGTATGCTCTGTAGGGAATTCGGGTGGTGGTGGGAAATCTAACGAGTAGCCTGCATTATTCATGAATCCCTGCTGCGAGGGCCCTTCGATGATCATGCAACATGCCGCGGAAATACTGGCGTACGGGACCGCGGTCATAGTAAAGTAGGTGGCGAAAGGCAAAGAGGTTTCCCGGTGCACTCGGTGTCACATGAGGGGGGATAGGTCGGGCCATGGCAACGTCATCCAAAGTCGCAGTCTTGTTCACACGTCCGGAGACGGTTCTGGAGGACTACGACCGTCTTCTCGATCTGGCTGGTGCGAAGGAAGCTCTGAAACCAGGCACCACCACGATTCTCAAAGACAACATTTCCTGGCACTACCCGGCCCCCGGCGCGAACACCACACCGTGGCAGCTGGAGGGAACAATCCGGGCGCTGCGGGCGAAGGGGTTCGAGGACCTGGTCTGCGTCCAGAACAAGACAGTTGTGATCAACACTTTCAAGGGCGAGGATCTTAACCTCTACGTCCCCATCTTCAAGGCCTACGGGATCCCGGTTCTCTACAACTTCAAGCCCCAGGACATGACATGGACCGATTTCGAACCCAAGGCGGAGATGCTGGTCCTGAAGGACATCTACGAAGGATGCCTGCGGATTCCGGACTACTTCATCGGCAAGAACATCGTGCATTTGCCCACGGTGAAATGCCACATCTACACAACGACCACGGGGGCGATGAAGAACGCCTTCGGCGGGCTGCTGTGCAACCGCCGCCACTACACGCACTCGTGGATTCACCAGACGCTGGTGGACCTTCTCGCCATCCAGAAAGAGATCCATCCGGGAATCTTCGCTGTGATGGATGGGACTACGGCGGGCAACGGGCCGGGTCCGCGGACCATGAATTCTGAGATCAAGAACGTGATCCTGGCCTCCGCCGACCAGGTAGCGATCGACGCCATTGCCGCGAAGATGATGGGGATGGATCCCCTCTCCATCGGGTATATCAGGATTGCGCACGAGAGAGGTCTGGGAGTGGGCGATCCGCGGGAAATCGAACTTGTGGGCGATGACATCAGCGGCGAGAGCTGGGGTTTTGACGTCGGGATGAACTTCCACCGTTTTCTCGGGTGGCTTTCCTGGTACGGGCCGACCAAAGCGCTCCAGAATCTGATTTTCCGAACCTGGCTGGTGAAGATCCCCATCTTCGTCTCTGAATTCAACCACGATTACATCCAGTGGCCCCTCCGGGACAGCCGCAAGTACAAGCGGTGGAAAAAACACACGCTGTGGGGGCAGTTGTTCGACGAGTATTCCAGGGTGAAAACGCTTGCGAATCCAGGATCCAGACAGAGCAATAGAGAAGTAGACAATAGAGAATAGATCCCGGCGGCTCCATTCTGTGGTATAGTCCCCCGGCATGTCGCTTGGACTTCACATCCCCTGTCACAGGAGGTCTCCTATGTCCCGGTTCGTCACGGTCCTTGCAATCCTGCTGATCATTCCCCTGGTCCCGGCGGCTCTCTTTGCCGGAGGCGACACGAAGGGCGGCCTGTCATCGTCGCAGATCAGTGTTCTCCGGTCGTCGTTCAAGGTCGATGATGAAACCCGGGCCATTATGAATGCGGTGGCCAATAACAAGCTGAGGGAGATTGCCCTCGACCAGGAAGCGAAGAACGCCGCGGGCATGCTCTTCTCCGACAAGATCGAGACCAAGGGGGTCACGGACCAGAGCAGCACGGGCCGTTGCTGGATGTACGCCGGTCTCAATGTGCTGCGGCCCGGAGTGATCGAGAAGTACGACCTGGAAGAGTTCGAGTTCTCCGAGACATACCTCTTCTTCTGGGACAAGATAGAGAAAGCCAACCTGTTTCTCGAATCCATCATCGAACGTCGGAACAAATCCATGGACGACCGCGAGGTCGACTGGCTCTTCAAGCATCCACTCCCCGACGGTGGCCAGTGGAACATGGTGGTAGCTCTCATCGAGAAGTACGGAGTGGTGCCCATCGAAGTTGTGCCCGAGAACGAACAGAGCAAGCAATCGAAGGTCTGGAATGGGCTCCTGTCGAGGAAGCTTCGCAAGGATGCACTCGAACTGCGCAGGATGCACGAGAAGGGGAAGAAGTTGAGAGACCTCCGGGCCCGCAAGATGGAGATGCTCGAGGAAGCCTACCGTGTCCTGGCCATCACGCTGGGCGAACCGCCGGCACAGTTCGACTGGAGGTATGAGGACAAGGACGGCAACGTCAGTGAACCGAAGACGTACACGCCGAGGCAGTTCTACGAGGAGGTCTGCGGTGTGGATCTTGGCGAATACGTCTATTTCCTCAGCAACCCGCTGCAGGATTTCGGCAAGATGTACGAGATCACCTTCGACCGGGACATGTACGATCGGCCCAACATGACGGTGGCAAACGTCCTGATCGGGGATCTGAGGGCATACACACTCAAGTCCATTCTTGATGGAGAACCGGTGTGGTTCGGGTGTGATGTGGGCAAAGAGCACTTCCGCGACAAGGGCGCCGGGATGATGAAGTCCGGCATCTACCGCTACGATGCCGTCTACGGCGTGGATTTTTCCATGACCAGGAAAGATCGCCTCCTCTCCAGCGATGGCGTGCCTTCCCATGCGATGATCTTCACCGGCGTGGACATGCGCGGAAACGATCCGGTCAAGTGGCTGGTTGAGAACAGTTGGGGAACGGACTACGGGGACGATGGAATGTGGATGATGTCGGACCAGTGGTTCAATGATTACGTCTATGGTGCAGTGATCCACCGGAAGTACCTGCCGGACGAAGTGCTGGCGATGCTCGATATGAAGCCCATTGTGCTCCCGCCGTGGGATCCGATGTTTGACGCGGCGATGTGGCGATAAGGAGCCGCCCCGCGGGTGAGGCAATCATGTTTTCCGTGCGCCGTCTTGCGAATCTGCGGGTTTTTGTTCTGGCCGGCCTTGCTTTGGGTGTATGCTCAGTATGCCCCGAGGTGGGAGCCCCGAAGGAACAGGCCCGGAAACCGGCGGAGGTGGGTCCCATGTTCACCGTTCTCTTCGACAACATCCCGCACCAGGATGGCTACCGGACCTCGTGGGGTTACTCCTGCCTCATTCGAGGGCTGGAGGAGACCATCCTCTTCGACACCGGCGGGGACGGGAGGATTCTCCTGGATAACATGGAGAGGGCCGGGGTCGATCCAAAGGAAATCGGCATCATCGTGCTTTCCCATTTCCACGGGGACCACACCGGGGGGCTCCATGCGCTTCTGCCCCGATGCGAAGGGGTAACCGTGTATCTCCTGCGATCGTTCCCGGAGGCCTTCAAGAACGAGGTGAGGTCTATGGCCTCGCTGGTGGTGGAAGTCTCCGGCTCGATTTCCCTCCTGGACGAGGTGAAAACGACGGGCGCCCTTGGCTTCGAGATCCCGGAGCAGTCGCTGGTTGTCGAACAGGAGGACGGCCTGGTGGTGGTGACCGGGTGCGCGCATCCGGGATTGCGGGGGATTGTCGAGAAAGCCCGGGAGATCACGGCGCCGAAGCCGGTCTTCCTGATGGGTGGATTCCATCTCCGGGACCTAAGCAAGTCGGAGGTCACGGACCTCGTGAACGATCTGGAGAGTCTGGGTGTGAAGGCAGTGGCTCCGAGCCACTGTACGGGCAGCCCTCAGCGGCGCGTGATCAAGCAGATGCTGGGAGACCGGTTCCTCGAATCGGGCGCCGGGCGTGTGATAGCCATGGAGGAGATGCGGGGGGCCCTGGAGTAGCCTGGATTATTCATGAATCC
>JAGLYR010000200.1 GCA_023132135.1 Candidatus Eiseniibacteriota bacterium | reverse complement strand
AGTGACAAGTGTCGAGTGTCGAGGACATAGGGCAGAATTCCGCATCACTTGCGGTCCCCGCTCACTCAGGCTCCGACGACACGTACAGCGCGCGGGCCAGCTCCTCCGGGTCTGTGATCGGGTGGTCGCACTTGTAGTTCTCGCACAGGTACGCCGCCGGCTTGCCGTCGAGCAGACCCTTCCCGTCCAGCAGGGGGATTGCGGCGGCGGGCTTCTCGGGATCTGCCAGAGCGACGACCCCGTTAGGCAGGTACCGGGTCCAGATCTTGGTCAGGAGAGATTCGGTTGCGGAGTCGCCGCGACGTCCGGCCACGGCAATCTCCTTTGTGGGGGAGAGGTAAAAGTCCAGGGCCGAGAGCATTCCGGGTAGTGCCGCCGGAACCTTCTCCATCAATCCATAGGCCGCCTCGAGGGTATGGAAACCTCTCTCCAGGTACTCCCTGGAGTTGAGCAGCACGCCCAGGCGGAGCAGGGTCTGTGTCGCGACGGCGTTCGCGCTGGGGGTCGCGCCGTCCTCGAATTCCTTGGGCCGCGCCAGGAGATCCCCGTCGGCGGAGAAGTAGAAGCCGCCGTTCGTGTTGTCCCAGAACAGATCGGTCATCCGATCCACCAGGCATCCGCACTCGTCCAACCACTGGGGATCGAAATCGGTCTCGTAGAGATCCAGAAGCCCTGCAGCAAGATACGCATAGTCTTCCAGGAACCCCTTCTGTTTTGACGCGCCTTCCCGGTAGTAGCGAAAGAGCGAGCCGTCGGAGTCCTTGAGATGATCGATGACAAATAGCGCCGTCTCCCGGGCCGCTGTCAAACAATGAGGGTCCTGTGTCACCTGCTTCGCGCGAGCCAGGGCCGTGATCATGAGCCCGTTCCAACCGGTCACAATCTTGTCGTCGACAGCGGGGTGCATCTGCGTTCTTCGCTTCTCCAGAAGCGCCTCGCGCCATCCCTGGAACTTCTTCAGGAATTCCTGCTTGGAAAGGTCGGCCATGCGGGCCAGTCCGCCCAACCCTGATGTGCGGTGGAAAACGCTGAGACCCCGTTCAAAGTTCCCGGTGTCGGTGATGTTGAAGAGGTCCGCGATCAGGGCGCCGTCCTTGCGTCCCAGCACATCCCGGAGATCCTCCGGGGTCCACAGGTAGTACGAGCCCTCGACGCCATCGACCTCCGAGTCCTGCGAAGAGTAGAAACCGCCCTTGGAACTCCTGAGCGCGCGCTGGACGTACATCATGGTCTCCGTGGCGGCCCGGAGATAGGCCCCGACTCCCGTCAGAAGAAATGCATCGAGATAGACGGGTATCAGAAGTGCGTTGTCGGAGAGCGTTTTGTCAAAGGAGGGGATGAGCCAGCGGGCATCGGTGGAGTACCGGTGGAAGCCGCCGCCGATCTGGTCGTAGAGCCCGCCTCGATACATACCATCCAGAGTTTTCTGGATCCGCAGGTGCAGGTCCGAATCACCGGTACGGTGGAGGGCCCGGAACAGGAAACCCAGCGCGGTGGCAGGGGGGAACTTGGGCGTACCGCGAAGTCCGCCGTTCCTGTCATCGAAACGGTCGGCGAGAGCGATTGTCCCCAAGTCGATGAGGCGCCGGTCCAGCGGGCCGGGAGCAGGCGTAGGATGGCAGGCGCCCTGAACCTGCCGGGTGATGATGTCGGCGCTCATATTGAGCCGGTCGTGTTTGTCCCGGAACGTCTCGATCACAGTATCCAGGGCTTCCCTGAAGCCGGCGATGCCCTGCTGCGGCTCGGGAGGGAAATAGGTGCCGCCGTAGAACGGGCGCCGATCGGGGGTTAGAAAGACACTGAGTGGCCAGCCGGCCCTGCCGGTGATCATCTGCACCGCCGCCAGGTACACCTTCTCGATGTCCGGCCTCTCTTCGCGGTCGACCTTGATA
>JAGLYR010000020.1 GCA_023132135.1 Candidatus Eiseniibacteriota bacterium | reverse complement strand
ATGGAGCCCCGCTTGCCAAGGTGGGATCCCGGGAGTTCTACGAGACGGATCTGGATGAACGCCTTGGAATGATGGCACCCCTCTCCCGCGATCAGTTTGAGGGACTGGCGGGCCGGAGACAGTTGCTGGGGAAGCTGGTGGAAGAGGAGGCTTTTTTCCAGGCTGCCGAGGCGGCGGGCCACGCCAAGGATGAGAGTGTCGTGGCAGAGGTTGAGCGGGTTCGTCGGAATGCCATGCTTCGAGCCTACTACAACGCGGAGATCCGGGACAAAGCGAAGCCCAATTCTGAGGAAGTCGAGGAATACTACCGGTCGCATCTCGAGGAGTTCCGAACCGAGCCCAGGGTTCGCATCCGCCATGTACTGACCAAGACCAGGAAGCAAGCGGAGAGGGTTCGGGAACTGGCGGAGATGGGACGGCATTTCGACAAGCTGGCCTCAAACTACTCGATTGACGAGAAGACCAAGGACAAGGGCGGACTCATTCCCGGGTACCTGAGCCCGGGTCACCAGGTTCCTCTTCTTGGGCAGGTGAACGAGCTGGTAGCTGCTGCTGTGCAACTATCGGAGGATGGTGAGGTGGGTCCCGTGGTTGAGTCGGCCATCGGGTTTCACGTGATCAAGGCCGAGGAAGTTCACCTTGGTGGACTTATGCCACTCGGGGATATCCGGGGCCAGATCGAGCGCCGGGAAAGCGAGAGGCGGGCTGCCGAACTGTACGACATGAAGTTCATCGAGCTCACCGAGCAGTTCCGCATCACCTATTTCGAAGATCAGCTGGGGCTTCCTTCGGTGGAAGAGCTCTTCGGGAACGCGCAGAGCTCCAAGACACCCAAGCAGCGGATCCGGTACTATCAACAGGTTATGGAGCTCTATCCGGATAGCAGCCGAGCCCACGAAGCACAGTTCATGGTCGGATTCACGTATGCCGAGGAACTGGCGGATTTCACTCGCGCGAAGAAAGCGTTTGAGAGTGTCCTCGAGATGTACCCGGACTGCGATCTGGCTGAGTCGGCACGGTGGATGCTGGAGAACCTGGGCCAGGATAACATGCCCGACGATGATCTCTGCTTACCGGACGGCGTCGTCCGCATTAGGGAGTAGCAGAAACCGGATGGACGAGCGGACGATGGTTGAGGTGCGCGTAAGTGGTCTGAGGTTGGATGAAAACGCGCGCAGTCCTGTGGTCATACTCCGGGAGTCGAACGGGGATCGGGTCCTCCCCATATGGATTGGCCATGCCGAGGCAGGAGCCATTGCCCTTGAACTGGCGGGGAGGAAATTCGAGCGGCCCTTGACCCATGATCTGATGAAGATGATCATCGACGGGCTCAAGGTCAATCTGGAGAAGGTGGCCGTCACGGAGATCCGCACCAATACGTTTTTCGCG
This sequence comes from Candidatus Eiseniibacteriota bacterium, assembly GCA_023132135.1. Lineage (GTDB taxonomy): Bacteria > Arandabacterota > Arandabacteria > JAGLYR01 > JAGLYR01 > JAGLYR01. Next base: position 26,551 of record JAGLYR010000020.1, on the reverse strand, counting down.
AAGATGGTGTTCGAGCGGGACAATGAAATCCTCAGCATCGACGCGCGCCCCAGTGATTCCATCGCGCTGGCTCTGCGAACCGGATCGCCGATCTACGTTGCCGAAGATCTCTTCGAGGTTCAGGGCCGGAAAATGGAATCCAGCGACCCCGCACAACAGCTGAGAGACTTCCTTGAGGGAATGGATCCGGAGGATTTCGGAAACGTATCCCCATAGCCTGGATTATTCATGAATCCCTGCTGCGAGGGTCTCAGGATATGCTTGGACTGCGTTGCGGCGCCGATTTCGATCCTCAGCGGAGCGTGGCTGCGCCTCCGGTCGAAATCGACCCCGCGCCAGGCTGGAAGACTTGTGCATAATGCGGGCTAGAGGTAAGGGTGTGACTCAAGCGATGAAGGATGCTGCCGGCAGAAGAGGATGGTTTCTCCCCGCGGCAGTCCTGCCTTTTCTCCTCATGTTAGCGGCGCAGCCCGGTTGCTGGCAGGAGGAGACAAGTTGTCCGTCCATCAAGATCGGAGCAGTTCTCCCGCTCAGCGGGGACCGTTCATTCTACGGCCGTGACGCGATGAACGGGATCCTGGCTGCAGTGGAAATGATTAACCGATCAGGCGGAGTGGGCGGCCGCAAGATAGATCTCATCGTCCTTGACAACGAGAGCCGGCCTGACGTGACGATGCAGGCCATTGCCAAGCTGGACGCGGGAGGTGTGCTGGCCATCCTTGGGCCTCTGGCTTCGCGAAATGCACTGGGGGCATCCAGGGCCGTGCAGGAAAGGGGTATCCCTCTTGTCCTTCCGGCTGCGACCTTGACTGGCGTGACCCGCGCCGGGGAGTATGTGTGCCGCGTCTGCTTCACGAATGGGTTCCAGGCGCGCGTGGCCGCGCATTTCGCGCGGGAGTTCCTGAGGGCTCGGAGCTTCGCAATTCTGACCGAGAGCGGCTCGTACTATAGCACAGAGCTCGCGGAGTTCTTCGTGGATGCAGTGACGGGAGCCGGCGGCGAGATTGTGTGGAGAGCGCAGTACCACCAGGGCCAGGAGGATTTCGCCGAGATCCTCGTCTCTCTTGAGGCGACCTCCGCCGATGCCGTGTTCCTGCCGGGATACTATGGTGAGATCCGGACATTCCTCCAGCAGGCACGGCAGCGAGGTCTGGAGATCCCCGTTCTGGGTGGAGATGGGTGGGATGTGCCGGCGGTGGCAGTGTCCTGTGAGGGTGGCTTGCCGGGTCACTACTTCGTGGCCCATTTCGCCGCCGATGAACCTGTGGAGGCCGTCTCGGAATTCGTGGCGTTCTTCATGACGAAATATGGCTACCGTCCGCACTCACTGGCCGCCCTTGGGTATGATGCGATGTCTCTGGTGGCCGACGCGCTGGGCCGGGCTTCCGTGGACACGCGGGAGGATCTGAAGAACGCCATCAACTCCACCCGCGGGTTTCGGGGCCTCACCGGCACCCTGTCGCTGGACGCGCGGCGTGATGGGGTGAAGAGCGCCGTGATCCTGAAAACCTCCGTCAAGGGTCTCGAGTTCATCAAGCGGATTGATCCGCGCTCCGTGGCGGGGAGTGATTCAGTTGCCCTCGAAGTTCCCACTCTCCTCTGATGCCGCACTGAAGGGAAGTCCACCGAGAACACCGAGCGGATCTCACCACGAAGTCACGAAGAGCAGGAAGACGATAATCCACACTGCCGTCGATTCTTGCCAGCAAAACACAGGGAACTGCAACAAAAGTCCAGGTTGCCACAGAATGTTGAAAACGGCTTGACCTGAGACACCATATTTGGTACCGTGGCTTCGAGTTATGGCGACTGGTCGGTCACGGGCTTGGCGGAATACCGGGCAATCCTATGGGTTCCAAGAGGAAAGACAAACTCCGGGCTCTTCCGGCGGTAGAAGTCCTTTTGCAGCATGCCCTTCTCCGGGAGACCGGCGGGTGTTGCCCCCGCACGGTGATCGTGCGGTCGGCCCGCGAGGTCCTTCAGGAAATCCGGGAAGAAATCCTGTCGGCAGGCGAAGAAGCGCGGGACAATGTTCTGGGTTCTCTGGATGCTCTGGCGGAAATGGTCCTGGATCGGGCCAGGAAAGCAAGCATTCCCGGATTCCGGCGTGTGTTGAACGCGACGGGCGTCGTGATCCACACGAATCTGGGGAGGTCTGTGTTAAGCGAGAGGGCTGCCGAAGCCATTCACGCCGCGGCCACGGGCTACAGCAATCTGGAGTATGATCTGGAGCAAGGCGGCCGAACAACGCGCCAGCAGCATGTGGAACCTCTGCTCATAGAGCTCACGGGGGCCCAGGCGGCGCTGGTTGTGAACAACAACGCGGGCGCGGTCATGCTGGTGGCCCACATCCTGGCTCGGGGCAGGGAGATCGTCGTATCCCGGGGCGAACTCGTGGAGATTGGGGGCTCTTTCCGTCTCCCCGAGGTTCTAAGCTCCTCGGGGGCCAGGCGGGTGGAGGTGGGGACAACCAACCGGACTGTCCTGGGAGATTACGAAGCCGCGATCGGGCCAGACACAGGAATGCTTCTCAAAGTGCACAGGAGCAACTTCGTGATGTCCGGATACGTCACGGAGGTTTCCTTGCGGGATCTCGTGGCTCTCGGCAGGGAACACAGCATCCCGGTGGTGGAGGACCTGGGAAGCGGGGCGCTGATGGACATGAGTCGGCTGGGGTTGAGCCATGAGATGATGCCGCGGGAATCCATCGCCGCGGGAGTCGATGCGGTGACCTTTAGTGGCGACAAGCTGCTGGGTGGAACACAGGCAGGTATTATCGCAGGCAAGATCGATGTCATTGGAAAGACACGTGGTTCGCCGATGGCCCGGGCGCTCCGGATCGACAAACTGAACCTGGCCGGGTTGGAAGCCACACTCCTCGCCTACCGCGATCCGGAAAGGGTACGAGATGAGATCCCGACGCTGCGGTTGATAGCGAGGGGGAAGGGCGAAATCGGCCAGGTAGCCCGTTCGATCGCCGGAGGACTGGAGGGAATTGGGGACGGTGTCGCCGTGACCGTTGAGACGGGACAATCGGAGGTTGGGGGTGGCGCTTCACCGGATGTGGCTTTGCCGACGGTACTGGTCTGCCTGGAGCCTCGGGAAATGACGTCCCGGGAGCTTGCCGATCGGCTTCGAAAAGCGGATCCGTCCGTGATTGCCCGGATCAAGGACAATCGTGTGCTTATCGATCCGCGCACGCTGTTGCCGGGAGAAGGAGACCTGGTGGTCCGGGCTGTTCTCGAAGCGGCGGGGTAGCATCTGCAGTGCCTCGACAGGGAGTTCGTGCATAAGGCGGACTGGCTGTGCTGTGTCGGATGTCCGGACTGAGGGGAGAGAGGTTCTGTCGGAATTACTTGATGAAGGAGGTTCGCGCGACCTGACCAGGAAGCTGGGCCAGATGAAAGGCCTGCCCGCCGGTGCCGACGACCGGGTGGATATCATGGATCCATTGCCCGGCACTACGCTGGGAGAGCGTCTCCGTGAGGCAGCCGGAGTTGAAGGTGGGCTTCCTGCATCGCTGGTTGTGCTGGTGACGGGAAAGGTTCGCCGTGCGGACCTGGCCAGGGTGGCCCTCGCTCTGGCCTCCTGCTGGGTGGGCGAATCCAGGCGTGTTGTGGTCGTCGACCTGTTCCTGGGCGACGGCGTTTTTTTGGACCCCTTGGCCGGCGAACGGGATGAGGGATTGGGGGACTACCTCCTGTTCGGGTCGTCCTTCGGGGTCATCGAGCGGAAAACGGCGATCCCGGGGTTGACCCTGATCTGCGCCGGTGCGGGTTCTGCCGAAACGATGAGCGGACTGCACGGCGAGAGAATGGAGACGTTCATCAGCGTCCTCCGGGAGCGGTTTGATGTCGCCTTCCTCATTGGTGAGTTCCCTGTCTCTGAGCAGGAGAGCCCTGCGCTGCCGCAGTGGGTTGATGGTCGCGTCGAGGTCGTCCAGGCTGGAGAGGGAACGGGCGGCGGGTTTGCGCCTTCCTTCGGATGGGTGGAAGTGACTCCCGCTCTCCCGACACCGGAGCGCCTGGCGGAGGAGGAGAAGGAGCAGGTGGCAGCTCCTCCGGCTCGGGAGGTCCCGCGGGTGGGTGGGGAACGACGCTGGAAAGCTCCACGGACGGTCTACCTGGTGCTGGCTTTTGTTGTCGTTGCGGTTGTGATGGTTTGGCAGTTCAAACCCTGGGTATCCCGGCAGCCTGCCGAGACCATGCAGGAGGGGATGACGCAGTTTCCCAAACTGCAGGTACGTGTGAGACCCCCTGAGGCGGTGAGCCCGACTCCGGGAAGGATTGCGGGGGCCGTAACGGACGCGGCGCGGGTTGAGGAAGAGGCAAGCGCGCACGAACCGGAGAAAGAGCCTGCTCCGGTTCCCGGGATCGCCGAGGAAACCGCGTCGCGGACTGCGATTCACGGTGGGCTGGAAGGAGAGTTTGCCGTTCACGTCAGCTCATACAGGTCGAGAGACCGGGCGGAAGCGGAGGTCCGGAGTTTGGGCGCCAGGGGGTTTGAGACCGAGGTTGTCACTGTGGATCTGGGGTCCAGGGGGGTCTGGCACCGCGTCTGGGTCGGGAGTCTCTCCAGTCGGGCCGGGGCTGAAGATCTGGCGCGGCAGCTCAATGAGGAAGAGGGATTCGGCTACACACGGATTGTGAGAAGGAAGCGGTAGAACACTGGAAGGAGACGGGCGGACCGATGCACCTGAAAAAAGTCGAGATCTGCGGGTTCAAGTCGTTCCCCGAGAAACTGGAGATCGAATTCGGCCCCGGTATCACGGCGGTTGTCGGGCCCAACGGGTGCGGCAAGACGAACCTGTCGGATGCCATTCGATGGGTCCTGGGCGAGCAGAGTGCCAAGCAGCTCCGGGGAAAGACGATGGAGGATGTCATCTTCAATGGGAGTGAGATGCGCAAACCCCTCGGGATGGCAGAGGTCTCCCTGACGGTTGGGGGATGCGCCAATCTGCTGCCCGTGCCCTATGACGAGGTTTGCGTGACTCGCCGGGTGTTCCGTTCGGGAGAGAGCGAGTATTTTCTCAATCGGAAGCCCTGCCGGCTGAAGGACATCAGGGATCTCTTTCTGGACACCGGGATCGGGGCGAACGCCTACTCCATCATGGAACGGGATATGATCGATGAAGTTCTCGACGAGCGGAGCGGAGCCCGGCGGGGATTCATCGAAGAGGTGGCCGGGATCACGAAGTACAAGGACCGGGAAGTGGGGGCGCGGCGGAAACTGGAGCTGACCGACCAGGACCTGGTTCGCCTGAAAGACGTGATCCAGGAGCTGGAGAAAAGGGTCCGCAGTCTGGAGTACCAGATGGGCAAGGCCAGGCGCTACAATCGTCTCACGGAGAGATTGCGGGTCATGGAGGCTGCCAGGGCGCGCGCCGAGGTTCGCGCGATCGCTGCGCGCAGCGCTGAGGCTGAGGAAGATATGGTCCGGCTGCGGGATCGGCGCGAGGCCTCTGAGGCGGGTTTGTCCGAAATCGAAGCACATCTGGAGAATCTGAGTCTCCGGCGCATGGAGCACGAGAGGCGGCTGGCGCAGGCCCAGGAGACGCTGACCGAAGCCGAAAGACAGGCCGAGACCGTTGAGGCGGAAACTCTGGTTCTCAGGGAGCGGCTCAAGGGCGCGCGCGCCTTGCTGGTGCGGGCTGCAGAGGAGAAGTCGGCCTTGGAGCAGCAGTTCAACCGGGTCCAGTCCGAGAGGGAAGATGCCTCGCTGACTCTGGTGACCCTGGAGGGTCGCCGGAGCGCTCGCCGCGAGGAACATAGAACCCTCGAGGCTGAGGTTGCTGACCTGGAGAAACAGCTGGCGGCGTGGAAGACGCTGTTGAGTGAGAAGAGAGACCATGCCCTCAAGGTGTTCGAGAATCGAGTCCGGAGTTCCAACGAGCTGGGCACCTTGGGCAAGAACCTGGAGAGGTTGCTGGAGGAGAAAACCTGCATTCTGCAACAGGTTTCGGAACTCGGCGCGCGGATGGATGAAATGGAACAGGATCTATCGTCCCTGGATGAGGCTACCCTGCAGCTGGACAATGAGATCGGCGGTCTGGAGGCCAGGCGGCAGAGGTTGGGCGAGGGGAGCCGGAAGCACTTGGAGCGTCTCTCGAACATCAGCTCCCGCAGTGTGTCCCTGGAATCAAAGATGGGGGCGTTGCAGGAGAAGCTGGGACTGCTGAAGGGATTGGAGGAGAGCCTGGAGGGGTATGAGTCGGGTGTCAAGACCGTCCTGGCCGAGAAGAAAACGCAGGTATGCGGTGTCGTTGCGGAGCTGGTGTCTGTACGGGAACCGCGCTATGAGACCGCCGTGGAGGCTGCTCTCTCCTCATCGCTGCAGCTGATTGTGACCCAGGAGCTGCAGACAGCGCGTGGCCTCGTCGAATACTTGCGGGCCGGATGTGGGGGCGTGGCCGGGTTCCTGGCTGTGGAGGGTCTTGAGGGGATCGAGGCAGATGGAGTCCCTGCGGACATCTGCTCGAGTCCCGGTGTGATTGGAAAGGCATCGGAATTCGTGGTGTGCGATCAGGGGATTCGGCCTGTCGTGGACTACCTTCTCGGGAGAACCGTGCTGACGGAGACCCTTGACACAGCCGTGGACCTGTCGCTGGATTCTCGCTGCCGGAATGTGACCTTCGTTACGCTGGATGGGGATGCGGTGGCGATGCCCGGGCGGTTTTCCGGAGGACGCCGGTCGGAAGGAGACCTGAGCATTGTTGGAAGAAAAGGAGAAATCGGGAAAACCGAGTTGGAGATGTCTGAGATCCAGGCGCTTCTCGGGGAAATCCGGGAGTTTGAGCAGAAGGCCCTCAAGGTCCGGGAAAGGTTGGCCCGGATCTCACAACTGGTAACAGTCGCTCTTGAAGAGAAGCGGGGTGCTCTCTCGGGACAGCAGCAGTGGAAGGGCGAGCTGAATGTTGAGATGGCGCAGTGCGGCCAGAGCCGGCAGATGCTGGCGGGGCAGCTGGATCGAATGGAAACCGAGATTCGGCAGATCGACATGGAGCGGAACCACGTTGCGGAGGATGTGACGCTGCTCACCGGTGAGGAGAGTGAAGCCGGGAATCTCACGACTGCTCTGGAACAGAAGGTACAGACGAGGGAAACGACCTATCGCAATCAGATGGCGCGCCTGAGTGCTCTCAGAACGGAGCTGGTCGCTCTGGACGGCGAGGAAATGAGACTGCGGAGCCGGGCAGGCGATCTGGCGGAACAGGCGGAGAACCTGGGCGCGCAGATCCGGCAACGGGTACAGGAGATCTCCGGAGCCGAGGTCGGGATTCGCGAGTACGAGGAATCTCTGGTGCAGATGGCGGCGGATCTCAGAATCGTCTCCGGGAAAGTGGATTCGAGTCTGGTGGCCAGGGACCGACTCAGAGAAGGGGGGGGTGGGTTCCGGGAGGAGGAGGTGAGTTTCAAACAGCGGCTGAAGGATCAGGGCGCGGAGAGGGATCGTTTGGGAGAGCAGATTCATCAGCTGGATATGGACATAACGCGGATGGAAGCCGCAGAGAAATCAGTAGTGGACCAGATCCGTGAGAAGTACGAGGCCGACTTGGACGAGTTCGAGATCCCTGAGGACATTGGGGAGATTGGTTCCGGGGACATCGAGAATGTCCGGCGCAAGATCAAAGCCTTGGGGCCGGTCAACCTGATTGCACTGGAGGAGTACGAACAGGAGAAGGAGCGGCTGGATTTCCTGAACGCGCAGAAACAGGATCTAGGGGAAGCCAAGGAATCGCTGGAGCAGGCCATCGTCCAGATTCACCAGACGGCCCGGAAGCGATTCAGCGAAGGCTTTGCTCAGGTGCGGGAGAAATTCACCGAGACCTTCGCTACTCTCTTCAAGGACGGCGAAGCCGATCTGCGGCTGGAGGATCCATCGGATCCCCTGCATTCGGGAATTGCCATTGTCGCCCGGCCCAAGGGAAAACTGGAGAGGCATATCAGCCTGCTCTCGGGGGGAGAAAGATCCCTGACGGCTATTGCCTTCCTGGTGGCTCTCTATCTGGTGAAGCCGAGTGCCTTCTGTTTCCTCGACGAGATCGACGCAGCACTGGATGATGCGAATGTGCTCAAGTTCGCCAACCTGCTCAAGGGATTGAAGAAGAAGACGCAGTTTGTAATGATCACGCACAACAAGCGGAGCATGGAGGTGGCGAGCTGCTTGTACGGCGTGACGATGTCGGAGCCTGGAGTGTCGAGGATTGTGTCTGTGGATTTGACCAACCACGCAACGTAGCCGGGCCGCATGGGATCTTTGCGCCCCGCGTCCGCGGTATTGGGATCAGAATGGCATTTTCCATCACGCGACTTCGCAAGGGACTGGGCAAAGCTCGCCGCGGGTTCTGGGGTCGGATCAGGAGAGCCGCCCTGGCATCCGGGTTGGACGCCGAATCGCGGGAGGCGCTCGAGGAAATCCTGATCGAGGCCGACGTGGGTGTGGCTGCCACGCAGCGTATTCTCGACCGGTTGGAAAAGGCGGACGCTGTTGGGGAAGACGCTATCCACAATGCTCTCAGGGACTCGCTACTGGAGGTTCTGGGCCGCGCTCGGGAGGAACCGGAAATCCCCGGTGGCAGGCCCAGAGTGATCCTTCTGGTCGGCGTCAACGGCGTGGGCAAGACGACGACCCTTGCGAAACTGGCGGCCCGCTATAAGGCGGAGGGAATGCGTGTGATGATGGCGGCCGCGGATACCTTCCGGGCTGCTGCTGCGGAGCAACTGGAAGTCTGGGCGGAGAGAGTCGGAGTGGATCTTGTGCGCCAGCGGTCGGGAGCGGATCCCGCGGCTGTGGCCTATGATGCCCTGGAGTCGGCCAGAGCGCGCGGCGTGGATGTGTTGCTGGTGGACACAGCGGGGCGGCTCCATACGAAGCACAACCTGATGGAGGAACTGAAGAAAATCCGGCGGGTTCTTGACAAATGCGAACCCGGCACGCCCGATGAAGTCCTGCTGATTCTGGATGCCACGACGGGTCAGAACGCGCTCTCGCAGGCCCGGCTGTTCAAAGAGGCCGTCGAGCCGACGGGTCTGGTGATCGCCAAGCTGGATGGGACGGCAAAGGCGGGGATCGTGCTGGCCATCCGCGAAGAGCTGGGGCTGGATGTTCGGTTCGTGGGCCTCGGCGAGGGAGTGGGGGATCTGGAACGATTTGCCCCGGAAGCTTTCGTGGATGCTCTGCTCTCTTGAGGTAATGTATTACGATGTTTGAGCAAGATTGAGCTTGACTCGCCTGGTTCGAGCGTTCTAGCATAGAGCGTGTGTGGAGTTGGGATGGAGGGCTGGGTGAGGAAGATGAATTCTGCCCTCGGCGCTATGGCCGTTATGGCGGGGGTCAAACACCTCAAGGCCTGGTTACCCGCTATGCAAGAGGGGGAGTGGGGAAGGTCTCGGGGGATCGCGTCGAGGGCTTTCTATGTCCGCGGTTGCTGTCAATCTCCTGCTGCGGCTCGCGGTCACGCCCGGTCGGGGAAGCTCGGCAGCTCGATGATCTCCTGCGGTGAGTTCCTCTGCTGTTCCGCCAACGACAGGATCCACGCCTGGCGCTTGCGGTCCACGATTTCCCTGTCCACCCGGTTCAGCCACCGGCTCGCGTCTTCATTCTTGCCAACCCGGCGATAGAGTTCACCGATCAGGTAGGTTGTCGTTGCCCGATCCGAAGACGGGATGGTGTCGGGTGTCTCAAGGGCCAGTTGGAGGAACTCGATGACCTTTTTTCGGTAGCCGATCTCTTCCCTGACCTGCCCGTCCTCCTGTGCGCTCCAAGCGGCGCTGAGGTAGAAATCCGCTATCTCGCCGGGATTCTCTCCCAACATCTCTGCGCAGCGGGCAGCGTACTCATACCTCTCACAACTGAGGGGCACGTCGCCGCGCACCAGGTACCGGAGCGCGTGGATCATCCGCCGCGCTACGGAACGGTCGACCTTCTTCTGGAAATTGGATTGCAGGGCCGTGTAGCCGCAGAAGGGGCATGTATGGATCAGGTGGCACCGGGGCTGAAACCCGAGCACCTCCCGCCGGAAATCCGTATGAAGCGGTCCCGGATCATCGTTTGCCACGGGAACGCTGGATTTGAAGGGTTCTCGGCAGAGGGGACAGACGACTGAGATCTCAGCGACTTGACTCACCGGCACGACCTCCAATGGGATGACACGAGCGTTCCCTCAATGTTCCACAATCGGCAGGCGCCGCGCTATCTTTAGCCTGCGTTATTCATGAATCCCTGCTGCGAGAGTCACAGGATGTGTCTGGACTGCGTTGCGCCGCCGATTTCGACCCTCCACGGTGTTCATGCCGCTCGGATTTGTCTCCAGTGACGCTGCGGGGTTGCCGAAAACCCGATTGATCAGGGGTAGCAGAAGTCTTATTCCTGGAGAGGAGAGAGAAATGGATTCGCCTGAGCATGTCATTCTCGATGCGCTGAACTATCCGGTCCTGCTTCTGGATGCGGATCGCAGAATTGCCCACGCAAACCGGGCGGCTCGGGACCAATTCGATCTGCAAAACCCGAAGGCGCCGTGCTATCGAGTACTGCGTGGGAATGATGAGCCCTGCGAAAGCTGTCCGCTGGAACATCGATCGGCCGGGAGTCCCGGAGTGTTCCGGGCTGCGCTCCAGGGTCGGATCTGCGAAGTGAGCGGCGGGCGCCTGGAACGCCCGGTTGGAAACGCCTCGTATGCCCTAAGCGTGACTCCGTTGGAGCAGGGGAGCCGGGTGGATCACGAAGCACTGCGGCGCATGAAACATCGCTTCAACAATTATCTGGCTCCCATGGCCGGCAAGGCCGAGATCATCCTCTTCGCACTTGGGAAAGGGAATTACGAGAAGGCCGAGAAGGCGGCCAACGACATCCTGAAATACGTTGAGGACTCGCGATCTATGGAAGCTCTTTTTGATTTGGAGCCTTCTCAGGAGGAGACGGCGAGTACCGCATACTGACCTGCACTGCGAAGCCGCCCCTTTTCTTCGCTCTCTTTGCAACTCCGTGGTGAATCCTCCATGGTGAAGCTTCCGGAATTGAGTTGACAACAGGCAGAGTTGGCACTAATCTGTGACCAGTCATAGATCCTTGATCCTTCGGGGCGGGGTGAAAATCCCCACCGGCGGTGATAGCCCGCGAGCGGATGTTCAGGACATCTGCTGATCCGGTGAGATTCCGGAGCCGACAGTGAAAGTCTGGATGAGAGAAGGACAGGAAGGCTGGCAACGGCCAGGAACGCGCCGCCCCGAAGCGATCTTCGGGGCGTTTTCCTGTTGAGGGCGGGCGTGGTGGAAGAGGAAGTGGTTCATCGCCGGTTCATGGCGCGGGCTTTCCGGCTGGCCCGAAGAGGAGCTGGTTGGGTAAGCCCGAATCCCATGGTCGGAGCAGTGATTGTGAACCGGGGGCGGATTGTCGGGGAAGGTTACCACCGGCAGAGGGGAATGCCGCACGCGGAGGTTCTGGCCATTGAGGATGCCGGGAGGGAAGTGGCCGGGGCGGATCTATACGCGAATCTGGAACCCTGTTGTCACCATGGGCACACTCCTCCATGTACCGATGCGATCCTGGATGCAGGAATCCGCCGGGTGTGGGTGTCTGTGCTGGACCCGAATCCCCTTGTCGCCGGCAGGGGGGTCCGGTTGCTTCGCCGCCACGGGGTTGAAGTGCACTTGGGACTCCTGGCGGGAGAGGGAGGTCGGCTGAACGAGTTCTACCTGACGCATGCTGGGACGGGTCGCCCATTTGTCGTCCTGAAACTGGCAGCCACGCTGGATGGGAAAATCGCAACTGCGACGGGGGAATCACGATGGATCAGTGGCACGGCGTCTCGCAAGCTCGGGCACCGGCTCCGGCAGGAAGTTGATGCGATCCTGGTAGGAGTGGGGACAGTGTTGGCCGATGATCCGCAGTTGACGGTGCGGATGGGAGTCCGTCGGCCGCGTCACCCGGTGCGCGTTATCCTGGACACCAGGTTGCAAACACCACTGAATGCGCGAGTGCTGAATGACCTTCCCGGGGTCCGGACCATCGTGGCTTGTGGAAAGGATCGAGATGCCCGCCGTGAGAACAGGATCAGGTTGCTTGGCGCGGAAATCTGGCCATTCGCTGCAGACTCGCGTGGTCGAGTGAACGCAAGATCCGTCATCCGGCGACTCGGTCGGGAGGGACTGACCTCCGTGTTGGTGGAAGGGGGACGCGAGGTTGCAGCTTCGATGCTCAGGGACCGGATTGCTGACAAGATCCTGATGGTTTTGGCCCCGCGGATCCTGGGTGGCGATGCCTGGAACAGCGTCGGGGATCTGGGTATCCGGCGGATCTCCCGCTCGGTGACTCTCAGCGAGGTCAGGTCGCGTCGCGTGGGGGAGGACATTCTCGTTGAAGGATACTTGCGCCGGGAGAAGAGCTAGTGTCATGTTCACTGGTCTGATTGAAGAAATGGGTCGGGTTGATGGAGTGGTGCAGCAGTCCGGCTCTGTGCAGCTGCGGATCGCGGCGACCACGGTCCTCGCGGGAACAAGCGTGGGAGACAGCATTTGTGTTTCGGGCGTGTGTCTGACGGTCACGAGTGTGGGCGACGCTGGGTTCACTGTGGAGATGGTACCCGAGACAGCGAGCCGGATCAATATCCTGAGTCTCCGGCCGGGCGCGAGTGTCAATCTGGAGCGATCCCTCAGGCTGGGCGACCGCGTGGGCGGGCATCTCGTGACGGGTCACGTGGATGCGCGGGCCAGGATTGTCGGGTTGACGGGGGTGGGTGCTGGAGAGCGCCGGTTGCGCCTGCGGTATCCGGCGGAGCTGGGGCCGATGATCGCGGAGAGGGGCTCGGTTGCCCTTGAGGGAGTATCCCTGACGGTATCTGCTGTGGACGGAGACACATTTGCGGTGGCTCTTGTTCCCCAGACGCGGATCATGACCACCTTGGGTCGTTCGCAGGTCGGTGACGATCTGAACCTGGAGGTGGACATCCTGGCTCGATATGTCGCAAGACAGCTGGACAGCGGGCACACGTCGCGCAGTGGTCTGACAGAAAGCCGGACGGGGCACACGTCGCGCAGTGGTCTGACGGAAGACTGGATGAAAAATGAGGGCTACACTCGGTAAGGGGGACCCGCAGAGGAAATGAAATCCTTCGACACGATTCGTGATGCCGCCGAGGAGATCCGCGCCGGCAAGGTTGTCATTGTTGTGGATGACGAGGAACGCGAAAACGAAGGCGATTTCGTCATGGCGGCGGAGGGGGTAACTCCCGCGGCGATCAACTTCATGGCGAAAGAAGGGCGGGGGTTGATCTGCGTCTCGATGGAAGGCGCTCGCCTGGACCAACTGGGTCTTGCGCCCATGGTGAGCCACAACACGGCCAAGATGGGAACCCCCTTTGCCGTGTCGGTGGACGCGGTCGACGGGACGACCACGGGCATCTCTGCTTACGACCGGGCTCGCACAGTCCAGGTTCTGGTCCACGATGGAACAAGACCGGAAGACCTGGCGCGCCCGGGACACGTGTTTCCGCTGAGGGCGGTGGAGGGGGGAGTGCTCCGGCGCGCGGGGCACACGGAAGCCTCGGTGGATCTGGCGCGTCTCGCCGGTCTCCGTCCCGCGGGCGTGTTGTGTGAGATCATGTCTGAGGATGGCAGCATGGCCCGGGTGCCTGAGCTGCTGACGCTGGCCGGGAAGTGGGGTCTCAAAATCATCACGGTCCGGGATCTGATCCAGTACCGGCGCCGGACGGAGGTTCTCGTCCGGCGAATGGCGACAGCGGAGCTCCCCACCGATTTCGGCGTCTTCCAGATGCACCTCTATGGAAGCTCCGATTCGGAGAATCATCATCTGGCCCTGGTCAGGGGTGAGCCGACCGGCACGCCGGAACCTCTCGTTCGGGTCCATTCGCAGTGTCTCACAGGGGATGTTCTGGGTTCACTCCGGTGTGACTGCGGGCAGCAGCTGAGGGCGGCGCTGAAAATGATCGGTGAGGCGGGTGTGGGGGTCTTCCTCTATATGCGGCAGGAGGGGCGCGGTATTGGCTTGGCGAACAAGGTGCGAGCTTACGAGCTCCAGGATAATGGTCTGGATACTGTGGAAGCCAACAAGGAGCTGGGTTTTGCTGCGGATCTCCGGGACTACGGAATCGGGGCCCAGATCCTGGCCGACCTCGGGCTCAGTGAAATCCGCCTGATCACGAACAACCCGCGGAAGATCGTGGGTCTCGAGGCCTACGGGTTGAAGGTTGTGGAGAGAGTTTCCATCGAGATGGAGCCTACGGAGTGCAACCGGAGGTATCTCAGTACAAAGAGAACGAAATTGGGGCACATACTGAATCTGGTAGATGACGACAGCAGCGATGGGTAGAACGTTACAAGCACTGGAGGAGGTTGGCCGATGGCGAGGGTGTTTGAAGGTCTGCTGGACGGGCGTGGCAAGCGTTTTGGCGTCGTGGTCAGCCGGTTCAACGATCTGGTTTCCAACCGGCTCCTCGATGGAGCGCTGGATTGCCTGAAGCGGCACGAGGTAGCGGATGATGCCGTGGATGTCGCATGGGTCCCGGGTGCTCTGGAGATTCCCCTTGTGGCCCGCGCGTTTGCGGAGAGCAAGAACTACGACGTTGTGATTTGCCTGGGCGCCGTTATTCGCGGCGCGACCTCTCACTTCGAAAGGGTAAGCAGCGAGGTCACGCGCGGGGTCGGCCAGCTCAGCGCGCAGACGGGGATTCCTGTTATTTTCGGGATCCTGACGGCGGAGACCCTGGAGCAGGCTCTGGAGCGCGCAGGGGCCAAGAGCGGGAACAGGGGTTGGGCTGCCGCGCTTTCGGCGTTGGAGATGGCCGACCTGATGTCCAGGGTGCGGGGGTAAAACGTCTTCATGAGAAGCAGACGACGGCGCGCGCGGGAGATTGCTTTCCAGGCTCTTTATCAGAGCGAACACGGGCAGGACTCCGTAGATCTGGCACTCGCCCAGATCCTGGAGGAGCGAAAGGCCGGTCCGGATGCAAGTGAGTACGCACGATCCCTGGTTGAGGCTTTCTCGGAGCATCGATCGGAAATCGACCGGGTGATCAGCCAGACCCTGGAACGCTGGAAAATGGAGCGTTTGGCTGCCATCGACCGGAGCATCCTGAGGATAGCAACAGGGGAGTTGCTCTACGGAACGGGAGTTCCCGGGGAAGTGGTCATCGACGAAGCTGTGGAAATCGCCAAGAAATACAGCACGGAGCAGTCCGGGGCTTTTGTGAACGGGATCCTGGATCGCCTCTGGCGCACAGCGGGGAAGGGAACGGTGGTGGAGGGGGGGGACTGATTCGGTTGCGATACGCCGTTTTCTCGGATGTTCATGGGAACCTCCAGGCGCTCCGGAGCGTTCTCCGACGGATGGACCAGCTGGGAATTGGTTGCCGGATCTGCCTGGGAGACATCGTCGGATACGGCGGGAATCCCAACGAGTGCGTGGAGGAAACCCGGCTCTCGGTGGATCGGTGTGTCGCCGGAAACCACGACCGCGCCGCGGTAGGCGGAACAAGCGCGGGCCATTTCAATCCTCAAGCCCAGGCTGCCGTACTCTGGACCGGGGAAGTGCTCACGGAACCGAATCGGCGGTTTCTCTCCGGCGCGCCGCTCGTGGCGCAAGAGGAATCGATTTTCTTTGTTCACGCCTCTCCCATGGAGCCCTCGCAGTGGCACTACGTAGTCACCACCGAAAGTGCTGAGCGGGCCTTCGAGCGGTTTCAGGAACGTCTGTGTCTGATCGGTCATTCCCACCGGCCTCTGGTGGCGGCCAAGGAGAGCGACAGACGGTGCAAACTCTCCGTGGAAGCCGAGATCTGTCTGAGGGAAAAGCTGCGCTACGTCATCAACGTGGGGAGCGTGGGTCAACCCAGAGATGGGGATCCGCGGGCCAGCTTCCTTGTGTTGGATACAGGGGAAGGTCGGGCCAGTATCGAGCGGGTTCCGTACGACACGGCGGCGGCCGGCCGGGCGATTCTCGATGCGGGGCTTCCCGCGTCCCTTGCGGAGAGATTGCAACATGGGAAATAGGGAGACGGTATCGGCCTCGGTCATCATCGTGAACTGGAACGGGCGGGATTTCCTCGAGACGTGTCTGCAGTCTCTCGAAACCCAGCAATTCCGCAGTTTCGAAGTCCTCCTTGTAGACAATGGAAGCGAAGACGGATCGGTGGCCATGGTCCGGGAACGGTTTCCGTGGGTCGTGTCCATCATCGAGAACGAGAAGAACCTGGGGTTCGGGATCGCCAACAACCAGGCCATCGTCCGGGCGCGGGGGCGGTACATAGTCCTGCTCAACAATGACACGGAAGCTGATGAACGCTGGCTGGGTGCGCTGGTGGCGGCAGCGGAGGCAGCCCCATCGGCGGGGATGTGCGCGTCCAAGATCCTGAACTTCGACCGCCGTGACGTCATCGACAACACAGGACATCTCATCTACCGTGATGGTCTCAACCGGGGGCGGGGGCGCCTGGAGGTGGATGTGGGTCAGTACGACGACGCGTCGGAGTGTCTGTTCCCCAGTGGCTGCGCCGCCTTGTACCGCAAGTCCATGCTGGATGAGATCGGCCTTTTCGACGAGACTTTCTTCGCGTACGGCGACGATACGGATCTTGGGCTCCGGGGCAGACTTGCAGGATGGCAGTGCGTCTTCGTTCCCGCTGCCCGCGTGTATCATCGGTATTCCGCCACCACCGGCCAGTATTCCCCGGCCAAGGCGTTCCTGGTTGAGCGGAACCGGGTCTGGGTGGCGGTGAAGATCCTGCCCTTGTCCATGCTGGTTGTCAGCCCGGTCCACACACTGGCGCGTTTTGCCCTCCAGGCATACGGTGCCCTGACCGGGCGGGGGGCGGCGGGGCGGTTCACATCGCAGTACTCCGCGGGGTCTCTCATCCGCGTGCTCCTGAAAGCCTACTGGGCGGCGCTGATCGGTCTGGAGCATCCGCTCCGAGAGAGGCGGCGGATCCTGGGACGGAAGAAGGTACCCGGTGCTGAGATCCGGCGCTGGTTCCGCGAGCACGGGATATCTGTGAGGGAAATTGCACTGAAAGATTAGAGGGCAAGTGGTTGACACCCTGCCTGGTACGGTGCTAAGATGCGGTGGATTTTGATGTTACACGACCGTGGCGATTGAGTGATTGTGGTCTGTTGAGAGACGGTGGGTGGAGCGCATGCTTCGGATTCTGGTTATCAACTGGCGGGATATCAGAAACCCGGAGGCGGGTGGGGCGGAGCTTCACCTGCATGAGATCTTCCGGAGGATCGCGTCCAGGGGACACCGGGTTGTGCTGTTGGCATCGGGGTACCCCGGGTGTCCGCGCGAGGAGACAATCGACGGGATTCAGGTTGTCCGCCGGGGCAATTGGTGGAACTTCAACTTCGCAGTCCCGGGAGCGTATCTCTCCGATCTCCGGCACCAGGGCTTCGACATCGTAGTGGACGACATAAACAAGATCCCGTTCTACACGCCCCTCTACGTTCACACCCCGCTGTTGGCCGTCATGCATCACATGTTCGGCGGAAGCATCTTCCATGAGACGGCGTTCCCGTTCGCTTCGTATGTGTATGCCTCCGAGCGTCTGATTCCAACTGTCTACCGGCGAACCAGGTTCACGGTGGTTTCTGAAAGCACGCGGGACGAGTTGGTAAGTCGGGGCGTATCCGCATCGCGGATTGCGGTTATTCATAACGGGATTGATCTCAGCCGATACCGGCCGGAGACGCGCCGGAGATTTCCGGAACCGAGCGTCGTGTACCTGGGGCGGCTGAAGAAGTACAAGAGTATCGATCTTGTACTCCGTGCGATGAAGCGTGTGCTGGAGAAAATCCCCGAGGCCAAGCTCACGATAGTTGGAGACGGGGACGACCGGCCGAGACTGGAGAAGATAGCCCGCGAGATAAGCATGACAGGATCCGTGCGCTTCACGGGACGAGTCTCCGAAAGGGAGAAAATCGGGATTCTCCAGAGCGCTCAGGTTGTTGTGAATCCGTCCCGGAAAGAGGGTTGGGGCGTGACCGTGATTGAGTCCAATGCCTGTGGCGCGCCCGTGATCGCCAGTGATGTTCCAGGTCTCAGGGATGCGGTGCAGGATGGAAAAACCGGGATCCTGGTCGGGTACGGTGACGAACGGAGTCTCGCCTCGAGTGTTGTTGTCATGCTGCGGAATCCGCGGGTGAGAGAACAGTTCTCGCGCCGGGCAATTGCGTGGGCGCGAGGATTCAGTTGGGACCGCGCCACCCACCAGACGCTTCAAGTGATCGAGGAGGTGGTGTCCGAAACGGCGCGGATGGGGGATCGGGTGTGAAGCTGGAGGAGTATGCCCGAATGTTTGACCTCGAGGACCGCTACTGGTGGTTCCGGGGGCGGCGCGAGTTGGCCAGGAGTCTGCTCTCGCGGTTTGGGGTCTGGCGGGACGGGGATCGCATTCTGGATGTGGGCTGTGGGACGGGATCTACTCTGGCGGCGCTTTCTGATCTTGGGACGACGGTGGGACTGGACGCGTCGCCCGAGGCGCTCCGGTTCTGTCGGAACCGGAATCTCAGTCTGCTGGTTCGGTCCCCCGCCGGGCGGATTCCCTTCCAGAACGGGACATTCCATGCGGCGGTTGCGCTGGACCTTCTGGAGCACGTGTCCGATGAGCAAAGCGTCCTCCAGGAAATTCATCGGGTCGTCCGGCCCGGTGGGTTGACGCTGGTTACAGTGCCCGCTTTCCAGTTTCTGTGGAGTCGGCACGATGTGGCGTTGCACCACTTGCGCCGGTATCGTGCGGGTGAGATAGCCCGGCTGATGGAGGACGCGGGATTCGCGATTCTGAAACTGAGCTACGCTGTATCCCTGCTGTTCTTTCCCATTGCCCTGTATCGTCTGCTGGAGAAACTGGTGGGGAGCCGGAGCGAACCGGAGACGACGCTGAAGCCGGTCCCGGGTCCGTTGAACACGTTTTTCTATTGGCTGCTGTGCCTCGAGGCGCGGTGGATGCGTTTCTCCAGGTTGCCGTTCGGGGTATCGGTTGTCTGCGTGGGACAGAAACGCGAAGACCGATCTCGACAGGGCTAGCCGGTCTTGCAGGTGAGCGTGGGATGCACGGATCCGGCAGGATCCGTGCACAGTACAGCCCAGAGCGTGATGTGCATATGGTACATAGTGGCAGAGCAGGCGCGAATAAGCCCGGATCCACGGGGAGTCGGGAGCGCGGGGTGCTGGCCGGAGTGTGGAGACGGACAGTCTGGGTCCCCTTTGTGGTCCTGTGTCTCGTGTTCTTCTGGGAAGTGCTGTTCGGCTGGGCGGGTGAGTATCGCTATTTCTGGGACGACTTCCTCGAGTTCACGTACCCTACGCGATACTTCGCCGCCTCCTCCATAGCCGCCGGCGAGATTCCCTTCTGGAATCCCTATGTGTTCGCGGGGATGCCATTCCTGGCGGATATCCAGTCGGCCGTTCTGTACCCGTTGAATCTTGCGCTGAATCTGTTTGTCCGGGACGGGCACCTGGGTTTGGTAGCGGTTGAGGCTCTGGCCGCCGTCCATCTGATGCTGGCTGGGTGCTGGATGTTCCTGCTGGTTCGGCGACTGGGGGCCTCGGTGTGGGGGGGGTGGGCCGGTGGGATCACCTTCATGTTCTCCGGGTTCATGGTGACTCACGTAATCCACCTCAACATCCTGGAGGTCGCGGTCTGGCTGCCGCTCGCCTTTCTCTTCCTGCATCTGGCCTTCACGCGGTGTTCTCTCGTCCACGCGCTGGCTGCGGGGGCGGTTCTGGCTGTTGCGTTCCTGGGCGGATCTCCCCAGATCTCTCTTCTTGTCTACATCGGTCTCGGCTTCTTCACCCTGTACATGACGGGGAACGAGATTCGCCGGACCGGGTGCCGTGTTGCCTCATGGCTGAAAATCCCGGCCCTTGGAGCGGCGGCGGTGGCATTTTCTCTCGGGCTCTGCCTGTTCCAGCTTCTCCCCAGCTATGAGCTCTCTCGACTCTCCATTCGGCCGGAGCTCGGCTACCAGCAATCTGTCGAGGCCTCGTTCCCTCCCTGGAACCTGATTACTCTCTTCATTCCCCATTTCTTCGGTGGGACGGGAGGGGGTGATTTCCTGTCGTACTGGGGTGTCGGGCGATACTACTACTTCTGGGAGATGTGCGGGTACGTCGGGATCGTTGGTCTTCTGATGGCCTGGATTGGGCTCAGGAAATCGAATCGACCGTACCGCGGGTTTCTTGTGGGGCTCCTGCTGATCTCTCTCCTGATGGCGGCGGGGAAGTACGGCGGTGTTCACCGCCTGTTCTTCGCCGTTGTCCCGGGTTATGATCGGTTCAGGATTCCCTCGCGGGCGTTGATACTGCTGGTGTTTTCGGTGTCGGTGCTGGCCGGGTATGGAGCGGATGTGCTCGTGACTGGCGGGCGGGAGTCCCTTGCCCCGTGGTTCAGACGGCTGGCGTGGCGCTGGGCGGTGTTCCTGGTCTGTGTGCTGGCCGCGGGCGCCGTGCTGTTTCATTTCCTGGGGTCCGGGAAGGTTCTCCGGTCGGGCGCGCCGGTGGATTGGGACTTCTTCCTGTCGCGAGCTGTGCCCTTCATGGTTTTCGGTGTGGCTGGGACAGTGCTGCTGGTGCTGAGGGGACGGGGACGTCTTCCGGATACGGTGGCCGGATTGCTGGTGGTTGGGCTGTTGGTGGCCGATCTCTTTGTCTTCGGGCGCAGCCACAACCCGGGAGCGATTTCCATCGAGCGGTACTACGCCCCGGACAGTACTGTCGAGGTGCTCAGACCCGGCGAGGGGGAACCGCTCTTCCGGGTACAGACCCGCGCGCCGGGTGGTGTGATGCTGATGCGCCGGAACCAGGGCGAGATCAACGGGGTTTTCAATGTAGATGGGTACAACCAGCTGAAACTCAGCCTGTATAAGACCTTTGATGTGGGACGGGATCTGAAGCTCGACCTCCTCAACGTCCGGTACCGGATCGAACAATACCAGGGCAACGAGTTCAACCTTGTGGAAGCCCCGAACTACCTGCCCAGAGTGTTCCTGGTGCCGGAGGCCCGCGTTGCCGGGAGCGACGAAGAGACCCTTGAGTGGATGAAGGAGGAAGGTTTTGATCCGCGCCGGACGGTGATTCTTCAGCAGGGCCGGGATGGCAGTGGGCCATGGACTCCCGGGCTCTCCCGGGTGGATGTCGTCTCCTATCGATCGAACCGTATTGAGGTGAATGCGCGGCTGGACGGTCCCGGCATCCTCGTTTTCTCGGAGATCTACTACCCGAGCTGGATCGCCTACGTGGATGGAGTCCGGACGCCCGTCCTGAGGGCTGACTACGCGCTGCGCGCCGTGCGGCTGGAACCCGGGGATCACCGGGTGGTGCTGGCGTACGAGTCTGCGGCTTTTCGAAATGGCTTGATGCTGAGCGGGATTTGCCTGCTGGCCGGGATCGGTTGCATATTTGGAAGACGAAGGTCAGGATTTCAGAGATGAGAGGTCAGGATCAGGGGACAGCGCGGATGGCGGCGGACTCAGGCGGCAGGAAGACCGGCCGTGGACGGTTCTGGCGCCGCCCCGCGGTGAGCCGCGCGCTGAAGATCGGGATCAGCGGTCTCCTCTTTGCATTCATCCTCTGGAAAGCCGATCTCGCGCAGGTCGTTCACCAGTTTGGAAAATTCAAGTTGGAGCACGCGCTCTGGGGAACGGCCCTGTTCGCCTTGAGCAACATCGTCGGCGCGTACCAGTGGGATCTGTTGCTCAAGGGGCAGGGAATCCGGCTGCCTCTCAGGAAGGTGATGTCCTTCTACTTCGTAGGGTTGTACTTCTCCAACTTCCTGCCGGCGAATCTTGGCGGGGATGTGATTCGCGTGTATGACGTGCACCGCAGCGCCGGGAATACTGAGGGGGCCGTTGCGGCCACGTTTTTTGATCGGCTGTTCGGGCTGGTGGCTCTGGCGATTCTCGCTGTCCTGGCTGCACTGAGCTCGCTCTCGGTTCTGCAGAACGAAGTAGTGATGGCAAGCGGTCTTGGACTGGCAGCTGTGCTGGCGATCGTCCTGTGCGTAACTTTCAACCGTTCCCTGGCGCGGCAGGCGGATCGGGCGCTTCGGCCACTTGGACTCAAGTCTATCCGGACCCGGCTCAAGGCGATCTATGAATCCGCCTATGCCTACCGGAGCCAGCCGAAGCTCCTCTGGGCAGTGACGGGAATCGCAATCGTGGTTCAGATCCTGAGAGTGCTGGTCCATTATGAGGTCGCGGTTGCGCTGGGCATAGATATCCCGATGCGGTACTATTTCCTCTTCATACCAGTGATCGCAATACTGATAGCCCTTCCCGTATCGATCAACGGGATCGGGGTCCGGGAAAATGCCGGTGTTTTCTTTTTCCGGCAGGTGGGGGTTACCGCTCCCGAGGCGTTTTCCATGGGATTTCTCGCCTACGTAGTCGGCGTCGTGGTGAGTCTTGTCGGGGGCGTTCTGTTCCTCGTCAGAGGCCGAGTGGAACGTGAAAAGGTGATGGAGGTAAAAGGACTTGGAGAACCATCTCGACAAATGTGAAGAGAGGGATTGGATCAACAGCATTGTTGCCAGTGCGGTGACAGCGATCGTGCTCATCCTGTACGGGATTACCATCTCGCCGACGGTGTCCTTTTGGGACAGCGGGGAGTTCATCGCAACAGCCTATACCCTGGGGATCCCCCATCCTCCCGGGACGCCTCTCTATGTTCTGGTCGGGCGGCTGTTCTCGATGCTTCCCTTCCCGGAGGCGGCACTGGGGGTGAACTGGTTCTCCGCGCTGACCGGGGCGCTGGCCGTCCTGTTCCTGTACCTTTCGCTCGTTCGGATCGTTCGCATGTGGCGCCCCGAGCGCGATTTCCGCAATAACCTGGTCGTGTACTCGGGGGCCGCAGCGGGTGGGCTCTTTGCAGCCTTTGCAAGCACCTACTGGACCAACGCCATCGAGGCGGAGGTCTACGCGGCCAGTGGATTGCTCCAGAGTTTCGGCGTGTGGTTGATGCTCAAGTGGGGAGAAGGGCCGCGCGAACCAGGCAGGAAAAACCTGGTGCTTGTCGTGGCGTACCTCATGGCTCTGGGAATCGGCCTTCACCTGGGAACGTATCTGGCCGCCTTCTCGTTCCTTGCGTTCATTATTGTCATTGACTGGCGGCTGCTGCTCGACTCGAAGTTCATGGGGATGGTCATTGCTCTTTCGGTGCTGGGCGCTCTCGTTCACATTTTCCTGCCCATCCGCTCCGCTCTCCAGCCGGGCATCGACGAGTCCAGCCCGCAGACCTTCACGAGTTTCTTCGATTTCGTGAACCGGAAACAGTACAAACCAATGACGCTGTTCCACCGGCAGGCATCCTGGGCGTTTCAGTTCGGGCATTTCTGGCGGTACTTCCTGGAGCAGTACATGGGAGATGGGACGACCCTTACCCGGCTGATCGCGCGATTCCTGCCGGCCCTCGGGTTGATGGGTCTCTGGATTCATCTGAAGAGGGAGAGAAGAACTTTCATGATGCTGGGGTCTCTGTTCCTTTTCTCGGGGCTCTGGCTCATCGTCTACATGAACTTCACGGCCCACGAAGTCCGGGAACGGGACTACTTCTACACCTACGCGTTCTTCCTGTTCAGCGGCTACATGGGAATCGGCGGTGGAGAGCTCATTGGTCGGCTCTGGCAGCGTCTCTCGCGCGGAGGATGGAATCCGCGAGTCCCGGCGACGGTCCTGGCTGTGATCCTCGCACTTCTTCCTCTGGGTGTCGCGGCTACCCATTTCGATTCGCACGACCGCCGCGGGGACTTCAACGCTCACGACTACGCGCACAATATTCTGGTTGGGTTGGAACCCGACGCGGTGATTTTCACCAATGGGGACAACGATACCTTCCCGCTGTGGTTTCTGCAGGAGGTCAAGGGGTTTCGGAAGGATGTCCGCGTCGTGAACCTGAGTCTTCTCAACACACCCTGGTACATCCTGCAGCTGAAGCACGCGGAGCCGACGGTTCCAATGCGTCTGTCGGACGAGGAGATCAAGAAGCTCATGCCTGTACGCCTGGCCGACGGACAGATTGTCCTGGTCAGGGACATCGGGGTCCGGGACATCCTGATGGCAATCGGGGAAGACGGCTGGAAACGCCCCGTCTACTTCGCCGTGACGGTTCCTTCCCTGGAGGAAATGGGTCTCGGGGACAATCTGATCCTGGAGGGACTCGTGTTCCGGGTGGTGCCGTCGCGGACCGAGGAGATTGACCTGGCCAAGACGGAGGAGAATCTTTTCGAGAAGTACAAGTTCCGCGGGCTTCTGGATGAAAACTGGAATCTGAGGGATGATGTCTACCGCGACTCAAACACGCGGAGTCTGATGACAAACTACTCGGCCGCGTTCATCCGGCTGGCGTACCTCCATAGCCAGCGCAGCGAATACGAGAAGAGCGTCCGGGAGTGCGAGATAGCGGGCATGATCACTCCGAACTACCCTCCCTACAAACAACTGATGGTCCCGATCTACGTGAACGCCGGGATGCTGGACGAGGCGGAGGAGTTCGCGCGGCGTCTGCTGGAGCGGAACCCCAACGACATGGAAGGCTACCGCAAGCTGTCCTACGTTCTGGAGCAGAGGGGACGGTGGGAAGAAGCGGCTGCGGCTCTGGAGGAAGCCATCGAGTTTGTCCCGGACGACCCACTTCTCTACAATGATCTCATGATCCTGTACGAAAAGCACGGCGAGAAGGGGAAGGTTCTGGACATTGTGAATCGGTGGATTGTCCTGCACCCGGACGACGAGGGCTCAAAGAAGCTCATTCGCAGTCTCGAAACCGAGCTGGACAGGGCTGGAACGGCCGATGAGGAACCGGAATCGTAGGGAAGCGCCGGTGGAAGGACAGTAGCATGAGCGATCGTGTCAATTTCGACCAACGCGTGCTGATTCTGGGCTGGGATGGCGCGACGTGGGACCTGCTCAAGCCTTGGGTCGATGCGGGAGATCTTCCCGTTCTGGCTGGGTTGATGCGGGACGGTGCCTGGGGTCCGATGAGAACCGTGATTCCTCCAGGTACGGGCCCCGCATGGTCCTCCATGGTGACGGGCAAGAATCCCGGGAAGCACGGGGTCTTCGAATTCATGGAGAGGCGGCGGGGAAGCTACCGGATCGGGCCCCTGGATGGCACGGCTCTCCGGGCGGAGACGATCTGGGACCGGGTGGGAAACCAGGGTGGGGAGGTGGTTCTGCTGAACATTCCCATGACCTATCCACCGCGCCAGGTTGCCGGTACCTTGATCTCTGGCATTCTCACTCCCCGATCCGCCGGGAGCTTTACATATCCCGCCGATTTCCGTGAGACCCTTCTCGCCCGGGAACCCGGCTACGCTGTGATGCCCACCGAGGTGTATGCACCGGGGCGCGCGGCGGACTTCCTCGCGGACTTGAGACAAACGTTCGAGCACAAGCGCCGTGTTCTTCTCTGGCTGATGGCCGAGAAACCCTGGCGCTTTCTGATGCAGGTTTTTAACGAGACCGATATCCTCCAGCATGCTCTCTGGCATCTTGCGGATCCACAGCATCCGAACCACGATCCCCGGGAGGCGTCGCACTTGGGGGATGTCCTGCTTGAATTCTACAGAAGTCTGGATGAAACCCTGGGAGAGGTGCTGGATCGGATGCCTGAGAACTCGACACTAGCGCTGGTCTCCGACCACGGGGCCGGGCCTCTGTACCGATTCCTGCACACCAATCTGTGGCTGATCGAGCATGGTTTTCTGAGAATCCGGAAGCATGCCGTATCGAGGTTCAAGCACTGGCTGTTCCGGCGGGGGTTCACACCGATGAACCTGTACAATCGGACCGCCCGGGCCGGGTTGGGCCGCGTGAAGACGAAACTGCGCTGGACGGCGGGAGGCTATGCGTTTCTGAGAAGCGGGTTCCTCTCCTTTGGGGATGTGGACTGGGATCGAACGGTGGCATACGGGTTGGGTGGAGGAGTAGTGGGAGGGATCTACATCAACCTCGAGGGCAGGGAGCCCGCGGGAAAGGTCCGAACGGGCGGGGACTACGAGCGCGTGCGCGAAGAAATCGCTGATGCGCTGCGGAGCAGCACGGATCCGGAAAGCAACGGACCTCTGGTGGACAAGGTCTGGTTTCGGGAGGATCTCTTTGCTGGCCCGTTCACTGCGGAGGCGCCGGACTTGTATTATGCTCCGGCCGACGAGCGGTGTGCGGTGTTCGGGGATTTCGAATTCTCGTCCAACCGGGTGCTGGAGCCCACCTCTCCGGCCATCTCCTGCCAGCATCGGATGGAGGGAGTCCTTGCGGTCCGGGGTCCCGGGGTGGAAGCGGGGAAGAGATTGGACGGGGTCCACATCACCGATGTTGCCCCCACGGTTCTCCATTTGATGGGCATGCCCGTTCCCTCGGACATGGATGGCAACGTCCTGACCGTCGCTCTCGGTTCCGAATTCCTCCGGCAGAGACCCGTCCGCACGACCAGGGGAGGCGGGACGAATGCAACCGGCGGCGATCGATCGTACGATGATCAGCAAGAAGGCGAGATCATTGATCGCCTCAAGGGTCTCGGCTATATCTCGTAGCCTGGGTTATTCATGAATCCC
>JAGLYR010000002.1 GCA_023132135.1 Candidatus Eiseniibacteriota bacterium | reverse complement strand
GGTCGAAATCGACCCCGCGCCTTGCCAGTCACAACCTGCGCCCCTCTCGCCACGGGATTCCTGAATAACCCAGGCTACAATGGCAGCATTGCCGTCTCCGACTCTGAGGCAGAAAGCGAGACACACCGAGGTCCCATGTGTACGAAACAGTGTGTCAATCGGCACCAGACAGGCCCCCAGACCGTTCGTCCTGAGCCCGTCGAAGGACACCAACGCTGCCGTTTTCGCGTACCAACCATATGCCGGACCACAGAGTTGCAGTATCAGGCCGGAAAACCTGTGCATAAAGCAGGCTAGCGGGCCTCCAGAAGGTTCTTCCCATTCTCAATCCGCCGTTGCGCTTCCCC
Source organism: Candidatus Eiseniibacteriota bacterium (assembly GCA_023132135.1). Lineage (GTDB taxonomy): Bacteria > Arandabacterota > Arandabacteria > JAGLYR01 > JAGLYR01 > JAGLYR01. The sequence continues at coordinate 11,862 of JAGLYR010000002.1, read as the reverse complement.
CAGCATCTCCAGCATAGACGGGTCCCTCCGGGTGAGAGCCTCAACACGCCTCCACGCATCCAGCGCCTCGGCACGGCGGCCGGGAGCGCGTTCGAGAGTCTTGGCCAGCTCGGACCAGTACAGCGGAATCCGCGGGTCCGCCTGGACGGCGTGTCTGTAGGACTCTATTGCAAGATCGATTTCCCCGCGAGCCCGGTACAGATTCCCAAGGTTGAAGTGGGAGTTGGAATGGCCCGGGTCCAGCTCGACGGCCCGGCGGAACCGGATCTCCGCCTCTGTAATCCGACCCTGCCGGAAGTAGACCTGTGCGAGGTTGCAGTAGGCCTTGGCGTAGTTGGGATCGGCCCTGATGGAGCGGAGAATCCGGTCTTCGGCGCTGTCGATTTGCCCGAGCATGAGGTAGGACGTGCCGAGATGGCACCAGTAGCGAGCTCTCTCCGGATCGAGAGCAGCGGCTTTCTCGAAGTGACCGGCTGCTTCGGCCCAAGCGTACTGGTCGAAGTAGAATCCTGCCAGCTCCGCCCGGGCAGCGGCCTTTCGCTTCGCCGTCCACAAAGCGTTGTTCTCCAACATTCGGTCGAAGCGATCCAGGCCGAGATCCCGGCTGTGGTTGACGCCAATCCAGGGGAGAATGTGAAAGAGGCCGACGACCACGAGAACCCACGCCGCTCTCCGGCCGACTCGATCTCGGGCATGCCCGGCCAGCCAGCAGGCCGCGGCGATCATGAAGGGCAGGGAGCCCAGGGACCAGAGATCCCAGTCCCGGCTTCCTCCCAGACCCGGACGCAGGATCAGATTGAAGAGAAGTGGAACCACGCCCGCGACCATGAGAAAACCGAATCTGCGGGAGCGCCGGAGATCCCTGCTCCTGCAGAATGCAACGACGAAACCCAGCCCCACAACCCAGCCCAGTGGGGAGATGAGAACCTGTTCGTTGAGGACATCGACCAGGTGTTCCCAGGAGAGCAGTGTGTACTGTGCGATAGGGTCCGGAAGGATCGGGACGAGGAGGAGGCTCGTGTCATCCGGAGCGAGGCGCCGTGACATCGCCAACAGGAACACTGTGGCTGCTGCAGAGAGAACTGCACCCACGCCGAGCCTCCGCATTGAATTCCGGGAGTCCGCCGCCGGCCCGGCCCACAACAGGTAGAGGAAGGATGGGACCAGAAAGAGCAGCGCGAAGTGTAGGGCAATCCCCGCGACAAGGGCGAGGACAATCCAGATGAGCCTCCGCGTGCCGGCCAGGTACTGGAGGGCTGTGAGGAGATACACAAGAATCATCGCTGTGGCCAGCGAGTAGCTCTCGGCGTAACCGAAGAAGAGCTGAACCGTGCCCAGAGTCATAAGGCATGATGTTACGAACACCCTGCGACCCAGCAGCCTGCCAAGGCGGAGAGCGGCGAAAACATAGACAGCACCGGCGGTGACGCTCAGGACCGAGTACACCGTCTCGCCGTCCCACCTCAGCAGCGGCCGGGCGATCTGCAGGACTCCGGCGTGGATCATCCGGTCCAGGGGTTCATGCGGATGGAACCAGAAACCCTGGTCCAGGAGTCGGATTATGAGACGGCCGTCCCCGAGGAAGTGAAGAGGCATCCGGAACTGCCAGAACACAATGCCGAAGATTGCAGCGATCAGGACGTCCCGGGTTGCGGGCGAAAGGCGATTCCCACCGGGAAACAGTCCTGCCCGGTTGCCGGGGGCGGAAAGACGGGACCAGTTCCACGGCAGGCAAAGCAGGCATCCGATGCCAAGGAGGACCACGGTCCATGTCCGCGGCAGGAAAAAGTAGTGGTGAAATCCCCAGAACCAGTTGGAGTAGGAAAGGGACGCGGCCAGGTGAACGAGAAGAACCGCTATGCCCAGGAGGGAAATGAACCAGATGGTTCGGGAATCACGCCTGTCCGGGACTTTCGCTGGCTGCGTCATGATGAAGGCATTATTCCCCGAAGCGGAGCGGATGTCCAGTCCGGACACGCCCCGACGATTTCCTCTTTACGTTTTGCGCGTCACGTCTTACGTTCTGATTTCCATCTGATTTCCAGGAGCAGCGCACAAGCTGTACGACGCGGCCCACATTCTCTCAAGGGGAGCGTGCATGAGACGAGTATTCCTGCCGGCAGTGGCTACGGCGGTACTGATCTGCCTGATGGGCACGGCGCGGGCCGGCGATGTCGACTTTGTCGACATCGCCCGGTCCGCACCAACGGCCGAGGACTTCTCTGAAGCGGATGGATTGATTCTCCTGCTCGACCGGGATGTGCAGATCCATGAGGATGAGCGGGAAACAATGATACTCCGGCGGGCTGTGAAGATCCTCACCAACCAGGGGCGCCGGGAGTTCAGCGACTACAGGTTCCTGTACGATGCCGACGCGCAGAAGGTGGATGTGCGGACCGCGCTGACGGTGAGGAAGAACCTCCGGACCATCGATGTCGAGAAAGACGCCATGAACGACATCAACCCGCCGGAGCTGGAAGGCGCTTCTGTGTATTCCAATGTTCTCGAGAGGGTGTTCTCCTATCCGGCGTCGCTCAAAGGGTCCGTTCTCGGCCTGGATCTTGAGCGGGAGACTACTTCCAGCGAAGGAGGTCCTCTGGGGGGCTCGGTGGTCTTTCAGTTTTTACAGCCCGTTGTGGACGGGGCTTTTTCGCTGACCGTTCCTGGCGAGACGAAAGTGGCCTACGAGGCCCTTGGCGGCGTCCCCGAACCACAGGTTGCCCGTTCCTCGGGGCGTACGACGTATAGTTGGCGGATGACGGACGTCCCTCGCGTTGTACCGGAGTCCAACATGCCGCCCATGGATGCGGTAACCGCCCGATTGGTGTTCGCGACGACAGACGATTGGGGTCGTGTTGCCGGGCGGTTTGCCGATGGTTTTTTCTCAAAGGTGATCCCGGGAGGAGACCTCGGCTCAGCTGTAGATGAATGGGTGATGGGGCTGGCGACAGAGGAGGAGAAGATCAGGGAGATCTTCCTGCACGTCGTGAACGATGTGCGCTCTGTGGAACTGGATCTGGGGATCGGCGGCTACGAACCCAATCCGGCGGCGGAGGTCTATCACAACCGGTACGGCGATTGCCGCGACAAGGCTGTGCTGCTGGTTGCCGCCTTGGCCTGGGTGGGGATCGAGGGTTTCCCGGTGCTATATGACCACCGGAGGATGGACCTGGTGGAATCGGTGCCGACGCTGAAACAGTTCAACGACCTTATGGTGGCTGTGGATCGCCCATCCGGTTGTCTTTTCCTGGATCCAGGAGCCGAGCACTGTCTTTTCGGCTTCTACCCCCGGGGGGGCGGAAACCGCGCGTTGCTGGTCAGGCCCGGAGGGTTCGAGATGGTAACGATCCCGGAAGCCCGCCACGACCGGAACTTCTCGGAAAAAGCTCTGCATGTGGTGGTGGATGCCGACGGATCGGCGATTGGCAAGGCGGAGTGTTCGCTCGGAGGGCATTTCGACCACCGGGCCCGCCGGTATCTGGCGGAGAAGACCCGGCGGGAGAGGGAGATGGAATTCTCCAAGGCGGCCAACCGCCTGTCCGAAGGCGCGATTCTGGGAGATCTCTTCGTATCCGACATGGCGGATCTCACGACAGCGGCGTCCGTCTCGATGTCGTTTTCAGCCGAGAGCTTCGGGTTGGTTCAGGGGGAGATGATGATCCTCCGACTTCCTGCGTTCCCTCTGCAGTTCGCGAACCTGCCGGCATATCCGGGGCTGAAGCAGCGGACGTATGACTTCGTGATGGAGTCGGGCTTCCGCGAGGTTTACCGGACTGAGTTGGAGATACCCGAGGGGTACGACCCGGTCTACGTTCCGCCCGCCTACTCTGTGGAGAATGCTCTGGGGTGGTGGAGTGTCACGTCGGCCGTGGACGAGGAACACCGCCTGATCACGATCGAGCGGAACATCGCCGTGAAAAACGCACGGATTCCCGTGGAGGCCTATCCCGAGTTCAAAGCCGCTTTCGACGCGGTAACCTCCCCGAAGAACTCACTCGTGCTTCTGGAGAAGAGAGGCCCTTGATAGCCTGATGCTTCGGCCCTCGCAGCAGAGATACCTGACTTGGAATTCAGTTGACCCGTGTCGGTGTCGATAAGAGAATGGCGGTTTATCATCTCGCATGAATATACGGGGAACCGGAGATGGCAATTCTCAGCTCTCTCAAAGACAACCTCATCGATCTCGATCTCGACCGCGTCTGGGAAGGGATCGAGGAATCCGAGGACGGAATGCCGCGCGCTCAGCTGGAAGAGCTGAAGCAGCGCACACTGCGCGCTCTCACCGAGCTCATCTGCCGGGCTGAGTGCGTCGGGAACAAGAACAAGCTCTTCAACGATCTCTACAACCGGGAAAAGAGGGCCACCACTGCGGTCGGGATGGGAATTGCCTTTCCCCACATACGCACCATGCAGGTGACGCAGTTCGTCGCGGCGATCGCCCGTTCGACCCGGGGTATTCCCTTCGATGCACCGGACGGGAAACCCGTTCGGCTGTTCTTCGTGATGGCTGCTCCCCCGTACGACGACAAGTCCTACCTTCGCGCTTACAAGACCTTGGCCACGGCGCTTCGCTATGACACCGTCCGCCAGGCCCTCCTCGAAGCTCCTGGAGCCCACGACATCGTGTCGGTTCTCCGGACCAGCATCTAGCTAGCCTGCGTTTCTCACCGGGTTTCTGCTACGGTTCCGGCCCATGCAGTTCAGGAAGATGTCTTCGTGGGCGTATCCGGCGGCGACTTGCCGCGATTGAGGGGGGGAGGCGCGGACGAGTGTTCTTCGCGGGCGATTTGCGTGTAGCTGATCCGACTGCCGTAGATGGGATGGATGTTCTTCCTGCGGGCCCTGCCGACCTTGAAGCGTTTTCTGGGCCTCTTTTGCTGGTGCATGTTCCGCCAGAATATGGCGCAGCAGACCAGGAACAGGACCACGAAAAGGAGGATGATTGTGGAGAGAGACATGGGACCGTCCTGGTTAGTGCCGTGTCCCGGGACAAGACACTGGTTGGCCTGGTGAGAAATGCGGGCTCCGCGTCCAACCTACCGAAATCCCGAACCGGCGTCAAGCTTGGCCAGAACGGCCGTATCGGAGCTTCCTGTTCGTGGCGCGTCTGTGCTAACCTATGGTTCCAATACTCTTTTCCTTGCACGAGGCACGAAGCACGGGGCACGTAGCACCGCTTCCCTGGTTCCCGAAAGGAATGCTCATGACAACGCGATTCCCGGTGCGGCTTCTCGCAACCCAGCTGATTGTCGCTGGCCTTCTGACTTCCTGCGCCCGGATTCCTCAGGGCACCCATCCACCGGGCGCCGAACTGCAGGAGCGCCTCGAGAGGATCATCGAGGACAATCGGTTCCGCGGTGTTCAGGTCGGGATATCGGTGCGCTCCGTGAATCCTCCCCTGGTCCTGGTGGGAATCCACGAAGACCAGATGATGACTCCGGCGTCCACGGTGAAACTGTTCACATCGGGAACGTCTCTTGCCCTTCTCGGACCTTCCTACTCATTTGGCACCCGACTTGTCTACAGCGGGGATCTGGATGAGCACGGTGTTCTGGATGGCGATCTGCTGATTATCGGTGGGGGAGATCCCACGTTTCCGAGAACCAGTTCCGGTGGGTTGGGGCTTGACCTCTACGAGATCTGGGCGGATATCCTTCGGACCATGGGATTGCGGCGGGTGGACGGGCGTGTGGTGGTCGTCGACGACTTCTTCGAGGACCATCCCCTGGGCTATGGCTGGTGTTGGGATGACCAGGGCTATCCGTTTTCGGCCGAGGTCAGTGGCCTGAACTTCGCGGACAACTGCGTGAATGTGTACGTGCAGCCCGGGCGGGAAGCAGGCGATCCCGCGCGCACGTGGCTGTGGCCGCCGGGAACGAGGTTTGTGACGATCGATAACCGCGTGGTAACAGGCGAGGCCGGAGGACCCGACTCAGTGGTTATCCACAGATCCGTTTGCGGAAACGTGATTCTCTGCGAGGGGACGGTGTCTGTGAACGGGTACCCGGTGAGTGAGAGGGTGGCCATTACGGAGCCCGGCCGGTACGCTGCCACGGTGCTGGAGGAGGTTCTCGAGAGAACCGGGATTGAGATCCGCGGGAAACCGGAGCGCAGTCGGCCGGGCTTCGCTCTTCTGGATACGACATGGGTAACGGAGCACATCTCGCCACCGCTGTGGGAGGTCATCAGGCGGGTTAACAAGGACAGCGACAACCTTTGCGCCGAGTCCCTGCTGCGAACCATCGGGCGGGAGCTGGGAAAGAGCGGTGATGCCGTCTCGGGTCTGGCGGCTGTCCGGGAGTACGCGTTTTCCTGCGGAGTGGATTCAGGCGGACTGGTACTGGTGGATGGGTCGGGTCTTTCCCGGCTCAATGCGGTTTCGGCAAAGGCGGTGACCGCATTCCTCGCGTGCTTTGCCTCCCACGATCTCTTTGGAGACTTCTACCAGTCACTGGCCATTGCCGGGGTCGACGGAACGCTGAAGAGCAGGTTCGTTGGGACACCGGGCGAGGGATCCCTGCGGGGGAAATCGGGGTCCATGGCGGGGGTCTCGGCCCTGTCCGGTTACCTGGTGGATCGACGCGGGGAGCAGATTGTGTTCTGTGTTCTTCTCAACGGCTACCGGGCCGATGGTGGGAGTCTGATGGATCTCGTGGATCTGCTGGCGAGGGAGATAGCGGAGTTCTCACCGGCCTAGAGGTCCTCTGGTTCGCCGGTCTCGGCAGAACGCATACATGCATCGGCGATAGCGACGGCTGCGCGGGCTGCCTCGGCGGTAACCTCGAAAGGCTCGCCTGTTCTCACGGAATGCACGAACGACCGGAGGACCCCCGGCAGGGTAGGTGCGGGCCGGGGCGCTGGCAGAACATCTGATTTGCCCGGTGTGATCAGATGCAGCTGGCCGCGGAAGCGATCTCCCTCCAGAATACCTTTCTCTCCGACAGCCACCCAGGTTTCCTGGCGCGCCGGCGTTGCACGGCAAATGTCCACGGTCGCCAGCAGATCAGGTCCCGAGAGTGCGGCAACAAAGGAATCCTCGCTGTGAGTGCGGTTGTAGCAGCGCGTTTCGCACGACGTCTTCTCCAGGCGAGATGGGAACAGCCAGCCAAGCAGATCGAAGTAGTGGACCCCCGTGTCCAGGAGAACACCCGGCAGACTATCCTGCTCGCCTGAGGTTTCCCGGCCAATCCGGATGTCCGGGGATCGGTGCTGGAGGTTTATCGCTCGCACGCGTCCGATGAGGGGCAGGGACTCCCGAAAGCTCATGGCGAGAGGTTCGAAGCGGAGAGTCTGTGCGACCATGAGCGGGGCGCTGTGCGTTCTTGCGGCCTTGATGATCCGGTCCGCTTCTGCGGCGGTGACGCCGATGGGTTTCTCCAGCAGGATAGGCTTCCCGCGCTCAGCGGCGGCCACAGCCATTTCGAGGTGGCGGGAAGTGGGGGAGACGATGACAATCGCGTCCACGGCCGGATCGTCCAGAAGGTCGCGGTAGTCCTCGAAGTACCGGGTGCCCAGTTCCCGGGCGAGGGGCGCTCCACGGGAACGATCGCGGCGGCAGACTGCGGCGAGCGATACCCCGGGCACATTGCCGCTGAGATGACGCGCATACCGTGTCCCGTGGTGTCCCAGTCCGATGAGGCCAATACCGATAGTCTTCATTACGCGCTCCCCCCGGAACCGTAGCCGAAACCTGATGAGAAGTGCAGGCTAGCAGGAATGGAGAGGATAGACAAGGCGGGAAACGGGGAACCTCAAATCTGGAAATAACTGCTGCTCCAAGAAAAATACTGGACATCCTGCACGCATCTGCTATCCTCTGACCCGGGTGCAGTCAGGAACTCGAGACTAACAACCATCATAGCGATGCCGCCTCCCAAGCCAGAAGTCAGAATCTCTCAGTTTTTCTCTCCGGAGTCGATCCAGCTTTCCCTCCGATCGAGAACGAAAAAGCATGTGCTTTCCGAGCTCGTGAGCCTTCTTCCGGTCGAGACGGCGTCGAAGAGCGTCATCCTGGAGATCCTGCGAGGAAGAGAGGAGCTCGGTTCAACAGGCATCGGCAAGGGAGTAGCGATTCCTCACTGCCGGTCCGCCGTGCTTCCGGATCTCATGCTTGTCTTCGGGCGCTCGAAGAGGGGCATTGATTTTGGTTCGGTGGACAGCAAGCCGGTTCATCTTTTCTTTCTGATTGCTTCTCCTCCTATCGAAGTGTTCAACATGTACCATCCGGTTCTGGGCAAGATCGTGGAGATAGTCCGCGACAAGAAGACGAGAGAGCGGTTGATGGAAGTTGAGGATGGCCCCGCGTTCATCAAACTGATCGGGGAAGTGTTGGCCTAACCTGTATGATGCAGGCCCGGGGATTGAGGGGCGCGACGTGCACAAACAGCTGGAGCTCGTTATCCTCCTGAATGATCTGGAGCTCACTCTCAAGGAGCTGACGGAAGACGAGAGCAAGCTCGAGGAAAAGATGGGCTTCAAGCTATCCAAGAAGCAGCAGATCGAGAACACACGCAGCGAGATCATCAAGCAGCTGGATCCAACGGTCCACTATGCCTTTGAAAAGGTCTGGAAGCGCTACGGGAAAGCAGTGGCCTCAGTCCGGAAAGGCATTTGCTACGGGTGTTTTGAATCCCTACCTACCCAGACGGTATCCCGGAAGGGCAAGAACGAGCAGGTGACGTCCTGTCCCCACTGCGGTAAATTCCTGTATTGGTTGGAAGATTAGCCCGCATTACTGCGTACCCCAGAAGCTTGAACCACGAAGTCCACGAAGAACACGAAGGGGAGAAAACCCCGAAGCTGCTGTCCCGCCAACGCCCTTTTCCTTGCACGTAGCACGGAGCACGTAGCACGTCCCTGATGCCCTTCTCCTTGGACTAGGGACTAGGGACTACGCACTAGGGACTATCCCTGATGCCCTTTCCCTTGGAGCAGGGACTCGTTCTAGATGTCCAGAGTATCGTCTTCCACGGCGGCAAGACAGCGGACGGAGGATTTTGCATTGTTGATCCGGGCCGCGCAATCCTGGAGGATAGCGTCTACCATGTCGTCGTCCCGGTCTGGATCGTGGTGGAAAAGAACGCAAGTCCCGACACCTGCTTCGAGGGCGAGATCCACTGCCTGCAAGTGAGATGAGTGCCCCCATCCCTGGCGAGTTTCCAGTTCCTTGTCGGTGTACATGGCATCATGAATGAGAAGGTCGGCGCCCGAACAGAAGTCGACGAAGTCCGGCCAGTCGGTTATGACGTCGGTGGGGGGACGGAGTTCGTTGTCGGTGAGGAACACCAGGCTTCGACCATTCTCCGTGATCCGGAAGCCGTGTGCGGTGCCCGGATGGTTGCACGCGATGGCCTGGATTTTCGTTGCGCCGATACTGTAGGCTTCGCCCGTGATCTTAACGAACTGGATGTCGGCGTTCAGGTCATTGAAGTTCACGGGAAAGAACTTCGATTCCATCTGGTTGGTGAGAATCTCGCGGAGCCTGTCGTAGGCCTGCTGGAACCCGTAGACGCAGATCCGGGTTTTGCGATCGTAGGCCGGGGCAAAGAACGGGAAGCCCTGAATATGGTCCCAATGGGCGTGGGTCAGGAAAAGGTGGACGGGGCTCTGCCCTGAAGTCTCCATCAGTTCCTGGCCCAGTTTCCGAATGCCGGTGCCGGCATCCAGGATGATCCGCGAGCCGTCCTCGAAGAGAACCTCGAGACACGTGGTGTTTCCGCCATACCGGATAGTGGAGGGCCCCGGTGTGGCGATCGAGCCTCTCGTTCCCCAGAACTTCACCTTCACGGAACCACTCCTTGGGCGGATGAATTGTCCTCGCCATGCCCGGCGAGCTCTGCCGCGAGCCGTCGCCCGGATTCCCTCGCCCGATCGAGGTACTCCGGCCGCCGCTCGATGTCCCCCGGATGATCAATGGATCGAAACGTCAGTGAACCGGCATACCGGGCATCAATGGCGTCGCAGAAGTACCTCATCGTTAGTTCGGCACATTCGAAGAGTCGCTTGCCCTTTGATCCACCCGCGGAAATAAAAAACGCGGACTTCGGTCTGGTTGCCCGCAAACCCAGCCGGTGTTTCCGGACCCACAGGGCCTGGGCCCGGTCAACAAGAGCCTTGGCCTGCGCCGTCAAACCGTAGAAGTAGATGGGACAGGCCAGGACTACCAGATGAGCCTCTTCGATCCACCGGTAAACGGATTGCATTCCGTCCTGGACGACGCACCTGCCGTTGGAATCACAGCCCCGGCAGCCGGTGCAACCGCCGATCTCTTCGCGCGCGACCACAAGACGCCGGCAGTCGGCGTGACTGCCACGAGTTCCCTCGATGAAAGCATCGAGGAGCCGGTCTGTGTTCCCGCCGCGGCGGGGACTCCCATAGATGGCAAGAATTTGCATGCGCGATAGAGCTAGCGGAGCGCCTGCTCGTGTGTCAAGGGAAAAGCCCGGAGGTTAGCGCTTTACAGGCAAGGAGGTGGGCACTAGACTGGAACATTGAGATTGGCGGGTTGTGGTCGGACATGGACTCCGGAGGACGAGAAGGAATGATACGAAGCATCGTTGGTTGGGTCATGCTCACGGCTCTGTGTGTCGTGGCGCCCGCAGCGACTGGTTGGGCGGAGGATATGGAGCCCCGAATGGCGCTCCACCTCATAGCCACCTACCAGTACCCATCCTGTTCGGACATGGCTCCGGCTTCTCCTGAAGAGGTCAGGACGGAGCTGACGAGCAAGGATCTGGCGCGGAGCAAGGGGTTCGGCTACGTCTGTCTCCTTATCTACGGTGTCGAGGGTATCGCGGGTGTCGAATTCGCTCTCCGGGGTTTTTCGGACGCGGAAGGCCTCAAGGCGGGTCGGATCGAATGGTGCCCGGAGAGTGCTCTGCATCTGGGCGATTTCATGGACCGTGGCGGGATCGTGGCATTTCCCTGCGTGAGGCGTGTGGAGGGCGAGCAGTTCATCGTGGTGGGGTACATCCCCTTTGAGTACCATGGTGACAACAATCTGCAGATATCTATTGTGCCCAGCAGCTACTCCAAGCCGCAGAGTCCGATGTGCTACATGCTTGATTGCACGACCCAGTTCGCCGAGCACAGGATCGTTGAGACTTCGGGTGCTGCTATTGAGGGCAGCGGCTCCAGCCTCCGGAGCCGGAGGGCCCTTCGGGGAGCCAGCCTCATGTGGGGGATGGATGGGACGGGAAAGGTCACCGTGAATCGCCTGGACGAGGAAGGTGCAGCGATGCGGGGAGCACAACGGGCGTTCCCCACCTCGTGGGTTCTGGTGGATCGGACTCTTACCAGGATCAGTTCCGGGGGAGAGGTAGGAATCACGATGAGCGACCCCGGCGCGCGGTGGGTTCTGCCTTCCGGGGCCGGGGACCGCGTTCTGCGTTTCCGGCGGGAACAGGCTGGGGCGTCCCGGACAATGGCGCCTCTGGATGTGGAGCTTCTGGACGGGAGCGGAAACGTTGTTTTTGGAGAGCCGTCGGCCGGTCACAGGGGATGGATTTCTCCCGATGGTTCGAGGATCGCCTGGCAGGAGGTCGGCCACGCCGGTCGCCTGGACACCGGATACAGATTGCGGGACGAGAAACGGGGCAAGCTGGCAACCCCGGCGATTGCTCTTCAGGAGGCCGCTTTCCTGGTGGACGGCGAGATGGTGGGGTGGGGCAGGGATCTCCGCAAGGGCCGCGGTGACGGCGCGGCAGAGGAATGGGGAGTTTTTGCAATTGGGCTTGACGGGCGGCTGAAGTGGGCGAGAACAGTGCCGAAGGCAGAGATGGCGACGCTGGCTGTCTCTGAGGGAGGAGTGGCCCACGGCCTGGTCGGGCGGGATGGGCAATTGGTGCTCCGGGGGTGGAGCCC
>JAGLYR010000199.1 GCA_023132135.1 Candidatus Eiseniibacteriota bacterium | reverse complement strand
CTCCTCCGAGGCTTTCTGAAGAGCTTCGGGACCCCAAGGGTACCAATTCACGAGACTCTGGGTACTCCGGAGAAGATAGGGGCTCTTTTCTCCGGACAGATGGTTGATCTTCATATTTCCCGGCCCTCATTCACAGTTCGCGTAACGGAACGTCGTTGTCCTGGTAAGTCTAATGGAGAATCGTCGAGACTGCAACCACAAGTGAGGGTTTCTCATGCTTGTTGCACATCCGAACGGTCGGTCGTACAATCAGTTTGCGATTGGACGAACCCTGGACAACCGGACACAGAGAGGACCACAGTGATTTCGGAAAAGACATCGGCCGACGCGCGGTGGCTTGCTGAAACCCTTGCCTGGACTGAGGATGTTGCCAGAGAGGCGGGCGCGCTGCTGCGGGACTGGATCGACAGGATCGAAACACGGAGTCTCAAGCGGAAACGGGAGCTGGTCACCGAGGCCGATCAGCAGTCCGACGACCTGATCCTCGGCAGACTCCGGGACAGATTCCCGGACCATTCCGTCGTGACGGAAGAATCCGGCGAGCGGGCGACAGGTTCGCCGTTCCACTGGTGGATCGATCCCCTGGACGGGACAAACAGCTTCGCGCATGGTCATCCGCACTTCAGCGTATCCATGGCCCTCGAAGAATCGGGAAAGGGAATTGTTCTGGGAGTTGTATACGATCCCATGCGGGACGAGTGTTTTGCCGCCGCCAGAGGCTCCGGGGCGACCCTCAATGGAAAACCGGTGCGCGTATCGGGGATCGGGACGCTGGCGGAATGCCTCGCGGCGACAGGGTTCCCCTATGACCGGGAACCGGACAACGAGAACAACCTCGCCGAGTTCAACGCCATGATCATGGCCATCCAGGGGATTCGGCGGGGGGGATCGGCCGCGCTGGATCTGTGTTATGTTGCTGCCGGGCGGATCGACGCTTACTGGGAGCTGAAGCTCAATCCGTGGGATGTGGCCGCCGGAGGACTGATCGCGGGGGAAGCCGGAGGGGTAGTCACAAACATCGGCTCCAGGCAGTGGGATCATCGGGTTCATCACATCGCCGCGAGCAACGGTCTCGTTCATCAGGAAATGCTCCAGGTGCTGGCTGCAACGGAGTGAGAATATCCCGCAGGGACAACAGAATAAGACATATCGGATGAGACCAGTCGATGGACCCTGCCCGTAACTCTCTTGAAACACAACAGATTAGCACCGATTCCCGCCCTCCTGCGAGTTCTCACAGACAGCAAGAGACGGCTTGATTTTCCTGGGAGCATGTGGTAGAATGTGTTCCTGAGGTGACAAGTCCTCTGAGGCACGTTGACTGGCGGTCCTATCCAGAGGGATAGGAGTGCCTTAATCCTTTTTTGCAGGGAGGTGTCGGAGGTCACTTGAGATTGGCAAGGCCAAGGTAGGGGTGTTGTCAGGAAAGATGCTTTTCTACAGGAGTCCCCATTCAGCAAGGAGGAACTTGCAAATGCGAAGAGCGATCTCGGTTCTTGCGGCGGTTCTTTTCCTGGCCAGTGTTCCTGCGCTGGCCTGGGCAGGACCAAATCCGGACGTGAAGCTGGCCATGCACGTGGTTGCTACGTACGACTTCTTGTACTGCGACGACTTTGCGGCGGCGCTCACGACCCCGGGGGACATGGATCCGGACGTGAGCCAGGCAGAGCTGGACGCGGCGTCCGGGTATGCGTATGTGGTTTTCTGCGCGTACGATTTTGACAGCGTCAGCGGAGTGGAATTCCAGCTCAGCGGTTGGCCGACAGGAAGAGGCACTCCCCCGCAGCCGACCATGATCTGGTGCCCGGGAAGTTCCCTCGTGCTGGGCGATCCCTGGTCCGGCGGAGCCATCACGGCCTACGGAGAGTGCTGGGATGCCGAACTCGATGGTGCGGTCGATCCCTTTGCCTGGTTCGTCTGGGGAAGCGCATCTGCTGACTACAGCGCGTATCTACCCATGGAACTCTCCTACATCCCCTCTGCCTACAGCTACCCGGCCAATCCCCACAACTACACCCTTGGGTGCGCTCCGGACTTCGTGGAGGACTCGGTGGTCAGGGAGTATCCGGGAGTGATCGGTGGAGCCGTGACCGCTGAGCTGGAGGTTGTCTCTCCGAACGGCGGCGAGGTGCTGACGGGCGGCACGACCTACGACATCGAGTGGCACAGTTTTGGTCTGGATGAGGTCTGGATTGAGTACACCACCGATGGCGGAGGCAGCTGGATACTGGTCGATGCCGCGAAAGCCACGTCGACCACCGGGAATTTTGTCCTCAACACCTTTGCATGGGCGGTCCCGGAGGTGAATTCGGAGCTGTGCAAGGTGCGCATCACGGGCCCCGGGGCTACTCCTCTTGACATGAGCGACGATGTCTTCGAGATCACGACAAGCGGCGGAGAGCAGTCGATTGCAGTGACGGCTCCCAATGCCGGGGAGAACTTCAGCGTCGGTGCTCAGACCACGATCACCTGGACCTCGGAGAATATCGAGAATGTGAAGATCCAGTACGGTGATACTACCAGAGCCGTCTGGACCACAATCATTGAGACGACGCCTTCAGGACCCACGGGCGGTTCCTACCTGTGGGACATTCCGGATGATACCGGACAGTGGTTCATGAAGGTCTGTGACGCCGGGGATGAAACTCCGTGCGATATCAGCGATGTTCGCTTCCAGATCAGCGAGCTCCTCGACATCAGCGCGCCGGAGGGCGGCGAGGTGTGGCAGGTCGGGACCGAGCAGACGATCGCCTGGACCCATGCGGGAATCGCGTTCGTGAACATCGAGTACGGGCTGATGAACTGGTACCCTATTGCCAGTAATGTGCCCGCCGGTGATGGTTCCTACGAGTGGACGATTCCGAACGATCCGGGTGTCTGGCAGGTACGGGTCTCGGACGCGGAGGATGGCGAGCCGAATCCGGTCAGCGGGGCCTTCCAGATTTTTGCACCCGAGGTCACGGTGACGGCTCCCAACGGTGGCGAAGTGTTCGCCGTGGGATCGGAGCAGAGCATCACGTGGGACTCTGTGGGTGAGTTCCCCAGTGTTGGCATCGAGTACGCGACCGACGGCGTGGAAAGACAGACCTGGCAGCCGGTTATTCCGACCACCCCCAACGATGGCGAGTTCCTGTGGACCGTTCCTGACGACGTGTCCACGACCTGTCTGGTGCGGATCTGCGCCATCGGCACCGGTGTCCCCGAGGGGACCTGCGACGAGAGCGACGGTGTCTTCACCATTTCCCAGAGCATTGAAGTGACCCTGCCTGTGGGTGGCGAGGTCTGGGAGGTCGGGTCGGTCGAGCAGATCGCCTGGACTTCCGGGGGCATTGCAAATGTGAGCATTGCGTACGGCTTTGAGGAGGGCAAGGGCTGGACCACCATCGAGACATCTTATGATGCCAGCCTGACTCCGTACGACTGGACGATTCCGGACGATCCCGGCACGTACTACATCCGCGTGTGCGATGCCAACGACGGCAGTCCCTGCGACGACAGCGACGGGATGATCGAGATCGTCGAGATGATAGAGGTAACCGTACCTGCAGGTGGGGAAGACTGGCAGGTCGACTCGACCCAGGATGTCGAGTGGCAATCCGCCGGACTTTCCGAAGTTAACATCTACTACGGCTACTTCTGGAAGGGCGACTTCGTGAAGGGCGGCGGTGGCGGTACCATCGTAGAGGGCTACGATGCGGAAGCGGGATCCTATAGCTGGGGTATCCCGAACGATCCCGGCTACTGGCAGGTTCTGATCGAGGACGCCGAGGACGCGACACCGTACGATATGAGTGATGGTTTCTACATCACCCTGCCGACCGTCACGTTGACGCGCCCCAACGGCGAGGAGATCTTCGTGGTCGGGACCCAGGAATCCATCACCTGGGAGTCGACGGGCGTGTTCGACTACGTGTCCCTCGAGTACATGACGGACGTGGACAAGGGTGGCTGGATTGAAATCACGCCGCAGACGGACAACGACGGAGACTATGACTGGACGGTTCCGGACGACCCGTCGGAGTGGTGCCTGGTTCGGGTATGTGTGGTGAACCCGCCGGGCGGCGATCCGATCTGCGACGAGAGCGACGGCACCTTCGAGATCCAGATGCAAGAGGCCATCACTGTTATCTATCCCAACGGTGGCGAATCCTTCCTCGTGGGAGATCCGGTTGAGATCACCTGGGAGGCCACGGAAATCGAAACCGTGATCATCTACTACGGTGATGATTTGCAGGGATGGACAGAGATCGCCACGGTCTGGCCGGCTTCGGGCGGATCATACATGTGGACGGCCCCGGACGATCCGGGTGACTGGTTCATCAAGATCTGCGACGAGGCGGACGGCGAGCCGTGCGACCTGAGCGACGACACGTTCAACATCCACGAGACGATCGAACTCACCTACCCGGTGGGCGGCGAGCGGTTCGAGGTGGACAGCCAGGTGCTCATCACATGGACTTCGGTGGGAATCGACTCCATCCGCATCTACTTCCGTGAGATCGGCGGTTCGTGGGACATTGTGGTGTTCCCGACGGGTGCGGCTTCGGGCGAGTACCTGTGGACGGTTCCGAATGTGACGCCGGGGATGTACGAGATGTACGCGTTTGACCACGAGGACGGGACGCCTGGCGACACCAGCGATCCGTTCGAGATCTTCCTTCCGGGGATCACGGTT
>JAGLYR010000198.1 GCA_023132135.1 Candidatus Eiseniibacteriota bacterium | reverse complement strand
GTCCCCGCGTTCGCGGGGACGACGGCCGAGAGCTTCGCGGGAACGACCAGTAGGCTCCGTACACTTTCACTTGAACCTGTCGTCCGACTTCTTCCCTCCGACTCTCCCCTTCGCCTTCTCCAACCACCCTGTCCGATAGCCATCCTGATCATCGAACTCGGGCACGTAGGGTTTGATGTCCAGCAGCGGCGTGCCGTCGAGGATGTCCACGTTCTCGACGTGGAGAATGTTGCCTTCTGTCTTGATCAGCCGCACAGTGGAGAGACCGATTGGATTCGGACGCTTCGGCGCGCGCGTCGAGAAAACGCCGCGGGGTTTCGTGTCCATGAAGGGGACGACGGTAAGTCTGGATTCCTTCACCTTGTGGAAATGGTACAGCAGTGTGATGTGGGAGAACCCGTCAAGATCCTTCAACCCCTCGACGAATTCAGCGAAGATCTCGATCTGACCTTTGATGCCCCTCGCGCCGGAAGGCTGGATGGGCATGTTCTTCGTGTCTTTGAATGGGCTGTGGATAACACCGATCGGTTGGAATTCCACATGTCACCCCGCCGACAAAAGGCTCTCAACTCAGGAGCATACCACACGCTCATACAGATTCCAATTGCCGGATTTCCCCACTTGCCTTATGGCTCCCATCTCTCGCAGACAATACGCCATCCGCTGCGCGAGCCACAGGGAACGGCCCGTGGCATTGGCCAGTTCCCGGGTGCGAAATGGTTCGGTCACTTCCGGCGGCACAAAAGACATCATGTCTGCGGGCCGTTTGAAGAGGCGACGGTCCAGAACATCCAACAGCCGCCGTTCCTCGATGACCCATCCCCGACGGTACCAAGCGAGCTTTCTATCGTACCGGCGGACTTCTTCCGTCCGGGTCAGCACGACCTCAAGGGAAAACCTGGGATTGGCCAGCAATTTGGGGATGCTCACTAGCTGTTCAAAGACGTCTTCCATCACACCTCGCTTCGGCGATTTTCGGCGCGTCTCTTTGCTCCGGCGGTTCTTCGGCAGCTTCAGGATGTACTTTTCGCCGGCGATGGGATACACGAGACGCACGCGGTGGCTTTCCAGTAGCTTGTCGAGTTTCCGACGGATCGCAGCGAACGTGCCCGTCTGAATCTCGATCAGGAGCTTCCCCCGCACGATGTCCACAAAGAAGCCATCGACGCGGACTTCGAACCGGTCGCCCTTGCGCCCGTACCACTTCTTCAGACTGGCGTGGAGAGGCTTTTCATTCAGAGTGCCGATGTGATGAGACATAGATCTATTCTCTATTGTCTACTTCTCTCATTGCTCTGCCTGGACTATGCAGTCAGACCCAAATACAGTTGGTACAGTGCAAACCCCGCGAGCGCAAGAGCCGATACGCCCAGAAAGGCCCGGTTCACTTTCGGGCCCAACCGTCTTGCGGTACCAAAGACCACGATAACTGCTCCAAAGGTGCTGACCAGCGTTACGTAGAAACCGGCGAGAAACCCTACGCCACTCGCGGGAGCATCGCGCCAACCCATCAAGAAGGTCGGACCGGCCACCAGGCTCCAGTAGATGTATGGCCCCGGGTTGAGGAAGTTCATTATGACCGCCCTGAACATACTCTGCTTGCCGGGTTCGGGCGGCGCCATCACCTCGGAACTCCGCCATTTCGCAAAGGCGCCCCAGGCGAGGCAGACAAGGAAAGCAGCGCTGGCGAAGTGAAGAACCTGTGTCATCGACGGAGGAACCTGCCTCAACACGAGTAACACGAGGAGGATAATCGGTCCATCACTGATGAGAGGAGCGAGTGCGATCGGCAGCGATCGCCGCCATCCGTTTCGGAGCGTCTGCGATATCGCGTACGCCTGGAACGGGCCGGGTTGCGCCCCCCCTGCAAAGCCCAGGCCGATGCCCTGCAACACGTAGCCGATCATTCCGCGCACCTCTTGGAGTGGTCTGTGCCTTCGTGTCCTTCGTGCGCTTCGTGGTTCCGGCTTCTTCTATTCTCAGTCCTGTGTTCGGAAAGATCCTCCGGCTCTCCCACCAGCTCCCCGACGAACAGGCTGGCATTTTTCACGAAGAACACGACGGGCAGATTCCCAGCCAGTTTCTTCAAGCGCTCGGCATAGACCTCTTCCTCACCGGCCTTCGGGGTGGCCAGACCCAGAAACACGACTGCCGCATGGGCGCTTTGTCTCTGGATCAGTTCCGCGACACTGGCGTCCCCGGGCTTGACCACCACTTCGGGCTCCGCCTCGATCCGGATGCTGGAAATCAGATCTCTCAAATACGCTTCCGTCTGATCTCGCATCATCTCCGTTGTGGCCAGGCTCATGACCTTGATTTTGGCCCTTCGCCACGAAGAATTCCGGGTCAACAGCCACGCCAGAAGGATCATGAGATCGCTGTTCTGCTGGAGTCCACCCCACCAGACGTGGATTTCGCACGGGGTATGCTCGGGCGTACAGAAACGTCCCGAATCCACTTTGCCCAGTACAAAGGACTTGTTGATCTTCTGGAGCCGCCTCATAACCTGAAGAAACTCGATCAGTCGATCTTGTCTCTTTGGCCATCCCAGCAGGATGGTATTGCTTTCGATGCCCGCCATCCCGTTCGCTTGAGCGACATCTACGATTCCATCGATCAGGCCCGGGACCACATCCACCTCGGGAAATACCACCAGGTTCTCGCTCTCAAACATCTGAACCATCTCACCGACTCGCCCCTCAATGTCCGGATCGGATGTCAGGAGGTCTGAGACCACAAGCTGGCTGACGGTCACCACGCCTCGTCCCCGGCAGAACCAGTTAGCGAAGCGCACCAGACGGAAATCGTGGACGGGTCCGTCGGCGAAAGTCAGTATGTGCGGTCGCCAGTTTCGAGCGCTCCGCCGACGTCGCGAAAGTCGAACCAGTGCCCACCGCACCAAGCCCTCGTACAGTCCCCGCCTGGCGTCGCCCCAGGTCGCTGTGCGTTCTTTTCTCGAGAGCAGCAGCCACAGAATGAGTTCCGCCACGATCGCGATGAGGCCCACCAGGGGATTGATCAGAAACATGACCGCAACGCAGGCGAGACCACCGGCAAGGTTCACGAGCCACGGAACGCGAATCTTCGGCCGCCAGGATGGATCGCCACTCAGCGCTTCGAAGGCCGCCACAAAATTGGCTGTGCCGTAGACTGTGAGGAAGAACATCGAAACCAGGACGGCGACGGCGTTCAGATTACCGAGAAGGACCGCCGCAAGGGCGATCAACAAAGCCAAGGCCATCCCCGGGACAATCTCTCGCCAGTCCCCCGTGACCTTGCCGAAGAAGCTGGGCGCGAGGCCGTCGCGCGAGAGTGCCTGAAGCGTGCGCGGCGCCCCCAGCATCGACCCTACCGCTGAGGAGAAGATGGCCGACCAGAGACCCGGGATAATGAGCCACGGGCCGAGAATCGCTATGCGCGTCCAGACCAGGGAATCGCCCCTCAGATCCGAGGGGGTGGCCCCCAGGGAGAGGACAACCGTCATCGCGAGATACACCGCAAATCCTGTCAGAACCGCGAGAATCGCACCCAGCGGAATGGCGCGGCCGGGTCTCTCGAGATCCCCCGAAAGCCCAAGCCCGGCCATGATCCCGGTCACGGCCGGAAAGAAAATGGCAAACCCTTGCCAGAAAGTCAGCTCCCCCGACGGCGGTGAAGCAACGCTCCCGACCTGGACCCTCAGAGCGCCGATGGCGAGCGCAACAAGAGAAATCCCCACGAGAATCATCAGCGGCATCTGGGATCTCAGCGCAATCCTGGCGCCCGGCACCGATACCAGGGCGACTGCCACAATGATCAGAAACGTCGCGCCCTGGATCGGAATTGCGGGCCAGACAATCCGCAGTGATTCGGCAAGACCATAGGCATAAAGAGTTACGGAGAACGTCTGGGACAGAAACAGCGGAACGCCGATGGCGCCGCCGATCTCAATGCCCAAGCTTCTGGATATGATGTAGTACGCGCCTCCAACTCCGACGCGCGAATTGGTGGCCACCGCCGAGAAGGAAAGCGCTGTAAGCAGCGTAATCCCGTTGGCAAGGAGAACGACGAGTAGAATTCGCTCCAGCCCCAGGTGTCCTACCAGCCACCCGAGCCGGAGGTACATGATCACACCCAGGACCGTCAGCACCGTGGGCGTGTAGACGCCAAGGAATGTGCCGAGCTTTTTCGTCATTCCAGCTCCGTCCATCTCAAGCAAGGTGACTGACCGGGGATGGCGTAGAGATAGTCCCTAGTCCGTAGTGCCTAGTCCAAGGACAAGGGCATTGGAGGGGTTGAAGCCCCCGGAGGGGGCGGCTCAACGCTAGCCCCAGGTGAACAGTGTCGGGTCGAAGGGTAAGGATTCTGACTCCGGC
>JAGLYR010000197.1 GCA_023132135.1 Candidatus Eiseniibacteriota bacterium | reverse complement strand
CGGCGATTGTGAGACCAGCGCGCCCGTGCAGCCGACCACTACGGTTGCCGCTGCGCTGATTACAGATGCCGATACCCGCCTACCCATCGGCGATTATCAGTATTCCGCCGCTGGGATCAACAAGTACGGGGAGGGCGTTGAAAAAGCTCTGGCCGGGGCAATCACTGTCACAACGGGGAAATCGGTCCGCGTGACAATCCCGGACGAGGCCGGGAACACCACGGCGACGGCCTACAGAATCTACCGCGCCGTTGGGGCCGGGCAGAGATACTACCTTGGCATGACGGGCGCAAGGGCCTCCGGTGCAGACACCACCTTCGATGACAACAACGACTTCATTGCCGGCTGCACCCGGGGACTGATCCTTGACGAGCGCGCGCTGACTCTTGCCTACTTGCTGAGACCGACCACCTTCGATCTGGCGAAGATCGCCGATACGGAGCGGTTCATGATGGTTCAGTACATCGGGTTGCTCTTGTACGCCGCCCGGTGGGTGGTGGAGCTGCGGAATATCGGTACACCGCCTACACCGTCTAGCTAGTTCCTGGCGGGGCCGGGAAACCGGCCCCGCTACACTGTGAGAGTCTGATGGAACCGAAGCCTGACTTTGACCTGGAGAACGCGCTTGAGAGGGTAGAAAGAGGCGAGCCGTCCCCGCTGGTACTTCAGAAGTGGCTGGAGATGGCGAATGTTCTGAGTCTCCCGGCCACCCAGATTGTCCGGCTTGCGCACTACGCCGACGATCCTACGGCGCTTCTCCGGTGGATGGATGCGGAAACATCAGCCTCATACCCGGATCCACACCGGGCGGTCGGAGTCCGTGCGATGCGGACCCGGCTTCGTGTGATTTCAGTTACCGCCTTCGATGTTCGTACCGGGCTTCAGCGAATGGCGAAAAGAGGGGGGTCTACCGATGGTGTTCCTCAAGATCAGTACCCATCAGTTCACACCGACACGGCAACAAGGCCCACAGAGATTGGTCCAATTACCCGCGGACTGGGAGACCACTATCGACGTAGACGGTAAGGTGTTCCATGTTGCCTTCACGGACTACGTTACCCGTGTTCCCGAGGACGTCGCCGCGGTAATGGCCGAGGTTCCGCACTACTCGGTCATCGACAAGTCGCGCTTGCCGCGCAAGTGGAAGCCGCGCAAGCCTCCGTGTGTAGAGGTGGTGAGCGACGCGGAAGCGGAGCCGGAGTCTGTAGAGCCGGAAGACCAGGCTGTTGTAGAGCCGGAAGAGGATGGCCCTCCAGGACTCAGTACGGAGAGTGCGCTGGTTGGGCCGGGCGAAGGAGACAAGAAGTAGGCTGTTGCTGACACAGAAGGAGCGCGGGAATACTTGACGATTCAACCGCAGGGGGAAGGAAAATGTTTCTCAAGAAATCTCTGACCCAACTGATCGGTTCTTGTCCAACTCTCACGGCGCACCTTGCGCGGAAATTGTGGGAGTTCCAGAAGAACGGAATGCACATAGCGGACCCGATTGTGGTCGATACGATACTTGCGCGGTCCGCCATCGACAATCTGCCCTACGACGTAGAGCTGGTGGGCTACGCGCTCAGGGTGACGAAGGCTCCTACGGGAGCGGCTATCCAATGTACGCTGACGCTGGACGGGGTAGCGGTGACAACGGTTGTGCCGAGCATAGCAATTGCTGCCACCACGGGGGTCTGGCGTGACGATGACGCCGATCCGAACGCTCTCTCGCCAGTTCTCATTTCCGCCGGTTCGCGTCTCGACTTTGATCTCACACAGATCGGATCGACGGAGCCGGGAGAGAACTTGCAATGGGCCCTGACCTTCCGCCGGAAGTAGGTGATAGAGCATGTGGCCGTATGGCAATATATCTGCCCTGGTTGAGGGCAAATACCGGCCCGAATTCGCCTATGACATGGACATGGCCGGCGGAGGGGCCACCAGCGACGCGGTGATCGTGACGTGCGCCGACCCGAATGAGATTATTCATGTTCTGGGTCTCAACTACGCCGGGAATGCCAGTTCAGCCTTGACGCTGGAGAGCAAGAGCGCCGCCGACAAAGTCGAGCTGGCGAAATACTATGCAACCGGGAATCAGGTCTTGGGCTGGCCTTTCTATATCGGCAAAACGCGGGCCGGCGATGACCTTGTGTATTCGGTGAGCGTTGATGTCAGCACGAATCTCTGGATTGCCTTCTTCCGCATCCAGGCACGCCGCGAATTCACGACTCCGCAACCATAGGGGGTGTTGCCATTGGCTGCTCTGGTGTTCTGGCGCACTCCCTGTGGCGGAGATGATGACGCCGAGCGGGATACCTGTTGGATCAAGCTCCAGAAGCGGGTGAAGGGTGTAGGCGCCTACGAAACCGTGGACGACCGGATCCCCTTGCTGGACAAGTCGGACAACTTCATCACGAGCTACAACGACCCCGCGGGTGTTGCTGAGGGCGAGTCGGGCGAGCATGAGTACCGGGCGTCCTTCCTGAACCGGACCGGGGGCGAGATCCCAGATTCCGAGACAGAGGGAATCGCCGGCGTTGCTCCTGCTACTATCACGCCGACAGATGTGCGCAGCTTTATAGAAAATCTGGATACGGGCGAAACGACGGATCGGTGGATTAACGACCGAATCCTGGAGGCACAGGCATATATCGAAAGCCGTGTCCGTAGCAAGCTGGTTCTGACCACCGAGGCGGATGAACGGCAAGACGGAACCGGCGGACCCCTGATACATCTGTTCAAGCGTCCCCTGGTTGAGGTTCAACTGCTGGAGCTGAAGTTCCCGTTCGCAGGTTTCCAGCGGGACATTCCGCACGAGTGGCTGATTCTGGATAAGAAACACAGCCTTGTTCGGATTATCCCGCCAGCGCATGAAGCGTTCCTGATCCTCTCGGCGGCCACGGCGTTTCCGACGCACTACAACCTGACCCTGTACCCGCCGCTACCGCATGTGGTTCGTTGTACCTACACGCACGGCTATTCGCCGTTGCCGGCTGATCTGAAACAGGCGTGGTTGAAACAAGCGGCCATCGAATCGCTTCAGGTCATCGGGGATGCCAAGGGTGGCGGGATCGCCTCCAAGTCAGTCGATGGGGTGTCGGAGTCATACACGGCGTCGGCAACAACGCACATCTACTCGGCGCGGATCAAGTGGTATCAGGATGACATTGAAAGAATCATGATTCGGTACGAGAAGCTGTTCTTCAGTGTTGCGACGGTTCGGTGGGGCAGATAATGACCATCACGCTCAAGAGGAAGTTCCGTCGAGTGCGTCTGGGTAGCCGGAAATTCGTCCGGTTCGAGAGCCGCAAGTTTGATGACACGTTCATCGACAAACATGGCGTGAGGGCCGTCTGGGAGAAGTCAGAGCGATGCAACTGCTACACGGACTCCGGCCAACCAGACTATAACTGTGGGCGCTGTGGTGGCTTCGGGTGGGTCTACTACGATGCCCGGATCATTCCGATGCTTGTCACCGGCATTTCCCTCACGAAACAGCTCCGGGAAATAGGCGAGTTCGTGCCTGGCTACGCGAGTGGGACCGTAGCCGCAGACTACAAGGTGGGCCAGCATGACCGCTTTACCCTCACCGAGCGGTCACAGATCACAGTTGATCCGGCGAAGAGGGCGGCGTCCGGGAATATGGACGCTATCCGTTACCCGGGAGCCGCAATCATGGGGGTACTGGCGGTCCGGGACCACACAGGGGAATACGTTCAGGACGGCCGGCAGAGCGAGGGCCAGCAACCTGACTACTACACGGACGGGAATGTGCTGACATGGATCCCGGCTGGCCGGCAGCCGGCGCATGGGAACCGTTTCAGTATCAGGTTTCAGCATCGGCCGATCTTCGTGGTTGTGGATCCGCCGCGGTCACGGGGGGATGGCTCAGAGCTGTTCCCCTGGGCGCTGAGTCTCCGCCGGCTGGAGTACATGCGATCCGCAGCAGAGATTGACATTAGCGGTGGGACCCCCACGGGCATCCTTCTGGGTGGTGGGTAGCGTGTACGAAATCAACATTGAATCTGATGACAAGGGCCTTCTCGGAGCCGCCGTGCGCGCTGGGGCGCCGCTACGAGAAACCCAGCAGGCGGTGAAGGATTCGGCCCTCTTGCTACACCGTCGGTTCCAGTGGTCTCTGGCGGACCCTGGGGGCCGGACAGTAACCTACTCGGGCGGATCCTTCATCATTCACCGTGTTACCGGAACCTATCATGGGGGGATCTCAACGGAATGGCCGTTTGAGGGGATGACGCTGGCCGCGTGGGTAGGGCCGAAACAGGTTGACTACGCTCCGTTCCTGGAGCGCGGGATAGATGCATTCGACCTGACCGAAGCGATCCTGAAGTCTCCGAAGGCGAAACTCTCGAAGAGCGGTCACAAGTACATGGTGATCCCGTTTTGGTACAAAGGCGGCAAGGCGAGAGCGCAGGCAGAGTACGGGGATATTGAGACGGCACGGAAGGCCGGGGTGGTCAAGAGCATCGGCGGCGAGAAAGCCAAGAAGCCGCGGGCGCACCACAATGAATGGGCCACCCTGCGGACCGTATCCAATAAACCCGGCGTGAGACACTGGTGGCATCCAGGAATCACCCCGCGGCCGGTCGGGAAAGCCACGAAGGAATTCTGCGCCGAACAGGTCAAGGTTCTGCTGAAGACCGGGATGGCAAAGGATATTGCGAGAATTCTCAGGAGCAGCTAATGAGTCCGTGGGCAATAAAGGGTGGGTTCGATGCATGTCTCAAAACATACGTCTATGACGCCATCGAAGCGATTCTCAATGGGCCGGACAAGCTCGAGCTCAGCCAGATCGTGTCAGATCCCGACCTCCTCAGCGGGCTTGACGGCCACACTGTCCGGGTGCTCAAGACCACCGTTTTCGACCCTAACGATACCCCTGCCATTGTTGTTCAGGGTTTG
>JAGLYR010000196.1 GCA_023132135.1 Candidatus Eiseniibacteriota bacterium | reverse complement strand
CGGAAACTCCGCTTGTTCAGTTTCTGGGGCAGATGTTTTCGGAAGAAGGGGCGGCCGACGCCGACAACGAATGGCCCGCTCACTGGGGGGCCAGATACCGGGCGATGATTTCGATAGACGTCGTCGCCATGAACTCGCAGCTAAGGGATGACCTGTACCGGCTCACAAAGGCGCTGGCGATGATCGTTGCGTACAAGATCGCTCACAATGAAGACTCCTGCCCGTTCAGTAGCCCGCAGGTGTCACCGATGGGCGAAAGTATGGCACAGACGGTACAGGATCCCAATATCTTCTTCCTGGCGGCCGTCCGCTTTGATGCGGAATACGCTCTGGGGGTGACGGACACTGCGCCGTCCGTTGATGATATTAAGATAGGGACAATAACACCAATCACTTAGGGGGATGCCATGCCGGAGACAACCAGGCCAGAGACAGCCAGCCGGAAAGTCACCAGGACGCCGGCGAAGCCTGTGCCTTCAAAGCCTTCGGTGTCGTGGCAGGAGTTTTGCAACGATGCCGGCTTGAGCGTAATCATGAGGGCCGGCTTTCTCTCTGTGGCGGGTCGCCGGGCGCGGCCCAGTACCGAATGGAAAACACTTCTCAGCGCGTTCAAGTCGTGGCCCGTCGGGACCGTCCCGTGGGAGGACTGGCTGAAGCGTGCCCGAAAGGAAGGTGGTTAGATTGGCAACCGATCAGGACGGGAGAACACTCTATGTGCCGCAAGCAAAGGCCAAGGTGGACACTTCCCGTGCCGCCGGCGCGCCGATGGTTTTGGGCAACGTCGTTGCGCTGCTTGGGGAATGTTCCTCCGGTGAACCGCAGGTGGTTCACGAGTACGGCAGCCTCTCGGCGCTGACAAAGGTTCACCGCAGCGGGAACATTGTGGACGCGGCGGTGCTGGCGTTCGGTCCCTCCACCCGCACGGGCGGGGCGGAAAAGGTGAAGGTCGTTCGTGTTGAGACGGCCACGAAAGCCACCGGCGACATGACTTCTTCCGGTGGAATCACGCTCACCGCGAACGATTGGGGAACACTCTACAACGACCTGGAGTGGAAGGTCGAGACCGGCGGCACGAGTGGCAAGAAAGTCACCTTCCTGCTCTACGAGGATCTGCTCTCGCAGGACAACCTTGGAGATGTGCTTGACATCCAATACACGGGCGTAGGAGCAACGGCTGTGCTCGATGTGGATGCAGACGATCCGGTGGTTGGATTCAAGTGTGTAGTTGCTGGAACCGGCAGCGGCTTCCAGTTCGATCTGACCACCACCCAGTACAACACCATTGGGAAGCTGTTCGCTGCTCTGGCCGCCCTGGATGACTACACCGTGACACTCAACCCGAATGCGCACCCAGGCATGACGGCGATTTCGACAGCGTATCTGACGGACGTGGCTGCCCAGGACGTCAAGGCGTCGGCGTATTCGGTTCTTGCCACACCGTACATCGTCATGGACTGGATCAATCACCACGTTCCGTGGGTGACCGCGACGATGAAGTCGATAACTGTCCCGGCCAACACGACCGGCTACGAGAGCTGGACCACCAATGGCGGCAGCATCGGAACGGCGCCGGCCGCGACTCCAACCAACTACGAATCCGCTCTGATTCTTCTTCAGGACGAAGCGGCCCATCTTCTGTGGGTTGGCTCCGAGCTGGCCGCTGTTCACGCAATGCTCAAGACTCATTGCCACCTGAAGGAAGACAGGATTGGTTTCGTGGGAGGGTCACTCGCGCAGACAAAGGCTCAGGCTCAGTCCGCCGCCGCGGTGCTCAACTCGGACCGGATCGTGCAGGCGTATCCAGGGGTTGGCCGGTACGGTGCGGATGCTACGGTAACTACCATTTCGTCACTGTTCTCAGCCGCGCTCCTGGCTGGGCTCATGGCTGGGCTTCCGCTCTACGAACCCGGAACTCACAAGTATGTGGATGTGGCTTCCCTGGAAGCTGATCTGTCGATGGCCGACAGGGAAACGCTTCAGCTCAGCGGTGTTGCCTGTCTCTGTAAAAGTGTTTCCAAGATCACCGGAAACATGCGGGGTTTCTGGGTCTCGAAACTCAACACGGCCATTCAGGAAAACATGGGTATCTGGAACACGGACGGAACCACACCGGAGGTCAGTCTACGCCGGCTATCCGACGCTGTCAGGATTTCGATGGAGGATTGGGCGGAAACGGAGTTTGTAGGCCGGAGTTCTCGGTATCTCTCGGCGAATCTGAAGGGCCGGGCACAGTCGCGCCTGGATGACTTCAGGGGGGCTGGCTGGATCACCGACATCGTAGATCCTGATACCGGGACTATCACTCCGGGCTGGCGCAATGTGACTGTCCGGCAGGAGGCCGACGCGTGGTATCTCGATTTCGAGATAAACATGACCACGCCGGCCAACTTCGTCTTTATCACCGCGCACGTTCTTCCGCCGCGCACGGGGCTTCCGTAGTCGCGGGGCATGAGGGGAGGGATTTCGAGTGGGTAGGAACCCGACTTTGACCGCTGACCGCCTGATTCTCACGGCTAACAACTTGCCGATAGGACGGGGGGCCGGCCTTGATCTGACGGAAGGCTTTGGGACAGAGCCGATCCCGGAGCTTGGGATCATTTACTACGAAGAGGCTGTCCCGCTCCGCTACGCGCTGAACGTGAACATGCGGATGTTCGCGGTATCCGGCGAGTCTATGGAGCGGCTAGGTGTTTTCCCGACAAGGGACAACGTACACATCTTCCCGGCCATTGATATTGTGGCCGTGGACAAGACCACCGGAGGGCTTCTGTTCACTGTGGAGCATTGCATTCTGACCAGCAAGGGACTGAATTTCGGGCCGAATGCGATTGTCGGCCGGAACGCTTCCTGGGTTGGGCGCAATCTCCGGTGGGGCGACTCATAGGGTTGATTACCCGGGGGGGCAATCATGGATCGCTTTACCAAGGTCGAAGATTGGGGCATCTACAAGCTGACATTCCGGGAGCTCTCAATCATGGATGAAGTTCAGATCGCATCCAGGGTTGCAGAGCTTACCGGCAACGCACCAAACATGCCGGGTACACCAGGGGGGACCGCGTGTGCCATTGCTGAGAGGGTGGCGACCTTGCAGATTGCGGTAGCGCATATCGCCCGCGCCGATAACATGCCTCTCACCGATGAGGACAAGGGTCTGCTGGAGGTGTTCCCGACACAGCTAAAGTGGAAGCAGGTCGAAGAACTCTGGGGGCTGTGGGGTGCTTTCGTTGCTCCCTTTCGTGATGCTGACAACGGACGATCTGACTGAGCAGGCGCGGCGGATAGCAAAGACGGCCGAGTTCATGTTCCGGCAGAAGTACAGCCTACCACCGACGGACCAACGCTTCCTGACGATGACGCGCCGGCAGATCGTGCTTGACCTTCTGGCGCACGGGGAGCTGAAGAACCTTACCGGCGACGAGAAGTTCGACAACTGGCTGCATCGGATACAGAAAGACCCGGAGGAAATGTCGCGGTCACTCGAAGAGGACCGCATATTCCTTGAGAGCGTAGGCATTGTCCCGCCTGCGGAGGGTGGTGAAGTGAATGCCGGGTGATTCGGCCGATATGGAGCAGGTAGGTATCAAGGTCGGTGTAGAGCCGGCAGAGAATCTGCAACCCACGCTTCGGGATGTGAAGGACGCCTTCGGCCGATGGGCCTCCGAGGTCGGAACGCTTGTTGAACAAGGGTTTGCACCAAAGGAGAAACTTCGTGCGCTTCAGGATCTGGGACGGGAGGCGAAGTCGGAAGCGGCTGCGTTCCGGCAGGAGAGCCGGTCCATTGCCCGCGAAGACATCCAGAGGCTCAAGGAAGAGGCCCGGCGGTCCGGCGCCTACCGCAAACAGATTATCAATGACCAGATCAGAGAGCGGCAGGACTATGCCCGGATGGACGAACAGCTCGTCCGGGAGCACTCTGGCCGGATTCGGTCTCTTGAGAAACAGTCTGGTGCTCTACGGGACCTCCCGGGGGAGCAACAGACGATCTTCACCCAAGCAAAAGATGTGGGCGGAAGAGTTGCCGGGCTGCCCGGCGTGTCGGGCCTACTGGGTATAGGCAGATCCGTCCTTGGAGGGCTGGGTGTCGCGGCCGGCGCTGTCGGAGCTCTGGGTGCTGGCATGTTTCTCTACCAGGGCATCCGGCAGGCGAAAGAGCTTGAGAATGAGCTGACGCGCGTTACCCGCCGGCTGGGAGAGGTCGAGCACGCCGCTATGCGGGTGGGGCAGGAATTCGGTTTCACGCGTCACCAGATGCTCCCGGTGATTGAAGCCTTCGCCACCTATTCGACACTCGCCGCCGGCACACCAGGTTTCCGGGAAGGAGTCCGCGGCGTCACCACAATGGGCCGTTTCTGGGGAGTTGAACCCGGAAAACTGGCTCCCACCGCCGGGACGCTTGAGTACCTGACAGGCAATCGTTTCTCAATGGCTTTCATGCAACGTCTTGCCGGTGGAGCGGAAACAATCACCGGCGGGGATTCGGCCCGCGCACGTCTGATCGGGCCACAGCTTCTTGAGCAGGTGACGGCTCTGGCCCGGCACGCGGCCGGCGCTGGCGTGATGGACATTGATCCGAATGTTCTGGCCGGCTATATGGTGCAGGTGGGGCAGATGGGGGCCGGAGTCTCCGGGATCCCCGGTTATCAACCTTTCATGCCGGAACGGGCCGGCGGGCTGCTCCAGAGAATCAGCCAGAACATCATCGGCGCCCAGGGAGCGCCGCGGGCTTTGGCAGAATACTCAATTCGCGAACTTGCCGCAGAGCGCGGCGATGCTGCGGTAGCCGCGAGCCCGATGGCGTGGGCCACAGAGCTTTCCAAGGGTCTCTTCAGCCAATACGGGGCGGATCTTCTTGGCAAGATGCTTGCCCTGGCTGGAGAGACCCACCCCGAGACCATCGGCAGGCAGGAGAAAGGCTACGAGCTTATCCTGTCGAGATTGATTGGCGTGAGTCCTGGCGAAGCGCGGGTGCTCTACGAGAACCGCGCGTTGCTGGGCGCTGGCAAGGTGGGAGAATTCAGGGACCTTGCTGGTGGCCCGGAGAGCATCCTGGCTGGCGCGGACGCGGGTGTTAGCCGCTGGCAACGGATGGACACATGGATGAGTGAGATGAAAACCATTACCGGCGAGGGGATCCTTACCCACGTCGGGCGGATCGCTGAGTATTTCGACAGACTGACCCGCGGCAAGCTGGGAGATTTCCTGTTCGGCAAGGAACCCGCTCCCCGGCCTGGATTGGCGCAGTTGAGAGGGTACGCCAAGGAAGCCGGCCAGACAACCTTTGGAGATGCCACCACAGATGCGATGGTGAAGATGGCGCTTGAAGCTGGAATGTCTCCCGAGCCGGCAGTCGTTGCGAAAGCCAAGAAGATGTTTTCGACGGGCGGTATTGAGGAAAGCGGATTCGGTGTGGCGGACGCCACCGGAACCGCCACGCGAGAGCTTGTTGATCTGGCGGACGCCACCAGCCAAGTGACCAGAATGCTCAAGGAGCTGTTCGGAGCGCCGTTGCCGGGGCCGCCGGAACCAACAGCCCCGACGGAGGATCAATAATGGTCGGCACGGTGCAAGACAGGCATCGACCCACGCGACCATTCGTGCGAGTGGACTTCACCACCCGCAGCGAGATGGACAAGCCTGCGACGGCCCAGGTGGTCTCTGTCGATACGAACAAGACTCTCCGTGAGGCGGCCGGCTCTTTCAACCTGGAGCTGAAGCCCCGCTCCCGCGGGGATCTCAGGCAATGGCGCACGCTTCAACCCAACGATGCTGTGATGCTTTCATTTGACCGCGACCAGGCAACCATGCTGGGAATAATTGACCGGGTCGGAGAAGACCTGTCTGTCTCTCCGGGCGGCGAGACAACCCAGAGAGTCACGATCTCCGGCAGGGATCTGGGCAAGGTGTTCCTCACGGATACGGTACTGTATTTCCCGTCACTCTACAGCGACGCATCGAAGGGCAAGTGGAAAGAGAAGTTCCCGCTGCCTGAGAAGATGACCCTGGTGACGGAATTCCGCGGTCAACCTATCCCGGCGGCGATCAAAAAGATCTGCACACAGATGCCGGTGTTCAACACCCCTCTTGGAGACGGGCGGCTCTCGGTGCAGGATCTTCTGGACTGGGAGGAGAAGGTCGAAACGTACCCGGAGGACCTTGTCTACAATGAGGCGCTGGGGCAATTCACGGGGGCGATCTGGAATTATCTGGAGACAGTTCTGGACCTGGCTTTCTACCAGTGTTACGTGGACACGAACGCTGACCGGGCCAACCCGAAGGCGCACCTGATTGTGCGACCGTACCCGTTCGACAAGACGGGAGACTTCACCTTCGCTAATGCCCGGACCTTTGTTCACCCGACACAGCAGTACCACAGGCTCTCCCCTGGAGAGCTGATCCGGTACACGGTCTCGAAGTCCGACGCTGACACCCGGACTGTGTTTCAGGTGTTCCCGGAAGGCTGGATTATCGGTGCAGATGACATCAGCGCGTCCTTCGCTCCCCTGATAGCCGACGGGGAAGAGGACACCGAGAACCTCACGGACCAGTACGGTTTCAGGCCGCTGATCGTGCGGTGTCACACATTGCCGGTCGGAGCCTTCTCTCACCTGGACGACAACGACAATGTGTTGCTGGGCGGGAACACGTCGGCCATTGAGCACATTCAGACCCGCCGGCAGAAGCTCTACGACTGGCATTACAAGAACGCTGACTTTTACTCCGGGTCGATCATCATTCGCGGGCGCCCGGAGATTCGCATAGGAGACTGGGTACACGCGCCGTGGACTGACCGGACCTACTACGTTGAGGGTGTCGGTAACACGTGGCGGCAAAGCTCCCCTTTCACAACTGCTCTGACAGTCACAAGGGGAGAGAAGGGGCGGGTATAATGAGACGCCTGAGATGGTTGACACAGACTGCCCTGGCGCGACAGCGCCGGGCTGCGGACCTGAGCCACACAAAGGTCCTGCGGATGTACCCCGGGCGCGTGGAGAGACGCAACCGGGCGAACATGACTCTCGATATTGGTCTCTTTCTCGGGGGCCGGCTCCAGAACGTCCCGGTGGCACAGAACGAAGCGAGCATGACCAGCGGCGGGACACTTCTCCTGCCCAGGGTCGGGGCGCTGGTTCTTATCGTCTTCGCGATGGGTCATGGAAGCCAACCCCTTGTTGTGGGTTCTTTCTCCGAGCCGATCCCAGAAGAAAACCGTCTTCTTCCGCTGTTCAGAGAAGAAGACGTTGACGAAGGTACAACCGTGGCCCGGATTGAACCTGCGCCGGCACTCGACCTGACATGGCGCACGCTGGAATCCGAGCCGCCGGAACTAGACCCAGAGGACATTGAGCTGAGGGTCCATCCCAGCGGGAACATTGTCCGCACAGACGGCCGCGGTCACTGGGGCCATGAGCTTGAAGGGGATCTTGCGTATATCCTCCGCAACGGTGGAGGATTCATGGTGCGACAGGAGCTCAGGACGGGCCGGGAGGATGACGGTCCCACACAATTCGAGTTTCTTGTGACTCCTGAAACCGGGAAGGTCTTGTTCACGCTTGACCCGGCTCCGAACGGCGATGAAACCAAGGCCAACCTGCTCTTCCGGGCGCATAGGGGAATACTGCTCAGCACCATTGAGGAAGACGAGTTTCCCGAAGACGATGCTCAGGAGCGGCTACTGATCCGGTCCACTGAAGGTGTGGGGATCCGGGCCGGCACAGTATCTTCCAGCGACATACCGGACGGCGGCGGGAATATCCTGATCCAGTCGGAGCTTGATACGAAAGTCGAGGCTTCGGTTGCAATAGAGATAGACGCCGGAACGTCGGTTTCGGTCGATGCCGGGACCAGTGTGGACGTGGATGCGGGAACCAAAGTGGATGTCGATGCCGGGACAGAAGTGGCGGTCACAGCAAACACCAAAGTTGGCGTCACGGCAGGGCTTAACATGGACCTGAAGGCTCTTGCCGGCGATGTCGATGTCCAGGCCGTCCTTGGCGACATAGATATTCACGCGGACGCCGCCGGCGATGTGTCTCTGCGATGTAGCGGTGGCGGGACGGCCACGCTACGGTCCGATTGCAGTGGTGCCGATGGTGACATTCTGATCGAAGCCGGGGAAATCAGGATTCACGTTGACCCGGCCACCGGAACGCGTTCGGGCGACATAGATCTAAAGACCGATCATGGCATAAGCCGGCAGATTGAGCTGGTCAGTGACGGCCGTGTTCGGGTTGAATCTGAAGGTGGCGGCGGTACTTTGCCGGCCACCGTACTTATCAAAGGGGCCACGCTGATCGAAGTAAAGTCCGCGTCTGTGCGGTTGGGGCAAGGATCGTTCTACCGGCTCATTGACGAGCGATTCAAGGCACTCTACAATACTCATGTGCATACCGGAGTTCAGAGTGGGTCCAGCTCTACCGGCGTCCCTGCGTCTCTGGTGGGTGACACCCACATGACAAGCCAGACAAAGGCGAGCTAAAATGCCAACAGCAGCAATGGGAGTGGGGCTAAGCGCGTTTGGAATGGTGGGGTCTGGGGGCCTCCGGCTGAATGCATATACCCTGGCGCTGAATCGCGGGGACCATTCCGAATTCTGGACTTTCTATGTGAACCCCCAGAGCATCACGGAAACCTATCCGTCTCGAACCGTCATCGGACACACACTTGAAGGCCCCTTTGCGGAAGAGTATGGGCGGGCCGCCGGCACGATCCAGATTGCCGGCAACACGGGGCATTCATTCCGCTTCGGTTCATCCGGGCTGCTCAACGGCGCTCAGCAGATCCAGAAGATCTACAGCCTCTACATGGACTATCAGCAATCGAAGGAAGTCACGAAAGCCCCCAAGGGCCAGATGCTCGATCCCCCCAACGATGACTACGTTGCCTTTTTCATGGACTGGGACAAGGGCCTTCACCACTGGGTTGTGATTGAATCTCTGACGATCCGCAAGGACGTGAGCAGGCCGCTGATATTCAACTACGATCTTCGTCTCCGTGTTCTTGGGAAAATGGGGGAAGCGGAAGAGATTTCGGACCCGATTACTGGGTACTGGCGAAGCATCGACAACGTAGTGAGGCGCGTCAAGGATCGCCTGAGCGGGGCGCTGGGCGTGATTCAGCAGGCCGCTACCATGTGGTATCTGGTAACAAGCGTGGCCGATACCGTGGACACGCTGAAAACATACGCCGCCACGCTCCTTGGGCAGATGGATGACTACGAAGCCGGCGAAGTGGAATTCGCGGAAATCGACCTGGAGATGTTCCGGGAGATGACGAAGGTATCCGCTGAGATGTACGCGGTGACCCACGAGTGGCCGGAGAGAAACGATCATCTGCTCCGCGGGCTTCAGGACCTTAGCTGTGCCGGAAACCTGATGCTCGATGCGGCCCAGAATGCCAGAGAAGGCGGGACACCGATTAAGGCGGATCCGCCGGCGGATGACGAGTACCTGCCATTCTGGGATCCGGCGCTTCTGAGGCAGAGATATCCCTACTACCTGAATCACTACACCCAGACGGGCGAGAGCTTGCAGCAGATCGCAGCGCGGTATCTTGGCGACGCTGATCTCTGGTGGCTGATCGC
Organism: Candidatus Eiseniibacteriota bacterium; assembly: GCA_023132135.1. Taxonomy (GTDB): domain Bacteria; phylum Arandabacterota; class Arandabacteria; order JAGLYR01; family JAGLYR01; genus JAGLYR01. The sequence goes on along the minus strand of JAGLYR010000196.1, from coordinate 30,691 downwards.
TGAGGTCAACGGGCTTGACGGTGATGCCGTGGATCCCGCTGACATTGTTGGATGCCGGCTGAAAATCCCGCAAAGAGACTTGCCGGCCAGCTACGCGGACAGGCTTCTGATTCTTGGTCCGTATGGCGGCGATGAGCTCTATGGGACGTCCATCGAAATTGATGTGGTGAATGACTTCGATTTCGTGGTGGATTCTGACGGTGTGATTCAGATACTTAGCGGCATGGACAATTTCGTTCAAGCGTTGCATATTGTGATGGAGATGGCCCGCGGAGAGTTGCCCCACCACCCAGAATTCGGGACTTGGATACACGACTACATTGGTCGGGCAAAGGCCGGGGCGCATGGCGGGCTGACCGATGCTATTGTGGCCGCTGAGACGATCCGGGCAATCGGCATGGATCCACGGGTGCAGAGCGTTGAGAACCCACGGATCATCTCACGCGATGACCAGCTAACAGTTGAGGTTGATGTCCGGCCGGTGAACCAGCCGGACTCCCGCGTGTTTGGACACGACCTGCCATTGGGGAGCGTGTAGCATGGCAACTATCCAGTACAAGACGTTCGGCGAGATCCTGGTGGACATGATCGACCGCATGAGCACTCAGGGGTCGAACATTACGGACTTCTCAATAGGCTCTCCGACGAGAACGCTCCTTGAGGCGTTTGCGGATGAGCTGGACAAGAACTGGTACGGGCTCCGCCGCCTGGACCGTGCGGCATTCGTAGAAACCGCCATAGCCGCAGGTCTGGACAGCCACGCTCCAACTTTCGGGCTGGAGCGGATGGCAGATACCGGGTCCGTGGTAACGCTTCAATTTATCCGAACACCCAACGGACCGTTGGTGGTCCCGGCGGGTTCCCTGGCCTCCACAAACACAGGGCTGATATTCTCAACCGTTGCGGAGGGCACGTTCGGCGCCGGCGTGGGCACAGTGAATATTCAAGCGAGTTGCCTGTCGGCCGGCACGGAGACAAACGTACCGGCGAACACTATCACGGTTCTGCTCTCTGTGCCAATGGGAGTGACTGGCGTTACGAATCCTGCGCCGGCTGCCGGCGGTACAGGCGACGAGAGTGACGAGCAGCTTCGCGCCCGGATCATAGCAATCTGGGGTGTTCTGGCCCTTGGGGTGAAAGAGAGTTATGAATCCTGGGCGCGAGCTGCCGACAGTGACGTTACAAAGGCTACGGCTGTGGGCCAGCTCACGGCCTCCAACTCTGTAACCGTTTTCATCTGCGGACCCTCCGGGACTGCATCGGCTCCACTCATTGCCACTGTGCAGGCGTATCTGGATCACCGCCGGCCCCTGACGGCCGATGTGACGGCGCAGACAGCGACCTTCGTGAATGTCGATGTGACGGCCACGATCTACAGTGACGGCTCGAAAGCAGCCGGTGCGCTGGAAAATGAAGTAGAGGCGGCGCTGACCACGTTCCTTGGCTGGCGGATGTGGGTGATGGGCGTAGACGTGACGATGGCTGACCTGATTGCGACAATGGCATCCGTTGATGGGGTTCAGGACGTCGTCATGAGTGTACCGAGTAGCAATATCGTCCTGGGTGACGGCGAGCTGCCCAACCCGAATACGATCAATCTCACGGTGGAGGAATAGCCATGCCTCAGCCGAACCGGGATAGCCTGCTCGATGCGGCCCAGAATGAGATCGTAGGCACGTTTGGCTGGCGGGAGAAGTGGGAAGGTCTCCTGGCCGGGCTCAGTGTCGAGACTGCCGCCGGCGAGTACATGGACCGCCTGGGGTATCTGTTCACGGTCCCGCGCCCTGTAGTACAACGGGGCCACTCTCCTTACGAGACGATGACCCTCTGCGACTTCGCGTATCGGCTCATGCTCCAGAATGCGGCACGGCTCTGGGACATACGCGGGGGTCCCACTGCCTTCAAGGAAACGCTTGCCCCTCACTGTCTCGCGACTCCGATTATTGAGGAAGCGCCGGCGTGGTGCTGGATCGTTGGTGAGTGCTACGTCGGCACGGCTCCCCAGACCCAAGTTTCCGGTCCGCACAACTTCACTGCCTGGCTGTTCAACGTCCGGGACGATACCCGCGGCTACGCGATCATCCTGACGGGGGGGCTGCGCGAAAGCCTGATTCCGCTACACACACAGAGCGGGTACGGAACTGTCGGGGCGGCGTATGACCTGTATGGCCCCGGCGGTGGGCTGAACGGAATCGGCGCGGCCTACAACGGAACCCAGTACATAGCGGACTGGGAAATTGTGATGGTGGACGGGGTAGGAAACCTGGGCCAGAATGTCACATACACGAGTCCGGTTATTGACATTGTGGATACGACGGCGGACAACGAATGGTTCATAGACTGGGTATCACTCGCCCGGTTCGATGTGGACGTGACGATCACCGCGGAGATCCGCTGTGGCACAGTACAGACGCCGGATGGCACATGGACGGGCTGGACCGCGTGTGTCTTGGACGGAGAGCCACCCAAGAACGGGGCAATCTGGTATCAGTTTTACCAGCTACGCCTTACAATCAAGCTCGAGAAGAAAGTCCTGTCGATTGCGGATGTCAGAGCTCTCACCGGCTGGGCGCTGCTCTATTGTTCCCTGAAGCGGTTGCCGGCGGAGCTGGCCGCGTATCTGAGGCCATAGGGGGAAGCCATGAAGAAGAGTAGGATCGTTGCGGAGATTGTGGTGTGGGGCTGTATCATCGTGGCCCTTGCCTGCTCACTGGAAATGTACGGTTCAGAAGCAGGGGGGCAGACGATCCAGCGGACCCGGCTCTACATTGAAGTCAACGGCCGGGCCGCACGGTACGCTGAGGTCATCGCAGCGTTTCCCGCGGACAGTACCGTGCTCGGGGATCCGGCCCAGTCAGTTGCCGGCTCCGGGATCTACACACGGCTGGACACACTTTCGGAGGAATCAGGCGGTATGTACCTGATTGACCGAATCCCGGCCGGCTGGTACGACATATGGGTGAACACACTGTTGGACAGTTCCTTCGCGAACTTCTGGCTCCCTCACAGCGGCCATGTATTTGCTCACGACCACAACCTTCCGGTGATCCGCGTAGATAGCGGTTCCGTCTGGCTGGGTTTCGGGAAACACGACACCACTCATGTTCCCGGCGTTCTGAAGCTCTACGCTGGCCCGCGCGCCGACTGGAGCATACCGACATCAGATAACCACTACGGCCCCGGTATCAGGATCATCGGTGAGAGATACCCGGATATGAGTTCGGCCAGTGGCCCGAAGAACTTTTACAGTGTTGTACTCGGGCCGGCGCACGCGTCGATGTATGGAGGTGTGTTCTATAACGAAGCGAAGGGCGCCACCTACGGGCTTGGCAAAAATCTCTGGGTCTACGCCGACTCCGCGCACAAGGAAGCGTTCAGGATAGGATGTTCCGGTCAAGCCGGCGGGTACTCAGTCCTGGGCGCAGATGCGAATGATTCGCTCTGGGTTTACGGGACAGTAGGAACCGGGGATCCCCCGTCGTGGTGTGGGCTGGACTCCATACCCGCCAGCAACAACTCCGTCACGGTTTCTGTGCCGGCCACTTACCGGGATGCGATCACCGTCACGCCGCAGAATTGTTGCTACGGAACTCTGTACGCACCACGAGACGAGCGCGACGGGAGTAGTTTCGTTGTCAGGTCTTCCAGCTGTGAACCTTTCAAGGTTGTTTTCGCGTGGATCCTGGTGAAGCGGCCTTACGATAACTAGGGGAGGCGAATATTATGGAAAAGCAGCTTCACCCGAATGGTCTTCTGCACGATGCCACGGGGCTCAACTGGATGGAGAGCGCCACAGAGCATTCCATTGTTGAGCGTGAGAAGCCCAAGCGGAAAGTCCCGTCGTGGGCCATGTACCGGGATGGCACACTCCGGGAGCCGGGTGTGATAGAGGGTCTCACCGTATCGGTCGATGTTTCGGGCAACAAGGTCAACATTGCCAATGGGACAGCCATTGACAAGAATGGTGAGTTTGTTGAAATCGCGGACACTCCGCAGCTTGGGCCCTTCACTTTCAGCGCCCTCTACAAGTGGCACTTCATATGGGTTCGCTACGCCGCATCTGACAGTCAGGTGGGGTCCTTCAAGAGTGGCTACGGGCCGGCGGATACCAGACGGGAGGATAGCTACAGCCTGCATGTCACGGTCCTTGAGCCGGGCAATCAGGCAATGGGTTGGCTCCCCAGCCAGGTCTTCACAAACGCCTATGGCTCCGGCCAGGACTGGTCATGGCCTTCTGCTCCACACGATGACTGTATCCTTCTGGCGGCTTGCATGACCTTCAACAACGATACGGTTCAGGGTCTGATTGATCTTCGCCAGAGCATTCTCTACGGTCCTACCCGACACATGATAGAGGTTCCGATCAGGGTTGGAGACTGGCGGCTGGACAACGGGGTACTTCCGAGTCACCTGAAAGCCAGCGCGCTCGGCACACAACCTCACTACGAAACCCTTGGGACCTGCCTTTGTCCTTTTGCCCTGAAGTTCGAGACGGGTGGAGCTGAGGGGGACGGCCACTGCTGGACCACCCTTCATATCCCCGGTGACTACGAAGGAGACGGCCACCTTCTGATGCCCTTCACTGTGGGCAGTAGCTGGGTTGGCACAAAGCTCTTCGCTCGGTTCTTCTCCTTCGAGATGGACAACGCTAAGGGGCGTCTGGATGATGATGTAGACGATGGGGCAGCGCAGTTCAAGGAAACCAGTCTGGGGTCTGTGGACTTCAGCTCTACCGATTGGGCTACGGCGCCAGACGGTTTCAAGGTTGCCAGAATCAACATCCCAGGTATCAGCGGCATCCAGCCACTTTCTGTTGTTGTGGTGAAGCTGGACTGGGACTGTAGCGGGGCTGGCGATCCGACGTTCTATGATTGCTTTTTCCGCTACCGGCCCAAGGGTTCTGTATTTGGAACCGAATACTGGCAGCGATGCGGGGTGCTGACGGAAAGGTATCCGAAAAGCTAGAGGAGAACGCGATGAACGGAGAGCGTGCGAAAGCTCTACAGGCAGCGATAGACGCTTCCCAGCGGGTACGGAAGGACATGAAGGACATGAAGAAAGCGATGGAAACAGGAGATGATAGATGCCTCTCGGAAACGGACAACTTGAAGCCTGCGTCCATCGAACCGCGCAACAGGTAGAGGACCTGAGCGGGCATGTCGAAACTGCGCTGAGGGCGCTCTGGAGCGAGAGCGACGAACAGGACAGACGGCTTAGGGCCGTAGAGAACCGGGCTTCTGTCGTTGAGACCAGGCAGGAAGCCGCCGGCATTGCCGGTACTTCAAAGGCAAGAACAGCAGCCAAGGGAGCAAGGTACGCGGGGGTCGGTGGTGGTGGTGCGCTTCTGTTCTGGGTGCTTGACAGGGTTTTCCCGGTGGTGATGAAGTGGCTGAATCAGCTCCAGAGCGGACCCTGAAGGTTCTCGGCGAAACAGGCCGGAATCGACTCCAGGTATCCGAACATCTTGGCGCGTGGGAAATCGCTTGCCGCTGCAAGGCTCATTGCGGCGGCGCATGGGTGTTCCACCCGAAGCTCTTCAGATATTTCGAGCGCGGTCGGCAACTCACGAATGACCTATTCGGTCGCGACAGGGAAATCCCTCTGATCGTCAACAGCGGCTATCGCTGCAAAGCCTGGAACGAACAGGTGGGCGGGCATCCACGGAGCCGGCATCTTTTCGGTGAAGCGTTCGACCTGGTAGTTCCCGGTGGTCTGGGTGCGCTTCAGTGGGCGAAGGTGCTGAAACGGGTTTGGCCCCGGGCGGCCGTTTACTTCGACAAGAAACGTAACGGCTACTGGCCCTACGTTCATGTGGATCTTGGGCTGGCCGGCGAGTTCGATCCTTTCGTCCGGGAGTGGCGGAGGGTTGACAGACCGGCCGCAACAGGGGGGGATACATGAAGACGTTCATAAGCATCTGGCGGGTACTCAAGATCCTGAGCAAGTCGAAGCTCTGGCCTCTGGTGCAGGAGCTTCTGGCGGCCATCATTTACTTCTCAAAGTACCCGAAGGAAGAAGAGGCTCGCGACCGTCTGTTCGCCGCGTTCATGGCGCTGGCGGTGGCGATGCTGGCCCTGTATTACAGTCCGGCTACCGTCGGGCCGGTGTCCTATCGCTCCGGCAAGAGGGTGAGCGCAAGCCTCACAGAGCGCATCCCCGAATGGCAGGCGATGGAGGATACTGGGCAGGCCACGATGGACGTTGCTGTGGTCGAGTTCTGGCGGGGGCTGGATGAGGATGACATCTGGGTGAGAAAAGTGAAGCCTGTGTAGCGGCTACAGAGAGAGGAAAACAGACGAAGGCCGGCCCCTCCCCCGGGGCCGGCCTTGTCGCGTGGGGTCTGGGGGACCCCAACAGAAGGAGTGCAAGTGCAGGACCACCCTACCACCGAGAACGATCCTGTCAACCGCTATCTCGGGAAGACCCCGTAGCCGCTCCAGAGACCTGAAAAGAAAAGCTTGACACACGCTCCGGGCTGTGATATAATCATTATGTCAGACAGGGGTGCGGAAGGCATACCACAGAGGGAGGGCGACGTGAGGACCGAAGAAGTCGTTGCGGTGGAGTTTGAGATCTACGACCGAGGGACGAAGGGTCGGATCCCCCGCGAGTGGGTTCCGATAGAGGAAGCCGTCGAGTTTGGAACAGTGAACAATGCCATCGTGACGCGGGTTCGGTGGAACACTGGGGGTGAGTCCTGGGCGAAGAACTGGTCGAAGTGGGATGCGGCGCGGGGGTTGTGGGTGCTTGTACGAATCGGAGCGGGATCGGAGGGGCAGAGAATCGTTCTAGAGGTCTAGTATCTGGGGATCCTGTGAATAACGGAGTTCTAACGGAGGTCACCGGAGGTTGAAGGAGGGCAATCGGCGTAAAGTTTTGATATTACTACCGATGTGCTGTCAAGTGTATGAAAGAAAATATCTTGCTACACCAGAAAGGAGTGCGGGACATGAAGATCTACGAAGTCAGGCAGGTGTTTGTAACGCTGGGTGATTGGACCCCAGAGACTCACCGGACCTCTGTTGCGGCGGAGATAGCGGCGGCCAAGTGGCGCGTCGAAGTTGCACAGACAGTAGCCGTGATGGGATGTATCGAAGAGGATCTGCCGAAGACGGCGCCGGCGAATGAGGCTGGGGCATGGAAACGCGCCAGAGACATTGCCGGTGGCTCACGCCGGTATGGAGCCGAGGCCGCGAAGTATATCGCTGAACAGGCGGTAGTCATCATCGAATACACGGCCGGTACTACCAGAACCATTGAGGACATCCAGTACGATGTGGACCAGATAGACACCCGGGTGTCGCGACTGGCGCACGAGATTCATGATGTGGCACTCGCTCACGATATCACGGTCTCTCAATTCGAGGATGGTGTGACCGCCGAAATTTGCGAGGCGCTTCGGTGCATTCACCTGAACGCCAAGGACTTCGCCAGCGATCTGTTGGGGGGTGATCCCCAATGGTGAGGGAAAGCGCGCTTATGACACAGGTACGGGCAACCGGGCAGGCAAGGGTTGAGAGCAAAATGGTCCGACAGGGGTGGGGATGGGTTGTGAGCACCTTTGACAGGCGCGTGGGTCGCCAGCGGGTCAGTGATGAAATGGAATACGGGACGGCGCGGCAAGCCCTCAACGACTGGCGCGTGGCCCGGTCGCTGGAGCTTCTCGGAATTCAGAACGCTGATCTGTTCAGCCACCAGTCGGCCGGGCGATTCGAGAGGCGGGTATCGGCTTTTTTCAGGGGAGCAAGGGTCTGCTTGCGAGAGGGGACGAAATGACACAGACGAAGGACAGGTGGTTGACGTGTGTGGACTGCGGCGTGAGGGTGCCACCGGGAACGGGGCTGTTGATGGCTGGCGGGTTTTACTGTGCCCTCTGCACGAAAGGCTGGTGGCTCTACGCGTGTGGGGCCTGCGGCCGCTACTTGACGATTGAGATGTTCGAGTATTCCCGTGAGGCCAGCGGTTTCAAGCCAGAGATCTGTTGCCCTCACTGCGGGTGCATCTGGGGAGAGCATCTGGACAAGCGGCCTTTCCCGGATTACCCGACAGCCGACGAGGTGATCGCAATGACCGCGACGCTGGTTCGTCGGGCAAAATCGGACAGAATGAGAGGGTTCACGACGGAAGAGATTTCCGGCGGGTGTTCAATAGAGAGTCATGTGGCTCCAGAAAAAGCGAAGGGGGTGAGCAACAACTGTGAAGACACTGAGGAAGCTGGCCGATAGTGCGGTAGAGGCACAGGCGAAAAAGACACCCGCTCTTCATGTGTGCGATGCATTCCGTGTGGACAAGGAGCATCGGCGGTGCAGCGAGAACTGGGGCGTCTGGACAGTCAGGACCGTGAACATTCATCGGCTATCCAGGTGTGGGAACTGCCTCACGCTGGAACAGATGGCGAATAACATCCGGCTTGGGAACACGAAGGCGGGCGGGTTGAAGTGGAACCCCAACAGAAGGAGGGTACGACGTGGCTAGAATATGGTTCTACTGTAACAGGTGCGGGCATCCGTTTCTGGCGGGATCCGGCAGGGACTATCACGAGAGCGGTTGCCGGCCCATGCCGAATACCGGCCCACAGATGTTTTTCTCCGAGACCCAGGCCGCAAAGTATTTTGCTGGTGAGGCCGAGATGGACCTTGCCGAGAGAGGCGTTCTTGACGCTGTTGCTCCGAAGGTAGAGGTCGAGCAATGTGAAGTCTGTGGCCTCTGGACCGCAAGCAAGGCCGACTGTCCAAGCGGCGGGATCGTCGGGCCGTACTGTGAGAACGATGATGGTGAAGCGACCTACGATAGAGTCTGTACGTTCTGTCATGACCGGCTGGCGGGCTGCCCGGTCTTCGTCGGTGTGGTTGAGTCCGAGAATGAGTGGGGTGTTTACTCGGCAAACGCCTCCGACGTTGATCCGGTCGCGATCTCTGGGGATCAGCCTGAATGTCCCGGGAAACCGCTCAGCCTGAGACTCAACGAAGTTGGACATTCACCCACGGGCTTTGCATGGGGCTACGCGGGATCAGGCCCGGCGCAGCTAGCCTTTGTGCTGCTCGCGGAGACCGCCGGCTCCATGCTGGCCCGTGGGATCTACATGGAATTCAAGAACAGTGTGGTTTGCAAGCTGGATCCGCTGAGGGACTGGGGGATGAAGTCAGCAGACATCATCAAGTGGATCTGTGCCATCGGGAACGAGAGAGCCCTGGTAGCCGCGCAGCTCCAGGGGAGGGAGGACACCAATGCCGGGTGAGAGCACCATCACCATCCAGGTACACGTAGTTCCTCCGAATGCGAAGTGCCCGTTGGACGATCCTGAATACGGTGTCAGAATTATGGATGACAAGATTGTGCAGGGCATTCACATTGCCCTGCTCACAGAGCTTACAGAGATGGGAGTCGTGAGCGATAAGGAGCTGCAGAGGAACCCGGGCCACCATGCCGGCCCGCTACTGCTTGCCATGCTCCTTTCGTCGTCGGCCGCAACCCTTATGTTGAAAGGGCCGGGTTCGCCGATGCGCGTTGGCATGACGCTGATGAAGGAGGCTAACAAGCTCCGCAACGGGGTCATTCGCTCCGCGGCGGCGAAAGGGGGTGGGGACAGTGAAAAAGAAGAAGGTGGGGGCCAAACCGGGAGCTAAGCCGCAGGGCTGGCATTGGCACAGGTTTCTTCTGGGGCTTCGCCCGGACGAGTATGACATGCTCATGCAGTTGACGTGCGCCAGGCCGGACGTGTCGATGGCTGAGTGGGTGCGCCGGGCGATCAGGGAGCAGTACGATCTGTCGGCCGAACCGCCGGCGCGGAAGGGGTAGAGGATGCAGTACCGAGTGACGCTTCAGATGTGGCGGCAGGATCCGGGGCACACAACAGGCAGGTGGCTGAATCTTGAACAGTGGGAGCCGCTTGTGCAGGCCAGCGTGTTGCTGGAGAAGCTGCTTGACAAGAAACCACTGGGTCTTGGCGGAACGCCGGTTTTGCAGATGCTTCTCTTGCCTGGCATGGCAGTGATGAGCTGCATAGCCGGGCGGGACGGATGCTTCCGGTTGGCTACAATGTCCAGATGGATGCACAAGTGGTTCAGCGTGGTGGTTTGCGCGTTTCAGAGGAAACCGGAGCGGCGGAGGGCCGTTTTCTTCCTGACTCTTCTGGGGTCGCGGAGACCGCTGCCCGATGATTATAATGCTCTGGCGCTTCGGTTGGCCGAGTATCAGCTGAACTATGAGCGGCATCTTCGTCGTACCGAGGTCTGTGGGTGAGGTCGGCATCCAGGATGGTATCGTCGAGAAACGGAGAGAGCAGAATTCCACCGGCGAACAGTTCGGTGGGGTCTGTACGAGGCATGGTCCGGCATCGTTTCTCCGGGCCACAGCGAACCTACGGGGCGAGCGGGGATCAGTCAAGAAGATTTTTCCGAATGTTCTTGACGCTGTGTGGTGCAGGGGCTACGGTGGAGATCCCCACTCCCCCGTCCTACCAAGGAGCAGATACACATGAGCAGACACACTCCACCCGTGAACGCCAAGCGTCAATGCTGGCGAGAGATCGGCGTGCGCCTTCATGAAGCGCGCGAAGAATCAGACTACAGCCGTATACGCGTGGCCGGGATGCTTGGGAAGCCCGAGAGCTTTCTGGCGTCGCTTGAGAAGAACGCGTCGGTCGCGAACGTCCGCACCTTGACGTTCCTGGCGGTCATCTACGCTGTAGAACTCGATTGGGTTCTGGGGCCACTCCGAGACCGGATCGCCGATGAACTCAAGGGGGCCTAGTCATGCCCCGAGTCGATGAAGAGACAGACTTTGTCAAACGGTGGGACGATCTGAACGCGAAGATGTCGGGGCTCCCAAGGGACCACCCGGCTTTACGTCACGGGACGTTCGGCGCGTGGCAGGATCCCGGCTGGTGGGAGGATGTGACGCTGGGGCTTCGCCGGGCACTTGAGCAGACGGGTCCGGGGTATATCCGGGACTCTAAGCCCAAACGGTCACGCGCCGAGCGGGTTCAGTTGATCCGCCGGAGCTGGGAGCGGGAACGGCTTGCCGGGTTTCGTGATCTGTCTACCTGCTCCATGCAGGACGCGATCCGTTACCCGGAGCTTCTCCCGGATCTGGAGAGATGCCACCCAAGGGTTTTCAGGTACAAGTGGATATGGCACAGGCGAATGTACTATCTGTGGCTTGCCTGTCTGGACCAGGCGAACCGAACCGGCAGAGACGGCCACCCGGGGTATCTTGACTGGGGTGGCAATCTTGCCGCCGCCGGCCTTGCCGTGGATAAATGGGAAGGGGGTGAAACGATCTATGAGTTGACGGAAGCCGGCGAACACTGGCTTCAACTGGGCGACCCTGAGCCTTTCCAGTGGCGCCCTGACTGGGGACGGAAAAAGCAGAAGGAGTGATCCGATGGAAGAAGAGAAACGGATTGAAACTGCCCTCCAACGGTCGGGTCTCCAGGTCCACCCACCGGAGGAGCTACAGTTGTACGGAGGACTCTATCTCCCCATGCAGCACACGAGTCCGAGCATCAGTAAGCTGACAGCGGCCTTGGCAGGCGTTCAGGCCAAGATGAAACCTGCGACGAAAGACGGGTATAATCCTCACCACAAGAGCAGATATTCAACCCTGAGTGCTATCCAGGCTGCTGCCCAGGAAGCCGGTCTTGGACTGGCGGGGCTGGCAATCATACAGTTCTTCCGCGTAGCACCTGACGGTTCCAATATCCTGATAACCCTTCTCTCCCATGTCTCCGGCGAATTCGCCTCCGGCGAGCTCAGGATTGTGCCGGAGAAGAAACGGCCCAAGGACAGGAACGGTGACTTCATCCGGGACAAAGCAACAGGGAAGATTCTCGAGCTCTCCGGGAAGGACCCCCAGGGCTGGGTAGCAGCTTCGACCTACGCTCGCAAGGTGGGCTACTCTGGAATGGCTGGTGTTGCTCCCGGCGATGACGATGACGGCGAGACGGCTGCCGGCCGCGGAACCAGGGAAGAAGCCAGAGACGCGTCCGGTAAACGCCGGGGGTCCCAGAGGCCCCGTGGTTCCGGTAAGCCGGCCACGGCCAAGCCTGCGCCTGATGCGGGAGACGCCACGGCGACACGGTACGTCAAAGCAGCGGAGGATCTTCTTCGGGATGCCGGTATTCCAAAACAGCGCCGGCGCACCATCCTCAGTTCGCTGAAACTGGGTACGAAGGAGCTCAAGGCGGTAGACGGTGCCACCGTGTTCTATGAGGCGGTCCGGGACGAAGCCAAGGCCAAGGGCTTCGACGTGAAGGACTGGCTGGCGAAGAGGAAGGAAGCCAATGGGCAGGGGTAGGAGTCGCAAGCCTGCCAAAGTCTTCGTGACGGCGCTCCCGTGAAGCATAGTGAGACACTGGCGGGGTAGCTGGGCCGTCTTCGGAAGGGGTGTGGTGTGGGCATAGAGTTGGATGGCAAGAGCTGGCCGTTCTCTGTGTGGAGCGGCGTGCTGGCGCCCGAGCACTACGCGGCAATGGATGAAACGATCTGGACGTTCCTCTGGTGTATTGATGCCACCACGGTACAGACAGAGTACCCGGATGGGGAGCGGGTTGGCTTTATCAGGGGCAAGGAACCCGTGACCCTCCGGGCCATTGCCAAAGAGACCGGGATCTCGAAGTCCACGGTCAACCGGCACTTGGATCTGCTGGCAGAAGAGGGATACATTTCCCAGGAGGTTGAGCGGTCAGGCCGGGTGATTGTTGTGAGGCGGTCGAAGAAGTTATGGCTCAGACCGAAGAACTCGATGGGGAGACCACCGAAGCAGATGAAGTGCCCCCATTGTGGACAACTTGTGCATATCCCGTGGATAACTAGGTGATCGTGTCCCACCCACGGGACAAGCTGTCCCGCCCACGGGACACGGGTGTCCCACCTGTGGGACAGTTATAATAGGAAGCTTACAAGAATACTACAAGAACATAGACAGTATTAGAGGCCGCTTCGCGCGGTGGATAAACCCCTAGAATCAGATTGTGGAGGGTTCGATGGTGGAGAGAAAGAGGATTCCTAAGAGCAAGATCCTGACAGAGTTTGATGTCAGGCAGGCGGAGACGGAGCCGGGTAAACCCAAGTGGTTTCTTCTCACGGACTCAGTCGGCAATCCGGCCAGTCTGCTTTTCGCAATTGGGCAGCTAGGGAAACACAAGATAGGCTGGGTCGTTGCCCAGACAGGAAATCGGTTTCGCCTGTGGCGGGAACGGAAGGGGTTGAAACTCAAGAACGGGAAACTCTATGTCACTGGATGAATTCATTGCTTCAATGGGACGAGTCTACCGGGAGGCATTCGGAATGTCTGAAGTGGAAATGTCGGTACGTAAGGTCAGAAACTTCCCCAAGGGGAAGGGCGAGAATGCCCTGGTGATGGAATGGATAAACGCCGAGAGTCTTCAGGCGGCCCAACTGATAGGCAGAGAAGCCAGAAAGATTGCGTCGGCGAAAGACTTGAAGGAGGGACTGGCACGATGGGTAATCGAAATACGCCTGATCCGAGAACCTGTATAGAATACGCTGACCGCTACGGTAGCACGACCCCGTGTGATCCGGCTACCATGTGCCTTGGTGAGTGCGAGGGTACAGGCTGGGTTCCGATTGCGGCGGAAGATTACGAAGAGCCGTGGAGAACTCTCTGGCTGGAGGCGGAGCGGAAGGAACACGCGCCTGATGGCTGGCATTTCGTCAAGTGCCCGGATTGTGGGGGGACGGGGAAAAGACCGGAGGCAAAGTCATGAAAACAATCGGCCACCCCTGGATACTTGCCTGCGATGGAACCAACAAGGACTATCCATTTGGTTTCGCGTGTACTCGATGCGGCGCGCGAGAAGCTCTGGAGCAACCGCGCATAGGTCTGAGCAAGTATCTGGAGCGGCAGAGCGCCTTTGTTGCGCAACACCGGGATTGTGATGAAAAAGAAGGCGGTGCGCGATCTTGACGGCCGCATATGGGAAGGGAACGAAACGTGGGAAGAGACAGAATGAGACAAGGATCGCTCTACCTGGGGCTGGATCTCTCGAAGGCGAATACCGGAATGAGCCTTATGGATAGCGAAACGGATGTTCTCTGGTACTGGACGTTCCAGCTATCCGGCTGCTCCGTTGCCATTGTGAATCCGGCGCGGGTGAAGCGGGCGTTCAGCGTGCCTTGCCGTGTGAAGTCGAAGAATCCTGAGAACACTCCGAAGAAGCAGGTGGGCCGGATTGTGAAGCGAATTACAACGGTAACAAAGGTGAAGTGTGCGCCGCGACCGTGGGGGGCCATGACCGAGAGCGAGCAAGAGGCCGTGCTGGATGCGACAGCCGTGTGTATCGCCGGCCAGAGGGATCTCAAGGTAGGTCTGGCGAACGTAGCTGACCCAGCGTGGAGGTCGGAGACATGGGAAGCAACAAAGTCAACGTCGTAGCATGGGGCTTCGCGATCTACTGCATCTTGCTGGCGGTTTTCCTCATGCGGCATGTGCTTGGCGCCCTGGGCTGGTGGAGGGGGTGAGAACATGAAGTGTCCCTGTTGTGGCGCAGAGATCCGCTACGTTGGCCGGTCGCATGTCGGGGCACGGCGGACGGATCATATCACGTCGCATCTTGCATCGGAAGAGGAAGAGGCTTCTGGCAGGAAGGACAAGCAGAGACTCCTGTGCCTGCTGTTTGTGGAGCAGCATCCAGGGCTTACGTCTGGGGAGTATGCCGAGATTCATGGGGTCAACAGACACATGCCGGCCCGTCGGTTGCCGGACGTTCGCAGCGATGGCTACGTTCGCAACGGTGTGTCTCGCAGGTGTCGCGTGAGTGGCAGGAAGTGCATGACGTGGTATCCGACAGCAGTTGCCGGCCGGGAGCAGATAGGGTTGCCGCTGTAGGTCAATCGGAAGGAGTGCGAAATGGATTACAAGATGCCGTACGCGAACAAGCTCATGATGTCCGGCCGTCTGGTGAGGGACCCCGAGGTACGATACACCCAAAGCGGACTGGCTGTGGCGAACATGACGATCGTGTGCTCGAAGAAGTACAAGGACAAGGATGGCGCCTGGCAGGAGCAGACGGCCTTCGTGCCGTGTGTCCTGTGGAAACGCTGGGCGGAGCTGGCGGGTGAGCAACTGTCGAAGGGATCCCCCGTGCTGGTCGAGGGTCATCTCCAGTCGCGTTCATGGGAGACCAAGGAGGGGGCGCGGAGATCTGTACTGGAGCTCAAGGTTGAGTGGATACAGTTCCTTGAGCGGGCACAGAAGGAGCCGGCCGCGGAGGGCGGTTCCGAAGCGGCCACGGGGAGCAGTCCTGAAGGTGGCGGAGAGAACATGAATGTTGACGATGTCCCATTCTAAGATCAGGGGAGCTCGCGATGGGGTTGGGAAGCACGGGTGGCCGGAATCTCGACCGTCTTCATGAGGATCGCTTCGGCGAAAGAGTCCGCCGGCTACGAACCCAGAAGAAAATTGGGCTGCGCCAGTTCGCCAAGAAGATTGGCGTGAGTCCGACGTATCTCAGCAAGATAGAGCGAATGGTATTTGTGCCTCCGGCGGAGGACAAGATTGTTGCGATTGCCAGGGAGCTAGGCGACGATCCAGACGAGCTCCTGGCTCTGGCTGGGAAGGTATCATCGGATTTGCTGGGGATTATTCGACAGCACCCCCGCGAGTTCGCTTTGTTCTTGCGGCTGACGCGGGAGTGTTCTTACACACAGGCGATGAAGGTTCTAACAGGAACGGAAGGTTTTGGAACCGAGGAGGGTAAAGTGGATATAGGGGACAAGCTGGCAGCGAAGGAATCACAGGTAACAGCAGCGTGCAGCCGACTGGCTGCTGCTATGGAGCAACTGGAGAAGAACGTGCGCGCGCTTGAGCAACGGCTCGGAGGAGTGTTGGTGCAAGACAATGCTCCAAAAGTGACGAACCCCTCCCCAGCAGAGGAAAGGTCAGGTCTCTGTGATCTTGCAAGGATCATTCACAATCACACAGATGGCGTCACCGCAGCGGGTGTGTTGGTCGAGGATCTGCTTCGCTGCCTGGAGGTCTGATGTCGTTATTCAAGAGCATCGCCGATCTAGCTAGGTTGCGGCCGGGGAGCGGGACAGTGAATGACCATGCTGGAGGGCTTACCCACTCCAGAACAAAACCCGACACAGGTAGGCCGACATCAAGGGGGGTAGAGCAGCGTGATACGCGGATTGGATGGGCAACAGTGACGTGCCCAAAGTGCGGGTTCGTACAGCGGGCAGATGTGGTGGTGAAAGGATTGGAGGTCTGACATGAAGACGAAACGGCTTTTCGTGGTAACGATGCTGTTGACGTTGGCGATTGGCCTGAACTCCCTACCGTTCCTCTGGGATGTTTACCTGGCGTCGATGACGAGCCCGGAGGTCGAAAACATTGGGTACATGCCGGGTGAGGTCATCAGCGTGCAAACGGGCGTGCTGGATATCTGCCCGCCTGGTGTTGGCCCACACGGGGAGGATGATGGAAGCGGAGATGAGGGAGGGGAGTAAGTCATTACCCGGTCTGGTGGTTTGCCGGTACAACAGGTTCAAGTGTTGGGAGATGTTGGAGTGTCAGACGTTCTGCATCCGAGAGGATACCCGTCTACGGGCGGCAGCAAACCGAGCCGGAAACGGTGGCGGCAAACTGAGCCTGTGTCGGGAGAACGAAACATCGTCTGAGGTGGCGGTAGGGTCTAGTGCAGACGTGCGCGGGGACGGAACCGAGCCGAAGGAACTGGCGCCGCGGCCTTGGGGATCACCGGGCCGGGTGAGGGGGAGTGTGAGGTGAGTGAATTCGGATCTGAAAAAGAGTTGGCTGCGGCTGTTGTCCAGTGGCTCATTGACCAACACTGGGAAGTCTATCAGGAAGTCCAGATGGGCGCGTACGAGAAGATTGCCGACATCGTAGCCGTGCTGGACCGCAAAGTCTGGGTCATCGAAACGAAGATGTCCTTGTCGATGACACTACTTGACCAGGCTGACAGTTGGCGACCGTGGGCGCATTTCGTCTCGGTTGCTGTCCCGGGAACCAGGAAACGCCGCCCGCAAATTGTTGACAGAATTCTCCGCTGGACCGGCATCGGATTGCTTGTGGTAAATCGTGGAGTTTCCTCCGCTGCCCCGGCAAAGATTCAGAGAGCATCGCACCGCGGGGCGAAGGATTTGCTCGCGCGTCTCCAGCCTGAGCATAAGACATGGGCGGCGGCGGGCACGAGTGACGGGGATCGCTGGACACCATTCGCCTCAACCGCGAGGGAAGTACAGCGATTTGTTTCCGGGCATCCAGGATGCACCCTTAAGCAATTGATGGACGGTATCACTCATCATTACTGTGGTGAGCAAAGTGCAAGATGCGCAATTCCAAAATCTATCAGAAGTGGGTGGATCGAAGGGGTCCGGCTCCAGAAAGAGGGCCGAGTACTCCGGCTGTATCCTAAGAAGGAGGGCATACGATGAGGAACTGGATTCTTGTAGCAATCGTATTGGGTTTGGGGGTGCTGTCTCTCCGTGTTGGTCAGTTGGCTGGCCGGCTGGACAATCTCACCGTTGAGGCGTCGCAGATCACGCTCATGGATACATGGCCTAGCTTGCAGTATGTCTATGCGGGTGTGGATGGGCGGGTTGTTCCAATCTCTGCATCGGCAGATAGTATTCCTACGACGCTTGCCGAAGTGCTGTTGGACTGTGCCGCTCTCTCGAAGGCGGTGTACCGTCAAGGGATACAGATGGACGATTCCAGCCGGAAGAGGGACGTGCAGATAGAGCAACGGCTGACGAGAAGAATGGATGCTTTCGGGAATCGGGTGCTGCGGTTGGACCGTGACATAGAGATACTGACACGCTGTAGCGGACAGACCCGGATGGGTACGAAGGCGAGGCAATGAGTATTCCATATGGATCCTATGACGAGGCCCCGGAATCCTTTTCCTTGGCACAGCTCCCCGGGTGGATGGTGCTGTCCATCAGAAAGAACGAGGCTGATAGACACGGATTTGCTGACCGCTTACAACCGCGTCCAGGGGGAAGAATGAGACAGTACAACGGCCCGTTTCTTCAACAGAGCGAGACGCTCTACCTGACGGCAAAGGATGTGCTGAACCTGGTCCACCGGAGGGTCATGGATAGATCGAGATATTTCGGTGTGCCAGCCCGTAGGAATCCGCTGGATGCGTGGGTTTATCAGGAGATGATCTGTGAGCTCCGGCCGGATGTTATTATCGAGATAGGATCCTACCGCGGCGCCGGCACGCTGCAATTCGCCCATCTGCTCGATGTGCTGGGCCACGGCATTGTCATCGGGATCGACAAGAACCAGACGTTGACGGCAGACGTAGTCCGGGCCCACCCGCGAGTGACCTTACTCGAAGGCGATGCCTGTCGTCTGATCGACACCGTTATACGGCTGATCCCCTTGCGGTCCCGGTGTTTGATAGTCGAAGACAGCTCCCATACCTACGAGAATACTCTGAACGTGCTGCGGACGTTTAGCCCACTTGTGTCGCACGGGAGCTACTTCGTAGTGGAGGATGGCGTTGGTGGAGGCCACGGTCTGAGCCTGGGGCCGCGGCCCGGGGTCTACGAAGCCATTGATACGTTTCTGATGGAGGACGGTAGCTTCGTGCCGGACCGCTCCAGGGAATCGTTTTTCCTGACATGGAATCCGAGCGGCTACCTGAAGCGTGTGTCCGGTGGGCGTTCTTACTACAAGCCCCCCAGGGTCCAGCGGAGGTTCCCGAGCGCGGGTGACGTTGTCCGGGCTGTTACCCCGCCGGTGTTATTGCAAGCGGCGGTGAGATTCCGCCGGCGGATGAAAACGAGAGTGCGCCGGCATAGGCGCGGCGAGGAGGGGCGTGGTGAGTAACAGGAAGGTCTATTGTTTCAACGAGTTCTACATCCGAGAGGGAATGATGGATGCGATTCGGAGGTATGTCGAGCACGGGATACCGCCGGGAGATTTTCTTGAAGCGGTGTTCGCGAACAATCTGACAGAGGCCATAGGAAGGGCCGACGGAGAGAACCAGCAGAACATAGTGGCGTATGCACAATACATGTACGCGCACGTTCCGATGGAGATACGCGGCTCGCGTGAGAAGGTCGATGGCTGGATACGACAGAAGGCAGCGGAAGCGGCGCTCACTACGAATATGGCAATCGCTGATGATCTCCGGTCTGGAAACGATCTTCTGGGGGATCTGGCGTCCGCGCTGGAAAACCTGCCAGGGCTCATGGCGAACTACAAGCGGGACAAATTAGACGAGCCTGACGGTCTCTATGGCCGGCCGTTCCATGAATGGGGCAAGATACTTCGGGTTGCGCAGGTGCTAATTGTGGATCCGCCGGATGGAGGGGACAGACTAGCGGGGGTGTAGTCATGCTGGAGGGAGTGGGAGTTATACCGGAGGGGGCCGCAGCGACGGCCGGAGCAGTGGTGATGACGCGCGATGAGGAGATGGTGGTCTATGCGCTTGATATGGCGGCGTGTTGGTATGGCCGACTGACGGAGCTTCACGGGTCAGACGCCAGTGAATTCGCACAGGCGCTCCATGCCTGTCAGAATATCGTCATGGCGAGACCGGCGCTCCGGCAGGTGCACATGGAGAGAGGTACGTCCAAGTGGTCTCTTCCAAGGAGAAGTGATGGGAAGGAACAAGGATGAAAACACCGCAAGAGATCAATGAGATCGAGGACCGGGCAGATAACCTGCGGGATGCCTTGGGACTAGACGTGGATGTGGAGACATTCGAGCGACAGAGGGACATACGTGCCTTGATTGCAACCATTCGCTCGCTGGCGGCTGAAGCGAGAGGACTTCTGCTGGAGCCGTTCGACAGCACGACAGATGATTGGGTGAACTGGCTCGATCTGGTGCGGAGACTACAGAGCTACGCGCTCGGGGAGAAGGTCGTGCCGAAAGATGACTGAGCCGAATGAGATGGAGGGGTGTGGTGAATAGAAGCCAAAAGGCTAGCCCGCTGGTGTATTTCCTGGCGATGCTTGCCATGAAACAGAGAGACTCGCGAAGGCCGAAGGTCGGCGAGTGGGCGGTTGAAGTGACACACCTGATAGGCATGGGCAAGGTGGGCCGGAAGATGGGCGTCGGGCACGGGCTTGAGTGCGCGGTC
This sequence comes from Candidatus Eiseniibacteriota bacterium, assembly GCA_023132135.1. GTDB lineage: Bacteria > Arandabacterota > Arandabacteria > JAGLYR01 > JAGLYR01 > JAGLYR01. Next base: position 10,605 of record JAGLYR010000196.1, on the reverse strand, counting down.
GGCAAGGTGAAAAAGTTTGTACCCGATGGAACGATTCTTGAATTGCTGGACGGGACGGAACAGAAATGGACCAATGCGCGGCTTATAGCGTTGGACGTGTGAAGCTGGGGGGAGGGAGTGACGTGAGACACGGCGAGATATATGTCAAGGTGCGGCTCCATAGCAACGAGAAGGGGCCGGCGGATGCCACCGATGCCACGCTCAAGGGGTTGCCGAGCTGTGGCGCGTTTCTGTTGCGTGGCTCCGATGGTGAAGTTGTGTTCGACAGTAGCGGGATCGCGACCATCGTAACTACGAATCCGGGCTTCATTAGATTCGCTGTGGGTCGCCAGGGCTATGTGGCGGAGGTGTTGCCATGACGACGATTGGTACACAAGGGCGACCACGGGAGGACTTTCGGAAAGACCTGCACGACCTGGCCGCGGGCCTTTCCTTGCTTTATATCGGCCCGGACGGTTCCCCGGACAAGTTGATTCTTCGCACAAAAGCCGCGATGGAACGCGGGGACGACGAAGAGGTACTTCACACGACCGCTATGATTCTGGCCTGTCTCATAGTGAAGGGCGTTGGAGTTCCGGCAAACACGAATGAACAGTGGGTGAGCTTGTCGAGGGAATACCACGCGTCCTTCTGCCCCGATTGCAACGATAACGAGCCGGAGAAGATTCTGGAGCCGGAGGAACTACAGAGGATTCGGGATCTGGCCGAACAATGGGAGGCGCATTGCGATACGGTCAACGCAATGGCAGCGGCCAAGTATCTACGCTCCCTTCTCGCGCTCATTGATTCGGTGGCAACGCGGGCAGCAGAATGGTTCTCCGTTAATCCAGGGGGCTTCCCGTTCGTCGAATCTGAGGTTCTCGAAGCCATACACATTGTCCGCGCTCTAGCCAAGTTCGCACCGGAGGATAGGTCATGAAGATACCTACGTTCGAGCAAGTGAATGAGATTCGGGAGCGAGAACAACGCGATAATCAACAATGGCTAGGCGTTGCCTTGAGGAAGCAACACCAGAAGGACCGCCGCGCTCTTCTCGCGCTTGTCGGCTCAGTGGCAACAGACGCGCAGAGGCGGTTCGATAGGGTAATGGATGCCCGGAGAGATCGCAGCACCACAGCGAATCACCACGAAGGGCGCAGGAAAATAGCAGAAAGGACAGAGGATGCACTGGTGCTTCTGTGGGATGTCGGTCGCTACGCACCGGAGGCAGAGCCAGCGGGAAAGTTTCAGCAGCAGAAACCGGATCCGAGGGACCAGGGAAGGCTGATCCAAGAGGGACTTGAGGATCTGCTCCGGCAGGTGGAGGATATCAAAGAGATATACGGCAAGGATGCTGAGGTCCTCAAGAAATTCGGGGAGCGAGCGGCTACCATTCTTGACAACGATCTGACGCGCATGGGGATGCCGGTTGAGGTCAAACTTCTCCTGATGGACGTTGCCGAGCTCCGCGGCGGTTGTCTCTTGTCGGCTAATGGCCCACCGGAAGGAAGGGGGAGCACAGGTGAAAGTGAAGAAAAACGCTGTTCGTGAACGTGCGAAGAAGGAGCTGGCCCGGTTGAGTGAGGCAATGGCAACGAGGACTCTCAATACCGAGCAATGGGATCTGGCGTACGCGATGGTTGAGGCGCTTGAGTGGGTTGTGGATCCCCGGCCGTGTTGCTCGCCGGTTGAGAGGCTTGGAAGGCGCAACGTGCCGGAGCCGGACCCGGAGATTCTGGCAATGCGCCGGGTCTTTGAGGGAGTGCGGGGACTTACGGATGGACAGAAGCACCGTGTTGTCTCTTGGTTGAAGCTGCGGTTGACGGACAAGTATTACGATATGGATAACAAGTAGGAAGAGACGGAATGGAGGCTCTTGCGGTGACGGATTCGGAGAAGACGAATTTAGAGAAAAGGGTTGCCAGGGCTTTCATGTGTGACCATGGGTTGCCACAGTTGTTTCTTGATCCAAAAGGCAGGGCGCGAGTCATTGCCAGAAGGGAGATGGGCATGGACGAGATAAGGAGCGATACGTTGGTGAGGTTCTACGGAGAGGACCTGAGAGAACTCATGCGCCGATGTGAGTACGAGCTGATTGTGCTGGCAGGGGTTGATGTGAGTGCGGCTACGTTGGGCGAGGAAACGCAAGCTGCCCTGCGTTGGCTTCTCGGGAAGATCATCGAACAGGCCAATATCGAGAGGCTGAAGGTTGGCTTGGCCGCTGCACCGGAGGGCGCGGAGCGGTTCCCGTGGGGTACGTCGAAAGCAGTCTCGGGGATCACGAATACAGATTTGCATAATCTGATGCGGGCTGCTCTGCCGGCAAAGCTCCTAATGCCCATCGGGGAGTTGTCTGCCATCATGCGCAGATCCACCGAGGGGATCAGCCTTGCGTTTGCTCTGAAGTATCTACTGAATGGCGAGGGCGCGCTGCTCTCACTCCAGTTGACGAGAGTGGCGGGAACCGCCCTGGACCTGTCTGAAGAAAGGAGCACTTGACGGTTCTTCCGGTTTCGGCTATGTTGACACCGAGAGAACGACCCACCGAAACAGTCACCGGCCCGGACTGAATGGGAGCAGTTTGCCCCGTACCACCCGGGCCGGGCGGGGCTTGGGGCCGTGCGGTCGCCGAGAGGCGCTCCTGTGCGGCCCCTGTTTTTTTCTCACATGCTTCCTGTACTGATACGCAAAAAGGGGGTTCCCATGCGACGCGTCTCGAATCGGGACATTATCTGGACCATGATCGTCCTGTTGGTCGTGGCAGGTTCGGTCATGAATGAGCTGAGACCCGCCGAGGCCGATACGTGTCTCGGTCCTCCCGTATCCGGGGCCTATCCCTGCGAGCGGGTACTCACCGATCTGAACCTGACCAGCACCTTCACGAAGTACGCCGTGGACACGGGCGATCTCTCGAAGCAGATTAACGAAGCGTGGTTCATCTGTCGTGCCGGGACACTCTGGGTCAAGTTCTACGGCGCCTACTCGGATACTACGGGATGGATCAGGCTCATTGCCGGCGAAGGGCAGGTCTGGAAACGCTGTGCTGTGGATTCAATCCGGGTGAAGTCCGGCGAGAGTGGGGGCACGGCTGACGTGGTTCTACGCGGAGGCTTCTAGTATGGGCAAGGGGAAACGACTCCGCCAGGCACGGGAGCGGGGCAAAGTTGAGCAGACTGAGGAAACACAGACGGCGATGCGCCGGAGGGATACAAGGACCGTGATATGGGGTATTGCGCTGGCGGTGGGATCTCTCCTGCTTCTGGCTTTGCTGTTTGGCTATTCCGACAAGGCCGAAGGCGAAAGTCTTGTGCTCCAGAACGGGGTATCGCCGGATCCGCTCTACAATGGCATCGAGGACACCTGGATCTGTAGCGGCTACAACACCCTGAACTTTGGGGCCGATGACACCCTCTGGTGTGGGCGGATCCACAAGGCCACGGGTTGCCAGAGCGACAGCAGCCGGGTACTTCTTCGGTGCGACTTCGCAGACATTCTCCCCGAAAACGCCGCGATCAATCACATCACTCTTGTTATGAGTGTTCTCGAACATCCGACTGGCCCGGTGACAACCCTGATAGAAAGCGCCGCCGTTACTGCGCGGGGATACTTTGCCACCAGTCACCTCCCGTGGTGGGGTGTAGGCGACAACGATTGGGTTGCTGCGGATCTGGACGAAGCGAACTGGCTGTGTTACCGGGAAGGCTATACCCCGGATTCGTCATGGTGTAGGTGGGGCTGTTCAGAGCGTTCCTACTACTATGAGCCGGAAGGGTGCGGAGATCGTACATCCTCATGTGATGAAGTGATGACCTACGTTGGCTCCGATGAAAACCACTCCTTTGATCTGACCCGCCCGTGGGTTTATTCGTGCTACGACTCTCTCACGATTGCCGGCTATCTTCTGAATGATTGGACGATGGAAGCGGAGACCTGTAGCCGGTGTGCAATGGCGTGGGGCTATGCATCGTCCGAGTACACGGTGGATACTTCCAAGCGCCCGAAGTTCATCATCGACTACGTAGACACCTCCACAGTCAGGACCGAATCCACCGGGAGCATGTTCCTGGGGATGGACGGCGGCCTTGGCATGGGCGGATCACTGACAGAGCAGGTGATTCCCCGGAGAACGGTTGGCCTTCGGATCTGTGGCATTGCGGATGCTCATGTGGGCGGCCACGGGCCGGGTGGTCAGTTGGGACTGACCAACGCGAAGCGGATTGAGCAACTGGAGCAACAACTGGACTGGGTCTCGGCTCTCACGAACCCGGTCCCGATAGCCCTGTTCGACTGCGGCGACATGATTATCGACAACGACCAGCAGGCCGACTACCACAATGCGATTGACGATCACCTGAGTACAGATATTGAGTGGCTTCCAGATTGCGGCAACTGGGAACCGTCGGGGGCGCCGGCTGGCTGGAACGGGATTCAGTCCTATGTGCCGCCGGACGGTCGGGCAAACCCCCTGGCAGCCGAGACGTGGTATCAGGTGTCCTATGGTAACGGGGCGCTCTTCTTCCTGGCTCTTCAGAATGTGGTAGGCGGCTTCACCCACGATGGTTGCTACACCGGCCAGGGCGGAGAGAATGATAGTCTGGGGATCCCCGGCTCTCGCCAGTACAACTTCGTGCAACACGCGGCGGTAACGCTGCCGGCGGATTCCTGGAAGCTGGCGGCTGCCCACCGGCCGATCTATGGCTGTGAATTGTATGAGGCGGTGAGACCGAACCAGAATGATGCCCGGTATGACCCGGGCTGGTGCTGGCAACTGGAGCAGGGCGGTTTCGACTGCATCTTCACCGGGGATCAGCACGTCGGGTATCGCACGGAGCGGATACACAATGCGGTTCACGACTCCGGGGGCTGGGCCGCCGACTCCCCCTTTGTCTATCTCGCTGAGACCACGGCTGTCTACATTGGCCTTGGCGGGGCACGCGACCGCATGATGGACGTTACTTGGTGGCCCCGGTGGTACTGGGACCAAGGGGATCCGCCGGCGGACTCGACATGGCGGGTTGGGCACATCATGAACCACCTGTGCGGGAAGCCCGACACGCTTCTGCTCGACCGTGGGGTTCTGCTTAACTGGTATCAGGGCCACACAGAGTACAAGCATGGTCAGACTACTTACCGTGAGGCCGATACCACTACCTATGTGTATGACATGATTATGAATGGCCGGCGTGCGTACTGCCGGATTGTGGATGTGGGGCTGAACAAGGCCCCGGAGACAGTTCTGGACGAGTGGGTTCTGATTCGGGAGGGGATCCACCCTGACGTGAGCGGCCGCGCTCCGCGCGAGCTTGTGGACAGGGACACGATAGGTACGTTTCCGTAGGCGCATTTCCACCGGGGGGTTGAAATGGGCAAGAAGAGGAAGAAGGGTTCGTACTTCCCACCGCGGAGAACTCCATTCCGGGTGAGAAGCAGCCGGCGCGAGTCCGAATTGCTGGAGTTTCTAATGTGGGGCCAGCAGCGATTGATGTGGGCCTCCCAGAGTATCATCCGTGATTCGGAGGATCTGATTCGGGCGATCCTGAGCAGCAACGAACGGTTGGCTCAGGCCGCTAACTACTACCGGGAAACCGCCTTGGTTCTCTACACGGGCCGACGGATGGACGGGGTGAGACTCACTGGCGATGAATCAGCCAGGGCGCGGGCGGAGATTCGCCGCCTGCTTCATGGAGCCGGAGGACAGGAAGATGAATCAGCAGAAGACACGGGGGCCGGACAAGAAAACCCGGAAACGGAAGAAGAAGCAGCGGAGCCCGGGGCCGCGGGTGCCGGCGCACATGAGGGGGAACAGCCTCCAACCCTCTCCCGGTATGAAGATGAAAAGATACAGCCCGGGGCTCCTGGACGAGTTCATCCGCCTGATGGCAACAGAGGTATCCTTCCGGGAGATCCAGAAGGAGCTGGTCGGCAAGTTCAAGAAGCACCCCAAGAGCCTTCAGACGCTTCAGACGTGGGGGATAAAATTCGACAGCCAGATCCGGGAGGCGCGCCGGGCGCTGGAGCAGGAGCGGCTGAAGTGGATTGTCAGGACGGAAGAGGCCCGTCTTGAGGCGCTGACCTTCGTAGCCAGCCACGCCATTGACAGGGTTCCGGAGGCGCTTGGGTATCTGGGGACACAGCTTGCGAACGGCGATGTAAGTGTAGCCGCCTACCTGAAGGCCGTCTGTGACATCATCGACACGGCCAGGGTTGAACAGAAGGGCAGCGCACCCGCTGCCGGCGACGGGGGTGGTGGGGTCGGCGGGAATGTCTATGCAGAGGTAATTCTGGCCCTCACAGAGAAGGCGCAGAATGCAAAAGAACTCAGTCCGCAACTCGAAGAGCTCTTCGGGTCCCTACGATCAAGTCTGGTCGGACATCCAGACATTGCCGGAAGACTGGGCAAGTAGGTCTCTGGCGAACATATCTTCGGTGAGGGGCCGGGAACAATATCTTCACGGGGATATTCGCCAATGGGTTGTCGCGGTCCGTAGGCTCCGGGGCCGGCCATTCTCCTACATGCACGGCGGCGCACGGCCGTATCTGCCCGAGTACCTGGCAGATGCGGCGCTGGACAAGGACACCATGAAGAGCCGCCAGATGGAGATTTCCGAGACGGAGCTGAATGACAACCTGTTTCTCTGCGACGTGGTCCCGTACAGCGTGGTCATGCACGTCTTCCCAACTGACTCGCTCTCCAACCGTTTCGGCCGGGAGCGCCTGAATCTGGCAGTGAAGGAAAGCCGGTATCTGACCAGCAAGATCGTGGACGCCAAGAGCACGGGCGGGGCCGACAATGTCCTCATGAAGCAACTCGGCACGAGCTTCTACACTCTGGTTTCTTCCTGGTGCGACTTTGCCGGAAGATCACCGTCCTGCGACAAGATCACCTTCGACGAGTTTGACGCTGCCAACCCAAAGTCGGAACAGGTCTTCAGTGAATCCACCAGTCACTCCGAGCTTGGGGTGAAACACCGGATTTCCACGCCGACGATGCCCCGGACGCTGATTCATGGCCGCTTCCTGAGCGGCTCGCAACACACATGGCACTACAAGTGTTCCTGTGGCTGGGAGGGTCAGATCGAATGGCCCGACTGTATCCTGGGTGTTCCTGCCGGCAAGCGATCGGAGGATTTCTTCGCCGGCCCCGGAGACAAGTGGTACTTCGGCTGTCCGAAGTGTGGCCTGCCGATGGATCGCTCCGTTCACCTGAATGCCACACAGGGCCACCACGGGGGCCACTGGATACCGTTGAATCCGTCTGTGCTGCCCCGGCGTTCAAGCTGGAAGATCAGTCAGACGATGGCGCCGTGGATCTCTGCCCAGAAACTGAAGGACAAGCGGGATGATTTCCGGTTCGAGAATCAGTGGCGGAACGAAGTGCTGGGCGAGCCGTTTGTCTCCGAGGACGTCACTCTCACCGAAGAGATGGTCTTCCAATGCTGCAACGAAGACCTGGGCTGGGTAGACGGTTCAAGGGGGCCGTGGACGCATGGCCGGGTTGCCTGTGGGGTAGACTGGGGCGACGTGTCGTGGTTTGTGGCTCGCGGGCCGTATGAAGGTCGCAGCCGGCTGCTCTACATTGAGATGATCGACGCGAAGAATCCCCTGGAGCACCCGAAGCGAGTTGCGGAGCTGTTTAAGATACTTGGCGGAGAGCTGTTGGTCTGCGACGCCGGCTATGGCAGGGACCGGAACCAGATGCTCTTCAACTGGTTTCCCGGGAAGGTCTTTTCCTGTTTCTACCCTTCTTCAGAGATGGGGTCGAAGGTCTACCGTCCGGCATGGCAACCGAAGCAGGCGAAGGTGACGGTTCACCGGACTTCGCACCTGAAGCTGGTCTGCCATGAGATCATAACACACCAGCTTGACCTCCCGTACCGTTGTGACCGGCTGATTCCCTTCGCCCAGCACCATGCGAACTTACAGCTTATCAAAACGTATGACCCGGACCGGGACACCACGCGAGAGACGATGGCGGCAAGCGGCCCGGATCACTTCGCCCATGCCAACGGCTACGCGATGCTTGCCGAAGAGCGCGTGACCGGCCTCACGAAGCGTGCGTTGGTTGTTGCGTAGGAAAAAGGAGCGGACCCGTGGGAACACCATTCGACCTGAAGAGCGCAATCTACGACAGCGCCGACGCCAGCGCCCAGACGGACAACTGGGTTGAGCAACAGGGCCAGTCCCGACGAGATACACAAGTAGGGGTGCTCGAAGAGCAGAGCGCGATGCTGACGAAATCGCTGGACCAGCACAAGGCCAACTCCCGGATCTCGAACATCGTCGGCACACTCATAAATCCGAAGGACATAGACTACGCCTACGACAAGGGGCGCATGAAGCCCACGATTGTCGATCACATGATTCTCCGCCGGCTGAGCTATGCCTGTGAGCCGATCCGGGTTGCCATTGAGTACCGGAAGACCCAGATGCGCATGGCGAAGTGGCGCGTAGTGCTGGTGGACGAGAAGGCGGAGCCGACGGACGAACAGACCAAGAAAATGAAGGAGATCGAAGGACTTCTGAAGCGGAAGAACCGGAACAAGGATACCCTCTCCCGCACGCTGGAGAAGGCGGTGGACGATACTCTGGTTCTTGACGCCGGTGCGATCCAGATTGTCCCGTCTGTGGTTGGTGGCTTCGGAGAGTTTGTGGCGATGGACGGCGCAACGATCCGGCCCCTTCTGGACAGGAAGGGTGTTCTGGACAAGAAGACACCGTATCTCCAGATGCTCAACCATGAGGTCCTTGGCAGGTTTGGACCGATAGGGATGCCGGCGCAGCCAAAGGGTAAGCTGAAGAAGCCGTCTCTTCTCTACATCATGCAGAATCCTACCACGCACATCTCAATGGCCGGCTACGGAGTGTCCACGGTCGAGATGCTCATAACGGCTGTCACCGCGCTGGTTCACGGGGCGCGCTTCAACGCTGACTACTTCTACGGTCCGAAGATCCCGGAGGGACTTCTGTACCTGGGGTCCGCGGCCACACAGGAAGACACGACCTACTTCCGGTACTTCTGGGAACACGAGATGCTCAACGGCTGGTCACTGCCGATCATGGGCGGTGGCTACAGGCCCGACATTACTCACGCGCCCACGCCGCCACAGTTCGTCCCGTTCCACAGGTCTCCCAAGGATATGCAGTTCCACGAATATCTGGGCTGGTTGACCAGGCTGGTCTGCGCGGCTTTCCAGATCCCACTTAAAGAGATTGGTCTTGCAGATCACCAACAGCAGGGCGGCGCGCTCTTCCAGGCGTCGGATCAGCCGGCCCGGGATACCAGTACAGACTTCGGCCTGAAGCCGCTGTTGACGCTTGTGGCAGGCGAAGTGACTGATGTGGTGCAACACTTCTGGGGTGACGAGTTCAAGTTCGAGTTCAACCTTGACCACAAGAAGGACGATACGGCCTCCGCTGGCCGGGCGAAGACGCTCACGGATGCCGGGTACTTCTACGCAACTCTCTGGAGTGAGAACGAGAAGCGGAACCTGGCCGGGCTGGATCCTCTGGACGAGAGACAGTGGCAGGAAATCGAGCAGATCAAGGAGAAGGCGAAGCAGGAAGCACTCCAGGCACAGCAGGGCGCTCAGGGGCAGCCGTCGGGAGATGGGGGTGGCGGTGTGAGCGAACGGCCCAAGGGGGAACCCCCCACGGCAAGCGGGAAACCTGATTCTGGGAAGACTGTGAAGCCGGCGAAGCCCGTCCCCCGACGGCCGGATAAGAAACCGCCGGGAAAAGTGAAGGCAGGAGCAAATAGAGTTGCCAAGGCGCTCTCCGTGGCCGGTATGCTCCTGCCTGACCAGTTTGACGATGCGGCCACGGAAGAGATGGCTCTGGAGTGGGAGGCCGAGATCCGCCGGATCCTCCGGGCAATGGTGGATGCCATCTGTGCCAAGATCGGCACGCCGGCGGAGTACGACATTCCGGGGATCCTGAAGTCTCTCCCTCCGGGGGCCGGCAAGCTCCCCGGTGAGCTGGGACTGCCCGAGATCGAAAAGCTTATGGATGGGTATGTCAACGGGATCATGCTTACGGTCAAGACCCCTGGGTATGTGGAGAAGGTTGCCAAGCAGGTGAAGAGGGGGGTTCTTCGTCACCCGCAGGCGATCTACACCGTCCCGCTGGACAAGAGAGCCATTCCGAAAGCGATGGATTTCCCGGCCCGTGCGTTCCTCCTGGGGCAGCGGGTGATGCAGCAGATGCTGCGGAAGGAAGGCTGGTTCTCGGCCGGCGCTCGGACCAGGAAGCGGCCGCTTGAACTGAACTGGCTGCGGGAGTACAGCTTCGGTGAGATCCGGGGGCAATGCCAGAAGGTGAAGACCCTGATCCGCCAGACGCTCCTGGCTGAGCGGGAGGTCGGGCGCCACCCGTTCCTGATCCGCCAGAAGCTCCTGGACAAGACCGGAGACTACGGAACCGATTTCCGCCGGATCGCCCGGACTGAAGTGGCTCGCGCCCAATCTCAAGCGGCTTACCAGGAGCTGCTGGACATGGGTGAAGAGCAATGCACCTTCGATGAGGTTGTGGGCGCGTGTGAAGCTTGCCGGACGCTCCTGGAGAACCGGACCTTCTACATCCGGGAGATCATGCACGCCACGAACTACGGGAAGCGCCGGAAGGACTGGA